>NZ_JBHZBH010000032.1:0-104068 GCF_042754765.1 Nonomuraea sp. NPDC059194 | reverse complement strand
GTGCGGTTGCGAGGGTGTCCAGTTCGGTCGTCACACACTGAGGATGGGCGCCCTCGCCCTATCTCCGCAGCTATGCCTTGGACTCATTCATCTAGTGCTCGGAAGTGCCGAGGTTGACGACCCCCACTGACTCGGCGAAGGTTCGTGGACACCGCACTGGCACTCCGTTGGCCGGTCGAGCTTCAGGCGGCTGGTCCCGTGCATGGGCGTCGCCGCGGGTGCGGCCCGCGGCAGTCGACGGATCATGTCCTCGGCGCTATGTGCTCCGAGCAGCCCGGCGCCTGGCGCTGTGAGATGCTGGTCGCGTGAGGTTGGAGGACCTCGTCCGGCTGCGCCGGGCCCGTGACCTGATGGACCGCGACTACGCCAAGCCGCTCGACGTTCCGGCGCTGGCGCGCGTCGCCCTGATGTCACCGGGCCATTTCTCCCGCAGCTTTCGCGCCGCCTTCGGGGAGACGCCGTACAGCTACCTGATGACGCGCCGGATCGAGCGAGCCAAGGCGCTGCTGCGGCGGGGAGACCTGACGGTGACGGAGGTCTGCTTCGCGGTCGGCTGCACCTCGCTGGGGTCGTTCAGCTCGCGGTTCACCGAGCTGGTCGGCGAGAGCCCGAGCTCGTACCGGGCCCGCCGCCATGACGAGGGCGCCGCCATCCCTGCCTGCCTCGCCAAGATCCACACGCGGCCGGTCAGGAATCGAGAAGCGAAACCCGCGCCCCGACCGTAGCGTGGAACGCATGGACATCAAGCTTTCAGCGTGCTTCATCGCCGTCGACGACCACGACAAGGCGCTCGCCTTCTACCGGGACGTTCTCGGCCTCGAGGTGCGCGACGACGTCCGGTTCGAGGGGATGCGCTGGGTGAGCGTCGGCTCGCCGTCGCAGCCTGACGTGAACATCGTGCTCGAACCGCCCGTCGCGGACCCGAACGCCTCGCCCGCCGACAAGGAGGCCATGGCGGAACTGCTGGCGAAGGGCCTGCTGCGCGGCGCCATCTTCACGACCGCCGACTGCGACGCCACCTTCGAGCGCATCCGCGCCGCGGGTGGCGAGGTGCTGCAGGAGCCGGTCGACCAGCCGTACGGCGTCCGCGACTGCGCCTTCCGCGATCCCTCCGGCAACCTGCTGCGCTTCAACCAGCCGCTCAAGCAGTGAGCTCCGGTCCCGCGAACCGGGCGCTACCCTGCCGGACGGCCTGCAACTGACCGCTTCGCCAGTTGCGGCGGACCAGCCGCCTGCCTGCCGTCCGGGATGGCACCGCCCTCGCGCTCGGCGAAGATCCTAGGCGCACGCGGCGGCGCCCAGTGTCCCCAGCCGTCACGCCCGGCTGAGACACCCAGGAAACACACCCAGCACCCCAGCCGGTCACCCGCTGATCGCAAGGTCGCAGGGGAGACGCCTGGTGTCGCCAGCCGCCACCCCCGCCTGATCACAAGGCCGCACCGGGACGCCCAGCGTCCCAGCCGGTCACCCCAGGGGTCGCAAGGCGCACAGGACGACGTCTCGCGCCCCACCCGGCCACTCCACGGGCCGCAAGGACACCCAGTAGACGCCCAGCACCCCTGCCGTTACGCCCGGCTGATCACACGGTCGCGCCGGAGACGCCCAGCGCCCCCGCCGGTCACCCCAGGGGTCACAAGGCGCACAGGACGACGTCTGGCCCCCACCCGGCCACTCCACGGGTCGCAAGGACACCCGGTAGACACCCAGCCCCCAGCCGTTACGCCCGGCTGATCACACGGTCGCGCCGGAGACGCCCTGCACCCCAACCAGTCACCCCAGGGGTCGCAAGGTGCACAGGACGACGGCACCCCCACCAGTCGCAAGACACGCATGCGACGTCCGGCGCCCCGGCCGTACCACCCGGCTGGCCGTCTTGGTCGCGTAACAAGAGCGTTGGCAGGCCGGCGACGAGGGGCGCCAGGAGCTCGACCGGCCGTGCCGTTACGCGTCGATGTGGTCGCGATCGACCTCAGCCGCGCTGCTCACGATGAACTCCCTGCGCGGGGCCACATCGCTGCCCATCAGAAGGTCGAAGATGCGCTCGCCCGCCTCGGCGTCCTCGATGCGCACTCGGCGCAGGATCCGGTGGCGCGGGTCCATCGTGGTCTCGGCCAGCTGGTCGGCGTCCATCTCGCCCAGACCCTTGTAGCGCTGCACCGGGTCCTTCCAGCGCTTGCCGCGCCGTTCAAGATCCCGCAGCACCTTGTGCAGCTCGGCGTCGGAGTAGCAGTAGATGTATTTGTCCTGCCCGCGCCCCGGGTTGGTCAGCTCGATGCGGTGCAGCGGCGGGACCGCGGCGAAGACGCGCCCCGCCTCGACCATCGGCCGCATGTAGCGGTGGAAGAGGGTCAGCAGGAGGCAGCGGATGTGCGCGCCGTCGACGTCGGCGTCGGCCATCAGAATGATCTTACCGTAGCGGGCCGCGTCGAGGTCGAAGCTGCGACCCGAGCCGGCCCCCACGACCTGGATGATCGCGGCGCACTCGGTGTTCTTCAGCATGTCGGCCACGGAGGCCTTCTGCACGTTGAGGATCTTGCCGCGGATCGGCAGCAGCGCCTGGAACTCCGAGTCGCGGGCCAGCTTGGCGGTGCCGAGCGCGGAGTCGCCCTCGACGATGAACAGCTCGCTGCGGTCCACGTCGTCGCTGCGGCAGTCGACGAGCTTGGCGGGCAGCGCGGAGTTTTCCAGGGCGCTCTTGCGCCGCTGGTTGTCGCGGTGCTCGCGGGCCGCGATGCGCGCCTTGGCCGCTGCGACGATCTTCTCCAGCACGGCCCGCAACTGCTGCTTGAAGCCGCGCGGCGGGTTGGCGAACAGCTCCTTGAGCTCACGCGAGACGACGTGGGAGACGATGCGGGTGGCCGCCGAGGTGCCGAGGACCTCCTTGGTCTGGCCCTCGAACTGCGGCTCTGGCACGCGGACCGTCACCACGCCGGTCAGGCCCTCGAGGATGTCTTCCTTGGTGACGGGGTCGTCGCCGTTCTTCAGCAGCCTCGTCTCGCGCAGCAGCTCGTTGAGGGTGCGGACCAGGCCGCGCTCGAACCCCGTAATGTGGGTGCCGCCCTTGGGGGTGGCGATGACGTTGACGAAGGAGCGGACGGTCGAGTCGTAGCCCTTGCCCCAGCGGATCGCCACGTCGACGGTGAGCTCGCGCTGGACCTCCGTCGGCGTCATGTGGCCCTGGTCGTCGAGGACCGGCACGGTCTCGTGGAAGTGGCCGACGCCCTGCATGCGCAGGACCTCGCAGACGGCCTCGTCGCGGGCAAGGAACTCGGTGAACTCGGAGATGCCGCCGTCGAAGCGGAACTCCTCGGTCTTGCCCTCATGGATGAGGACGAGCGTGAGCCCCGGCACGAGGAAGGCCGTCTGGCGCAGCCGTACGTGGATCTCGTCGATCGAGACCTCGGCGTCGGGCAGGAAGATCTGCTTGTCGGCCCAGAAGCGGACGCGGGTGCCCGTGACGCGCTTGGCCAGCTTGCCGCCGTCGCGCAGGCCCGACTTCTTCTTGAACTTGGCGGTCGGGCCCTCGCCGTCGAACACGCCGGGCACGCCGCGCCTGAAGCTGATCAGGTGGATCTGGCCGTCGCGGTCGACCTCGACGTCGAGGCGGGAGGACAGCGCGTTGACCACGGAGGCGCCGACGCCGTGCAGGCCGCCGGAGGCGCCGTAGGAGCCGCCGCCGAACTTTCCGCCCGCGTGGAGCTTGGTGTAGACGAGCTCGACGCCCGCCAAACCCGACTTGGGCTCGACGTCGACCGGGATGCCGCGGCCGTCGTCACGGACCTCGATCGAGCCGTCGGCGTGGAGCTCCACCTCGATGCGGGTGCAGTGGCCGGCCAGCGCCTCGTCGACGCCGTTGTCCACGATCTCCCAGAGGCAGTGCATGAGCCCGCGGCTGTCGGTGGACCCGATGTACATCCCAGGGCGCTTGCGGACCGCCTCGAGGCCCTCAAGCACCGACAGGTGACGAGCTGTGTAACCCGCCTCCGCTACCGTCACTCCAGCTCCTCTGGTCAAGCATCGAACACGTGTGCGTAGCTTACCGTTCTTCCCGTGCCTGCGCGTACAAGCTTGCCATCAGGTCAGGTTTGGCGTTACCAACGGCGCGTTCGGCGTTACCTTCCGCCATATTCCGCTCTGGGCGTAGCGAGGCGGTGATTGGGAACGTCCAGGTCCGGTTAGATGTTGTCTCAAGTGACTGACGCCCGATCCTCGCTTCGGCGGGGGTGACCCGAAAGGCGATACGTGACTGGAGCTCTCGCCCCCGTTAAGCCGCTGACGGCCCTCGACCGTTGCGACCGTTGCGGCGCCCAGGCCTACATTCGCGCGACCCTGCCCGTGGGCGGGGAGCTGCTGTTCTGCGCCCACCACGGGCGTCAGCACGTGGCCGTGTTGCGCGAGAAGGGCGCCGAAATCCTGGACGAGTCGGCTCGGCTCAGCGAAACCCCTTCCATCGCATCCACCGACGAGCGCTGACCAGGCGTTCGTCTTGATGACATAACCCCATATGGCATGAAGCGCAGGCGGCGGCCCGGTGTTCCCGGGTCCGCCGCCTGCGCTGTCATGTGACCCGGGAAGTATGGCCGCTGCCTGCGTTGGCGTGTGACCGGGGAGTGCGGTCGCTGCCGTTGGCGTGTGACCGGGGAGTGCGGTCGCTGCCTGCGCTGGCGTGTGACCCGGTGAGTGCGGTCGCTGCCTGCGCTGGCGTGTGACCCGGTGAGCGTGGCCGCTGCCTGCGTTGGCATGTGACCCGGGTAGTGGTCGCTGGCTGCGTGTCATTTGACCCGGTAGTGGTAGCCGCCACGGTCGGCGAATCCCTCGCTGCGGTAGAACTCCCCGGCCGCCGTGTTGTCGGCCTGCACCACCAGGTAGACCGAGGCCAGGCCCGCGTGCCGTACCAGCGCTCTGAGGACACTGCGCGCCAGGCCGCGGCGGCGCGCCCGCGGGAGCGTCGCCATGCAGTAGACGCCCAGCGTGTCACCCTGGGGCACGCCCCTGCCGACGGCCAGCGCCACGCCGTCCTCCTCCACCGCGGCGTACCAGGCGGGCACACCCGAGCAGATCTTCGCGGCCACCTCGAGGCCGTCGCCGTAGCGGCCGTCGACCGCCCACCACGATTCCAGCCAGCCTTGCCACGGAGTGTCCTGGATGCGCACCTGGTGCGTGACAGGGCTAGGCGCCGCGTGCGACACCATGGCCAGCACGGGGTCGACCAGGCGGTAGCCGCGCGCCTCCAGCACCGGGTCCAGGCCCGCCGCACCCTGCCCCAGCGAGAAGACGGACGGCAGGCCCCTGGCGGCGTAGAACGCCTCCGCGGCGTCGATCGCGTCGTCAAGATCGGCTGGGTCGCCCGTGACCAGCACCGAATTGGCCCGCTTGGTCACCCCTTCGGCATGGCGGAGCGTCCACCCGTCCAGCTCGACGCGTTCGAGCGCCGGCCAGGCCTTGTCCACCAGCAGGTCGATATCCATCCGCGCAGCGTAGCGCCCAGCTGATCGGATCCGGCCCAAGCACCCGAGCCACCCGCCGCACCGTCCGGTGCGGCGCGCCCGCGCCCGTCATCCGGTACGGCACGCCCCGCCCCCGAGCCGCCGTCATCCAGGACGACGCGCCAGCCGCCGAAGCTGCCCTCATCCGGCACGACCCACCCCCGCATCCAAGCCGCCGTCATCCTGTACGGCAAGCACAGCCAGGCCCGATGTCAGGAACTTTTGGGCGGTTGGTTGGTGCGGCCGCCGGTGGGGCGGTCGTAGCGGGTGAGGTTGGCCGGGCTGGCCGGCACTGCGATCGTGGGGCCGTCCCAGGCCACCGACAGCAGATCACCCACGTGCGACCAGGCAGCGCGGCCGGTGGTCAGTGGCGAGGCCACCCGTTCCAGCAGCCGGGCGAAAAGGGGCCGGGCCGGACACGTAGTTTGGCTGGCGTCGTGGACGAGGGGCTGCACCAGAGCGCGGCACGCGAATGGCCCGGCCAGCCCGTCGATCAGCTGGGCCAGCACACCGGTGTAGCCCGGCCGCGCGATATGACGGCATGAGCAGCCAACGAAGCTCCTTGCCAGGTGAAACGATCTCGACAATCGCCGTCCTAGCAGGAGCTTCGTTGCTGTGTCCGGCCAAGATTCGCGCCGGTCTCCAATCGTGATCTGGCGTTTGGTCGTCCGAGCGGCCCAGGCCGGGGTCGAAGGGGCTGGAAAGCCCCTGGGAAGAACAGTCCCGAACCCGAGCGCGCGCAGCGCGCCACCGTGAGGGGCCATGCCCTTCACTCTTGAGTTTCCTGGCATTGCAGCCGCGCCCACCGTGGTCGCCGCCACCGGCCCGTCCAAGCACGCCGCTCCAGCGGGACTCCGGCTGGGACACGCAACGTCGCACGTCAGCCGCCCAGGTGGTAAACCGTACCCGTGCTCATTCTGCTCCCGCCGTCCGAAGGCAAGGCCGCCCACGGCACCGGTCCCGCGGTTGGCGACCTGTCCTTCCCTACCCTCGCCAGGCCGCGCACCCGCGTGGTGAACGCCCTCGTCAAGGCCTCCAGGCGCCGCGACGCCCTCGACGTGCTCGGCCTCAGCCCCGGCCAGGCCGCCGAGCTGGACAAGAACCTGGCGCTCAAGACGGCCGCCACGCTGCCCGCCGCCGAGCTCTACACCGGCGTCCTGTACGACAACCTCGGCCTGTCCAGGATGGACGAGCAGGCCAGGGCCAGGGCGGAGGAGTCCGTCGTGATCTTCTCGGGTTTGTGGGGCGTGCTGCGGATCACCGACCGCGTGCCGCCGTACCGGCTGTCCATGGGGGTGAGCCTGCCGCCGATGGGCGCTCTGGCGGCGTTCTGGCGGCCGCTGGTCACCAAGGAGCTCGACCGGCTCGCGGGGCTGGCCGTCGACATGCGCTCGGCCACGTACGCGGGCGCATGGAAGGCGGGGGCGCGCGGGGTGGCGGTGCGGGTGCTGAAGGACGGCAAGGTCGTCAGCCACATGGCCAAGGCGACCCGTGGTGAGATCGCCAGAAGGCTGCTGGAGAGCGCCGCCGATCCCTCGACGCCGGACGAGCTGGCGAAGGTTCTGGACGAGCTGGGCTACGCCGTACGGCTCGCTCCTGGCCGGATCGACGTGGACGTCACCTGAGCTCGGGTGACGTCACCTGAGCTCAGGTGACGGGCACTGAGCACGGGTGACGGCCCGCCCCTGAGAAGCAGACGGCCTGGGCTCGGCTGAGCGGCGCGCCGGGAGGCGGCTGAGCCGTGCAGGGTGCTCGATCCCCGGCCGATTCCGCCAAGCCGCCAAGCCGCCGAGACGCGGAACGGACCGCAGGGTGGCCTCCAGGGGCGCCGAGGTCAGGGAGCCGAGGTCCCAGGTCAGGAGATCCGGGCGGCGCGGCGGCGGGCCAGGACCGGGGCTCTTCAGGAGACCTCTGATCAGCGGCGGACGCGGACCGGCGGTCCGCAGGAGACTTCCGCTCGCGGCACCGGCCCCGGCGTGTCGAACCGCCGGATCAAGAAACAGGCCGGAATGAGAAACAAGGCGGAAAGAGAAACAGGGGTGGGGCCCGATCCGGGCCGCACCCCTGTTTCGTCGCGACACCTAGTCGAGGTAGTCGCGCAGAACCTGCGAACGTGACGGGTGACGAAGCTTGGACATCGTCTTCGACTCGATCTGCCGGATGCGCTCGCGCGTCACCCCGTAGACCTTGCCGATCTCGTCCAGCGTCTTCGGCTGCCCGTCGGTGAGGCCGAACCGCATCGACACGACGCCCGCCTCCCGCTCCGACAGCGTGTCGAGAACGGAGTGGAGCTGCTCCTGCAGCAGCGTGAAGCTGACGGCGTCGGCCGGAACGATGGCCTCGGAGTCTTCGATGAGGTCGCCGAACTCGCTGTCGCCCTCCTCACCGAGGGGGGTGTGCAGCGAGATGGGCTCGCGGCCGTACTTCTGGACCTCGACGACCTTCTCGGGCGTCATGTCCAGCTCGCGGGCCAGCTCCTCGGGCGTGGGCTCGCGGCCGAGGTCCTGCAGCATCTGCCGCTGGACCCTGGCCAGCTTGTTGATCACTTCGACCATGTGGACGGGGATGCGGATGGTCCTCGCCTGGTCCGCCATGGCGCGGGTGATCGCCTGGCGGATCCACCACGTGGCGTAGGTGGAGAACTTGTAGCCCTTGGTGTAGTCGAACTTCTCGACCGCGCGGATCAGACCGAGGTTGCCCTCCTGGATCAGGTCCAGGAACAGCATGCCGCGGCCGGTGTAGCGCTTGGCCAGCGAGACCACCAGGCGGAGGTTGGCCTCCAGCAGGTGGTTCTTGGCCCTG
Organism: Nonomuraea sp. NPDC059194; assembly: GCF_042754765.1. NCBI lineage: Bacteria > Bacillati > Actinomycetota > Actinomycetes > Streptosporangiales > Streptosporangiaceae > Nonomuraea > Nonomuraea sp. NPDC059194. The sequence continues at coordinate 95,780 of NZ_JBHZBH010000032.1, read as the reverse complement.
CGGCCGTCTTCGGCGATCCACTCGAGCTCGGCCCTGACGTCGACCGGCAGCTTGTCGACCTCGTCGCCGCCGAGCTGCTCCTCGGCGAACAGACCGGCCTCGATGCGCTTGGCCAGCTCGACCTCCTGCTCGGCGTTGAGCAGGGGGACCTTGCCGATCTGCTTGAGATAGTCCTTGACGGGGTCGGCCGTGGCGCCCGCGGCGGCGACCTGCGCCACGGGGGCGTCATCGTCGTCGTCGGACAGGATCAGCACCTCGTCGTCGCTGGTGGCGACGACCTCGGGCTTGGGCTCCTCCTCGGCCTCTTCCTCGGTCTCGGTCTCGGTCTCGGTCTCCGCCTCGGCCTCGACCTCGACCTCGTCGACCTCTTCCAGGTCGTCGAGGTCCTCGAGCTCGACGTCGCCCTCGAGGTCGATGTCGTCCTCGTCGGCGCCCTCGGTGGCCTTCTTGGCGGGTGCGGGACCATTGGCGGGCGTGTCGGGCTTGGCTTCCTTCTTGGCAGGCGCTGCCGCCTTCTTGGCCGCAGGGGCGGCCTTCTTGGCGGGCTCGGCCTTCTTCGCGGCTGGCCCCTCTGCGGAGGCCGCCTCAGCGGCTACGACCGCGGTCACGGTCTCCGGCTGCTGCTCCTTTGCGGCCGCTGCGGTTCTCGTCTTGACGGGGGCAGCGGTACGGCGCTTTGCTGGACCACGAGACTTCTTCGGAGCCGCGGAGTCCGCGGCGGTCAGCCGGACGACGACGCCCTCTTTGCTGAGCGTCCGCAGGACCCCCGCGGCTTGCGACATGGGGATGTCCGCCTCCTCAAAGGCCTGACGGACATCCTCGGACTCGAGGAACCCCTGCGAGCGCCCACGCTCGAGCAGTCGCTGAATGACGGGCTCGTTCAGCTCTGATGGCTTCGAGCGAGTCGAACTTGCAGGCGACACGAACACCTCTCGAACGAACGCGTGGCGACAATGGACCCAGATGCCCGCTGGGGGGCTATGCCTCTCTAGGAGATAGGTGCGGCCGTGCGGAGCGCAAACGGACCATCCAGCATTCTGGCACGACCCGGCACTCCATACGGCCACCTCCCGGCGGTTGACCTCCACCCTAGGCCGACCGGAACAGTAGTGCGTACGGAAGCGGTGCACTGATACCCGAAAGCAACCCTTATGACTGTTTCATTCAGTCACTCTTCGTGGCCGCGGGAACGTGAATCGCGAGCGCCGTGACGTCGTCGTCCTGTTCATACCCGGACAACATCCGATCTACAAGGAAGTCTAGGAGCATGTGCGGATTGTTCACGACTTCAGATGGCGCTTCGGTCACAACCGCGCAAAGTTCCGCGAGTCCCGCGTCCAGCCCCCGCTTGCGGTTCTCCACCAGGCCGTCGGAGTAGAGCACGGCGGTGTGTCCAGGCGGCACCACGAACCTGAACTGCCGGCGCGAGGTCGGCCAGCCGAGCGGCGTGCCGGGCTCGGCGTCGCACAGGCTCGCCGTGCCCTGCGGCGAGACGAGGACGGGTGGCGGGTGGCCGGCCAGCGCCAGCGTGCCCTCGCCGGTGCCGGGCTCCACGACCATGTACGCCAGCGTGGTGACCTGCTCCTCCTCCTCGGTGGCGTCGAAGACCCTGTCGAGGCCCGTCAGCACGGCCGCGGGCGGCGGGTTGGTCAGCGCGAGGGCGCGCATGGCGTTGCGGATGCGGCCCATGCCGGCCGCGGCCTTGACGCCCTTGCCCATGACGTCGCCGACGACCGCGGCGACCCTGCCATCCTGCAGCACGAACGCGTCGTACCAGTCGCCGCCTACCTGCACGTGGCGGCTGCCCGAGCGGAAGCGCTGGGCCAGCACCAGGCCCTTGATCACCGGCAGCCGGTCGGGCAGCAGGCTGCGCTGCAGCGTCTCGGCGGTGCGGTGCTCGCGCTCGAAGAGCGTGGCCCGCTCGACGGCCAGCGCGCACTGCCCGGCCAGCGCCTCCAGGAAGACGCCGTCCTCCTGGGAGATCTTCTGCGGCCTGGTGAAGGAGAAGCGCAGCGCGCCGAGGGCCCGCCCGGCGGCCAGCAGCGGCAGCCCGACCCAGGCCCGCTCGTCGCTGTGGGCCAGGAAGGCCGTCAGCACGTCCTCGTCGCCTCCGGCGTCGAGCAACTGGGCCTTGAGGCTCTCGGGCGACTCGGCGAAGACCGGGCGGCGGCTGTTGACGGCCATGGTGAGGACGCTGGAGTGCGACAGCGGCACCTCCTCGCCGGTGGCGCCCGGCACCTCGGGCACGCCGCCGCCGTTGACCAGCTTGAGCACGGCCCTGTCGGGGTCGAGCAGCGCCACCGCCGAGCGGTCGGCGGCCAGTGCCGTACGGCCGACGTCGATGATGACCTGCACCACCTGCTCGACCGTCAGCGCCTCGGCGAGCATCGCGGTGGCGCCCTGGAGCCTGGCCGTGCGCAGCGCGGCCGCGCCGAGCTGGTCGGTCAGCCTGCCGCGCATCTCCTCGGCCTCGCGCTGCGGCGTGACGTCGGTGTTGGCCCCGACCCACTCGACCACGCGCCCGTGCCTGATGATCGGCACGGCCCGCACCTCGAAGTGGCGGAAGCCGCTGGCCCTGGTGCGGACGCGGTAGTTCCACTCGAACATGGTGCGCCCGCGCAGCGCCTCCTTCCACACCTCCTCGGTGTGCTGGCGCTCGTCGGGGTGAACGGCCTCGAGCCAGCCGTGGGCGAGGTACTCCTCCAGGCCCTGGCCGGTGATGGCGCGCCACTGCGGCGCGTCCTCGATGACCGCCCCGGTGGGCGAGGTGATCCACACCAGCTGCGACTGCGCCTCGACGAGCGAGCGGTAGCGCTCCTCGCTGCGCCGCAGGGCCTCCTCGGTCTGGCGGCTCTCGGTGACGTCGGCGCCGACGAGCGCGACGGCGCGCAGCTCGCCCTCCTCGTCGTGGACCGGCGAGAACGACAGCGACCAGTGCCGCGACTCGCCGTCGGCCGAGCGCACCCGCACGCGGTCCTCGGTGACCGGGCCGTCGCTCTCCACCACGCCCTGGACGGCGTGCGTGACCAGCTGGCTGAGGTCGGCGGTGAGGGTCTCGGCGGGGGTACGGCCGGGCAACCGGTCGGCGGGCACGCCGACGACATCGCTGAACACCTCGTTGGCCCGCTCGAAGCGGCCCTCGGGGTCGAAGAAGGCGAAAGCGAACTCCGCCTCCGACATCAGACCCTTGAACAGGCCGGAGTCGGAGATGTCGACACCCGACTCCCGGGGACGGGGCACGGAGGTCTCGGCGCTCATGGTCGGCACCTCCGTCGCGTGCCAGGGTCTCCCACGCGGCACATCTCCATAACTGTGTTTCGGTGTAGCGCAGCTCCGGGCGACCGGATTCTGCTGTACATCATCGGCGATGGGCAGGCGCGGACGGAAGCCCCGGCCGCCATACGGTCAACGCATCCTGTCAAAGTCGCTCCACTGTGCGCAGCAAGATCAGGCTACTTGCCCTTGGCCGCCTTTTTGGCCTCCCGTTTGGTGGCCCGCACCTTCTCCAGGCTTTCGCCGTCGACGACGTCGGCCACGGAGCGGAACGACCCTTCCTCACCGTAGAGTCCGGCCGCCTCCCGCCATCCGTCGGGCTGGACGCCGAGCTGCTTGCCCAGCAGGGCCAGGAAGATCTGGGCCTTCTGCCTGCCGTACCCAGGCAAGTCCTGCAGCCGCCTGAACAGCTCCTTGCCGTCGGTGACGCCCGCCCACATTTGCTCGGGCCTGCCGTCGTAGTGTTCGACGAGGTAGGCGGCCAGCCGCTGCACCCGCTCGGCCATGGACTTGGGGTAGCGGTGAACGGCCGGCTTCTCGGCGAGCAATGCCGCGAACGCCTCCGGATCATAGGCCGCCACCTCCTCGGCCGTCAGGTCATGGCCCAATCTGCTGGAGATGGTGCAGGGACCCGCGAAGGCCCACTCCATCGGAATCTGCTGGTCGAGCAGCATGCCGACGAGCAGGGCGAACGGGCTGCGGCCGAGCAGCTCGTCGGCCTCCGTCCGCTGGGCGAGCTGGATGCGCATGGGACCAGCTTCGCACGAATGGCCGTCCCGAGAAGCGAACACAGGCGGCTCGGAGGCTTGACACCTGCCCGAGAACCGATGGAATGGGAAAGCACTCCCCAGCTTGACCGTTCTTGGGGTTTTGCCCCGTGGCTTCAGAGGAATCTCACTCCTATGCTCGCACTGGCCACTCGACTCATACGGGAACCGGTGAGCCTTCGCCTGGCCTCCGAATTCCTGACGATTCCCATCGAGACCGTCGACCGTTGCGTGGCCGACGCTCTCGCCTGCGCCGAGCACCTCGGCATAGAAGCGACGCCTGACATCGTCGAGCGCATCGCCCGCGAGCACCTGCTCGCCATCGTCAACTCCGCGCCGCCGCCGCGTCCGGCCCGCTAGCATCGGGAGACGGTCGCGGGACGACAGGCGGTCGAACGCGGTTTCTCATTGGTAAACGCACCGTTTCCGCCTGGAATGCGAGAGAGTGGAGGGCGTGCGCCGACACCGACGAGACCCAAGGGAGAGCACTCCGCCGGACGACGTGTTCGCCGAGATGGTGCAGGCGGCCCGCGAGCTGCTGGCCGTACGCAGTCCCCTCGACGCCGAGCTGATGGTCTCCGACATGGTCGGCGCCTGGTGGGGCCGCAGGGTGCGGGGTGGTGACGTCGAGCAGGTCCTGGGTGAGGGGCTGGTCGACTACGCGGCCAAGGCGGGCACGCCCGCGTCGCTGACGCTGCTGATCTGCCTGGCCTATCTGGGCACCGCCCGCCAGGGCGCCAAGGCGGAGGGCGCGGCGCTGGCGATGATGGAGTCGGGCGTGGCCAGGCCCGGATGGGCCGACAGGGTCGGCGCGGTCAAGCCGACGGGCTGCTACGTCTCGCGCGACGCCTACGGCGACCAGGACACGGTGATCTGCACCTTCGGCTACCGGTGGAACGAAGAGGGCGCGGCCGCGCCGCACGCCCAGGACAGGCACGCGCTGGTCGTGGTGGTCGACTACAACATGTCGGGCATGGCGCGCGACGCCTGGGTCTCCTCCCACGTCGACAAGCTGATCGACGAGGCCCGCGCGGAGGCCGAGGCCAACCCGATGCTGCTGTTCGAGGAGGTCGAGCCGCAGCAGGCCAGGGCGTTGCTGGAGTCGGCGATGCGCGCCACCCGCGAGCCCAAGAACCCGCCGCCGGTCAGCGACAGCTACAGCGCCTACCACGCCTTCGCCAGGTCCAGGCTGAAGGCGCTGCCGCCGGGCCGCAAGCGGCCCGCCCCGCTGCACAGCGAGGCGCCCTACAGCAGGGAGCGCAGGGCGATGCTGGCCGCCGAGTTCCTCGCCTCCGACGCGGCCGAGCACCTGTCCGATCCCTCGGCCGCCTCGCGGTGCGCCGACCACATCATCGACTACGGCTGCGAGCAGGACTTCGACCGGCCGCTGCGGGTCAGCCCCACCAAGTGCGAGACGTTCCTGCTGGAGTGGCTGCCGCGCAAGGTGATGCTGAGCCACGCCGAGCAGGAGGCGATGCCGCACGTGCTGGCGGCCTGGGTGCGCTTCGCCGCCCGCCGTACCGGCCTGCCGGAGCCGGGCATCACCGCCACCCTCGACGGCGTGTGGGAGGCCACCGCCCGCTTCCCCGAGGCCTACCGCGACCCCGCCTCCTTCGGCCTCGACATGGCGCTGATGGAGCGGCTGCTGCCAGACGGCGACCTGTCGGCGCTGGCCAGGCGGGTGTTCGCGTTCCCGATCCTGCAGGGCAGGCACGGCGAGGTCGACCTCGACACGCTCAACCCCGCCGACGAGGCCGACCGGCGCATCCTGCTGGAGATCGACCACGTCGGCGAGCTCGACGAGCAGCATCTGGCCTGGCACGAGGAGATCGCCACGCGGCTGTGGGAGGGCGATCCCCCGCAGCTGTGGGAGGCGGCACAGCGGCTGCTCGACCTGGGCCACGACCGCCACGAGGTACTCCACGTCCTCATCGAGATCGTCGAGCGCATCGGCGCCGATCCCGAGGAGCTGGCGTCCGCGCTGGATGACATCGCGGACATCCCCGACGGGCTGTAGCGTCAACCTATGGTGATCGACCTCAACGCTGACCTCGGAGAAGGCTTCGGGATCTGGCGGCTCGGCGACGATCTCGCGCTGCTCGACATCGTCACCTCCGCCAACGTCGCGTGCGGTTTCCACGCCGGCGACCCCGTGACGATCAGGCGCACCTGCGCCGCCGCCGTCGACAGGGGCGTGACGATCGGGGCCCAGGTCTCCTACCGGGACCTGGCCGGTTTCGGGCGCAGGGAGATGGACGTCGAGCCCGAGGAGCTGTGCGCCGAGGTGCTCTACCAGGTGTCCGCCGTCGACGGCATCGCGCGCGCCATGGGCGGCAGGGTCTCCTACGTCAAGCCGCACGGCGCCCTGTACAACCGGGTGGTGCGCGACCCCGTGCAGGCGGCGGCGCTCATCGACGCGGTCCTCGACTACGACGCCACGCTGCCCGTGCTCACCCTGCCGGGCTCACTCGTGCACGCCGCCGCGGCCGAGGCGGGCGTCCCCACCGTCACCGAGGCGTTCGCCGACCGCGCCTACACGCCGTCGGGCACGCTGGTGTCGCGGCGCGAGGAGGGCGCGGTCATCCACGACGCCGACCAGGTGGCCGCGCGGGCGGTGCGCATGGCCGTGGAGGGCACGGTGATCGCGGTCGACGGATCGGTGGTGTCCGTCGGCGCCCGGTCGATGTGCGTCCACGGCGACACCCCCGACGCGGTACGGCTGGCCCGCGCCGTACGCGATGGGCTGCTGGCGGCCGGGGTGGCCATCCAGTCCTTCGCATGAGCGTGATCAGAACCGCGGGCGAGCACGGACTGCTGGTCGAGACGGGGTCGCTGGCGGCCTCCCACCGGCTGGACGCGCTGCTGAGGGCCGAACGGCCCGCGGGCGTCGAGGAGATCGTGCCGGGGCCCGAGACGGTCCTGGTGGTGGCCAGGGGCGAGCAGTCGAGGCTGCGCGCGCACCTGGCGGCGCTGGCCGATCTGGCGTCGGCCGCCGACGATTCCCCCGCGCTGTCGGCGGAGGTCGTCACGATTCCCGTCGTCTATGACGGCGAGGACCTGGCCTCCGTCGCGGACGAGGCCGGGCTGACGGTGCCCGAGGTGATCGCCAGGCACACGGGCACAGAGCTGGTGGTGGGCTGGCTCGGGTTCGCGCCCGGCTTCGCCTACCTGACCGGGCTCGATCCGGCGCTGCACGTGCCGCGCCTGACCACGCCGCGCACCTCGGTGCCCGCCGGGTCGGTGGCGATCGCCGGGCCGTATGCGGCGGTCTATCCCACGGCCTCGCCCGGCGGGTGGCGGCTGCTCGGGCGCACGTCGCTGCGGGTGTGGGACGTCCACGCCGACCCGCCGTCGCTGCTGCCGCCCGGCACCCGCGTACGCTTCGAGGCGACATGATCGAAGTGCTCGCCCCCGGCCCTTACGCGACCGTTCAGGACCTGGGCCGTCCCGGTTACGCCCACCTGGGTGTGCCCCGCTCCGGGGCCGCCGACACCGCCGGTCTGCGCCTGGCCAACCGCCTGGTCGGCAACCCCGAGGGCAGCGCGGGCCTGGAGCTGACGTTCGGCGGCGCGCGGCTGCGCTTTTCTGCGGGCGCCTGGGTCGCCGTCACCGGCGCGCCCTGCCCGCTGGCGTCGTCGTTCGAGGGGGGCGCGCTGGGCATGCGGGCGCCCTTCTGGCTGCCGCCCGGCGCCGACCTGCGGATCGGCCTGCCCGCCTGGGGCCTGCGCACCTACGTGGCCGTGCGCGGCGGGATCGACGTGGAGCCGGTGCTCGGCAGCCGCTCGACCGACTCGCTGTCGGGGCTCGGGCCCGCTCCCCTGCGGGCGGGCACGACGCTGCCCGTGGGCGGCACGAGATCGCTGCCGCCGATCTGCGCGGACCACGCCCCCGCGCCGCCGCTCCCGCCGCCGGTGCTGCGGGTGCTGCCGGGGCCGCGCGACGACTGGTTCGCGCCGGACGCCTTGGACGTCCTGTGTGCGCGGCCGTACGAGGTAAGCCAGGACAGCAACCGGGTCGGCCTACGGCTGCGCGGCGGCGCGCTGAAGTGGGCGCGCCAGGGCGAGCTGCCGAGCGAGGGCGTGGTGACGGGCGCGGTGCAGGTGCCGCCGAGCGGGCAGCCGATCGTCTTCCTCGCCGACCACCCGCCGACCGGCGGCTACCCGGTGATCGGCGTCGTGGCCGCCGCCGACCTGCCGATCGCCGCCCAGGCCCGGCCCGGCGACAGCCTGTCGTTCAGACTCGTCAACCGCTGACCCCCCCAGCCCTCCCCGCCGGGCATTGCCCAGGCCCTCACCCAGCCCGCCGCCAGCCTTTCCCAGACCGTCACCCATCCCTCACCGGCCAGCCTTTTCCCCGGCTCGCGCCCAGCCCTCGCCCGCCTGCGGCTCTCAACCGTTGGCGCTCGCCCGGCCCGAGCGCGTCAGGCGGTCTCCAGAGTGGTCGCGGCGCGCAGCCTGGCGACGGCGTCGGCGAGCGGCTGCTCGGGGACGGGCTCGAACAGCTCCATAACGGGCTCGCCGTTCTTGCCCTCCCACACCCCGGCCACGCGACCCTGGTAGATCACGACAGGTGAGATCCAGCCCGCGGCCCTGCTCACCTTCGCCTTGACCGCGGCCGGGATGAGCGGCTCCAGGTTGCGGGGAGCTCCCAGGATGTACTGATCGAAACCCGGCAGCAGGTGGACCTCACGCGACGGCTCGGCGGCCGCGAGGTCGTCGAGGTGCTCGGTCAGGGCCAGCAGCGGGACGCCGTCGACGTCGACCTCGGTGAGCTCGGGCGCCAGGTCGCGGAACCAGCCCTTGAGCACGGCCTTCCTGGCCACGCCGCCGAACAGCCAGGTGTCGAACATCTCGGGCGTGGCGGGGCCGTGGGCGGCGAGGAAGGCGCGCGCCAGCCGTACCCCCGCCTCCTCGTGGGGCGGGAGCTCGGCGGGCCAGGACGGCACCCACGTGCGGGGTGAGGTGAAGGTCACCCTGCCCTCCCGCGGCGGGCCGTAGCAGAGCTCGCCCAGGCGGGCCAGCGGTTTGAGCAGCGCGCCCCAGCCCGACGTGAGCGCCTCCCGCAGGTGGTCGTCGCCGGTGCCGTCGACGACGGCGTCGACCAGCTCCTCGCGGGTCAGCTGGGCGCCTTCGAGCACCTTGGGCACGACCTCGATGATCGCCTCGGTCTCGGCGGCGGTGACGCCTTGGCCGCGTTGCCACGCGCCCTTCTCCCAGAAGCGCAGCGTGCTGAGCGCCGAACAGTAGTCGGCCAGCTCCTCGGCGGGGACGAGGTGGAGGGTGCCGCGCATGATCCACGTCTTGACCAGCGTGCGATCCCGCCACAGGGCGCGGTCGAGCTCGCCGGGGTCGGGGACGGCGCTGCGGACGGCGACGGCCTGCCTGGTGGAGGAGGCGACCTGGTTCTGCAGGCCGCAGAGCCTGCGGGCGATCTCCACCGCGCCGGGGCCGTCGGCGGCGGCGACGAACTGGCGGCGCAACCGCCAGGCGAGCACGTGGGGCCAGGTCAGATTCACAGGTCCACTTCTACACCGCGCCACCGACACAACCGCCCCGGCGTGCCTCGGAGTGGCACGGGGTCCGGCACGACGGAAGCGGGGAGGCGGGTCAGCCGGTGAAGCCGATGTCCTGGTATCGCAGGTCGTAGAAGCCGCGCGCCCCGAGGTTGGCCAGCGTCGCCTTGGCGGCGACGTTCTGCGGCCGCTGGTAGAGGGGCACGACGTTCACCGCGTCCCAGATGAGCCGGTCGGCCAGGTTGGTCAACTGGCGGGCCTTGGCGACGTCCAGCTCGGCCGTCGCCCGCTGCATCGCCATGTCTATGTCGGGAGATCCGATGCGGCCCAGGTTCGCGTTCCACTGCCGGACGCCCTTGGCGTCTGTCGTGGCGTTGGCGTAGATGCCGTACCCGCTCGACACCGGGTACGGGGTCCCGACATAGGAAAAGGCGGTGAGGTCGTAATTGCCAGGAATGATGTACTTCGTGAAGAAGTCGTCGGCGGGCACCGCCTGCAGCGTCACCTTCACCCCGAGCTGGATCAGCATGTTCTGCACCAGCTCGCCCTCCGACTTGGTCAGCTGCAACCCCGACGGCATGACGAACCGCAGGTTCATCTCCTTGCCGTTCTTGGCGCGCGTCTGGCCTTTGAGCTTCCAGCCCGCCGCGTCGAGTGCCGCCTTGGCCCGCTCCACGTCGTAGGTGCCCAGCGCGCCCGCGTTGTTCTGGTAGCCCTCCTGGGTGTTCATGAAGAAGTGGTTGTCAAGCAGCGTGATCGGCCAGTCGAGGCCCTGCAGGTCGGACTGGGCGATCGCCTGCCTGTTGATCGCCATCGTGAGGGCTCTGCGCACGTTGACGTCGGACAGGATGGCGCTCTCGCCGTTCATCGTGATGTGCCGGAAGTCGGGGCCGGCCGCCTGCCGTACGACGGCTCCCTGGGTGGCCTTGGACCTGGCGTAGTCGGGCGCGGACGGGCCGATATCAAAGGTGTCGATCTCGCCGTTGGTGAAGGCGCCGACCAGCGAGTCGCTCTCCATCGCGCGGAAGATGATCTGGTCGAGCTTGGCGGGTTCGCCCCACCAGGCGGGGTCGCGCACGAGGGTGATCGTCTTGGCGGTCTGGTCGAAGGCCTGGAACTTGAACGGCCCGGCGCTGATCGGGACCTTGTTCAGCCAGGCGGCGTTGAACGCCTGCGCCGAGTCGTTGGTGGACTTGGGGTACAGCGGGGCGAACAACGACTGCCAGTCGCCGAAGTCGTTCTTGAAGGTGATGACGACCTCGTAGTCGTCCCTGCCCCTGGCCACGGACTGGATGTCCTGGTAGCCGGTGGTGGAGGCGACGCGGTAGCCGGTGTTCCCGCCGTTCATCGCCTTCCACTGGGCCTCGTAGTCGCGCCAGGTGACGGCCTTGCCGTCCGACCACTTGGCCTTGGGGTTGAGCGTCAGCGTGACCGCCTGCTTGGGGTCGTTGGCGGTGACCTTGGCGCCGACGAGATAGTCGGGGTTGGGGCTGATGACCGCCTTCTGGTCGCTGCGGAACGGCGAGGGCAGCAGCGCGTCGACGACGACCTTGACGTGGGCGAGGTTGCCGTCGACGTGGTTGAGGTTCCACTGGGCCGGATACTGGTTGATCCCCCAGCGCAGCGTGCCGCCGTCCTTGACCTGGCCGCGTGCGGCGAGGTTGACGTCGAAGGCCTTGACCTCGGCCCCCTGCGGCTGTGGCCCGCTGAGGGCGGTGTCGCCGTCTCCGTTTCCGCAGCCCGTCAGGGCCAGCGCACCTGCCACGGCCATGACCGCGACGAGCCGGGATGTTCTCACGTGTGCCTCCTAGTCGGGTTGTGGGGCGTAGTGGCAGGCCACGCCATGGTCGGGGCCGAGCTGCCTGATCTCGGGCTCGACCGTCGCGCAGGGAATCCGTTGGTCTTCTGTGAGGGTCGCGAACAGGGGGCAGCGGGTGCGGAAGCGGCAGCCGGACGGCGGGCTGGCCGGGCTCGGCAGGTCGCCTTCGAGCAGGATCCGCCGCCTGGAACGTTCCTTGCGCGGGTCGGGCAGCGGGACGGCCGACAGCAGCGCCTGGGTGTAGGGGTGCAGCGGCGTGCCGTAGACCTGCTCGACGCCGCCGATCTCGGCGATCCTGCCGAGGTACATCACGGCGATCCGGTCGGCGATGTGCCGTACGACGGCCAGGTCGTGGGCGACGAACAGGTAGGAGAGCCCGAGCCTGCGCCTGAGGTCGCGCAGCAGGTTGAGCACTCCCGCCTGGATCGACACGTCCAGCGCGGAGACGGGCTCGTCGAGCACGACGAGCCTGGGTTCGAGCGCCAGGGCCCGCGCGATGCCGATGCGCTGGCGCTGGCCGCCGGAGAAGTCCTGCGGGTAGCGGGCCGCGTGGGCGGGGTCGAGGCCGACGAGGTCCAGCAGTTCGCGTACGCGCGGGCCGGGATCGCGCCTGCCGTGGGTGCGCAGCGGCTCGGCGAGGATATCGTGGACGGTCATCCTGGGGTCGAGCGAGGCCAGCGGGTCCTGGAAGACGACCTGCAGGTCGCGCCGCATCGCGGCACGCTCGCGGGCGCCGATGGCCGCCACGTCGCGGCCGAGCACGACGATCCGGCCCTGCTGCGGTCTGGTGAGCTCCAGGATCTGCATGAGCGCGGTCGTCTTGCCCGAGCCGGACTCCCCCACCAGGGCGAGCGTCTCGCCTTCGCGCAGGTCGAAGGTGATGCCGTCGACCGCGTGGACGGTGCCGATCCTGCGCCTGAACACCGCGCCCTTCAGCAGCGGGTAGTGCCTGACCAGGCCGTCGACCTCCAGCACCACCTCACCTCCGCCACGCGGCCCGACGGAAGCGGGCGCGGATGTGGGAGCGGGCGGGGGCGCGGCAGGGGCGGGCGCGGCGGGGGTGGCGAGTTCCCGTGCCCTGATGCAGGCGGCCAGGTGTCCTGGCTCGCCGACGGGCTCAAGCGCGGGCTCGGCGTCCGCGCACGCCTCGACCGCGTGCGGGCAGCGCGGCTGGAAGGGGCAGCCGGGCGGCAGCGCCGCAGCCGACGGCGGCTGCCCCTCGATCGGCACCATCGGCTGGCGTCCGCCGGTGTCGAGCCGCGGGACGGAGGCCAGCAGCCCCATCGTGTACGGCATGCGCGTGCGGTAGTAGACGTCGTCGACCGTACCGACCTCGACGGCCCGGCCCGCGTACATCACCAGCACCCTGTCGGCGAGCCCCGCCACCACCCCCAGGTCGTGCGTGATCATCACGATCGCCGCGCCGGTCTCCCGCCGCGCGGTCTGCAGCACGTCGAGCACCTGCGCCTGGATGGTGACGTCGAGCGCGGTCGTGGGCTCGTCGCAGATGATGACGTCAGGGTCGTTGGCGATGGCCATCGCGATCACCGCGCGCTGCCGCATGCCGCCGGAGAACTCGTGCGGGAACGCCCTGGCCCGGCGGCGCGGGCTGGGGATGCCGACCAGGTCGAGCAGTTCGACGGCCCTGGTTTCGGCCTGCTGCCTGGTGACCTTCTGGTGGATCCTGACCGCCTCGGCGATCTGGTCGCCCACCCGGTAGACGGGGGTGAGGGCCGACAGCGGGTCCTGGAAGACCATGGAGATCGTCCCGCCGCGCAGGCGGGTGAGCGTGCGCTCCCTGGCGCCGAGGAGCTCGTTGCCGTGGACGGTGACCGACCCCGTCACGCGTGCGTGCGCCGGGAGCAGGCCCATCACGGCAAGCGACGTCACCGACTTGCCCGAGCCGGACTCGCCGACGATGCCGAGCACCTCGCCCGCGCCCACCTCGAAGCCGACGCCGCGCACCGCGTGCAGGTCGCCGAAGCGCACGTGGAGGCCGTCGACCCTGAGCACGGGCTTGGGGACGGGCGGCGTCATGAGGCCCTCGCGGAGGTGGGGTCGAAGGCGTCGCGCAGGCTGTCGCCGATGAGGTTGACCGCCAGGACGGTGACCATCAGCAGGCCGGCGGCGAACCAGAACGTCCACGGCGCGAACACGGCCGTCTTGGAGCCGTCGGCGATCAGGCTGCCCAGCGAGACGTCGGGCGGCTGGATGCCGAAGCCGAAGTAGGACAGCGTGGTCTCGGTGAGGATGGCCGCGCTGACGTTGAGCGTGGCGTCGACGATCAGCAGCGACGACAGGTTGGGGATGACGTGCCTGAAGATGATCGTCGGCGCGGGCACGCCCATGTACCTGGCCGCGCTGACGAACTCGCGTTCCTTGAGCGACACCGTCATCCCGCGCACGACCTTCGAGGTGATCATCCAGAGGAAGAGCGCGAGCATGAGGACGAACAGCAGCCACGCGCCGCCCGCGAACAGCGGCGACATGATCGCCAGGATGAGAAAGGCCGGCAGGACGAGCAGCAGGTCGACCACCCACATCAGGACCCTGTCGGTCCAGCCGAGGAAGTAGCCGGCGAACGCGCCGACGACCGCGGCCAGCGCGGTGGCGACGACGGCCACGAGCAGGCCGACGATCAGTGACTTCTGCATGCCGCGCAGCGTCACGGCGAAGACGTCGGCGCCCGTCTGCAGCGTGCCCCAGTAGTGGCGGGCCGAGGGCGGCTGGAGGAAGGCGGTGAAGTCCTTGTCGGTGTAGGTCCACGAGGTCAGGTGGGGCCCGGCGAAGGCCAGCGCGAACATCAGCGCGAGCAGCGCGAAGCCGAGCCGTCCCTGCCGCATCCGGAAGAAGCGTCCCGCCACGACCCTGCCCCTGGAGGGCGCCCTGATCCTGCCGACCTGCTCGGCCTGCTCCTCGTCCGCGATGCTCACCGTCAGGCCACCCTCACCCGCGGGTCGAGCGCCGCGGTCAGCACGTCGGAAAGGAGCGAGGCGGCCAGCACCGACAGCGCGGTCAGGCACGCGATGGCGGCGACGGTGTTGACGTCGCTCCTGTTGATGGAGTCGATGAGCTGCTCGCCGAGGCCGTGCCAGCCGAAGATCTTCTCTGTGATCGTGGCGCCCACCAGCAGCGAGCCGAAGGTGAAGGCGAAGTAGGTGGCGGCGGGGATGAGGGCGGTGCGCAGCGCGTGCCTGGTGAGCGCGGCCCGCCTGGACAGGCCCTTGGCCATCGCGGTGCGGACGAAGTCGGCGCCCAGCACGTCGAGCATCATGTTGCGCTGGTAGCGGCTGAAGGTGGCGATCAGCGGGAGCGACAGCGTGAGCGTCGGCAGCAGCAGGTGCTTGACCCGGTCGACGGCGTGGTCGAGCAGGCCGCCCCGCAGTCCGGGGGTGAACTCCCCGCTCACCTCGAAGACGCGCACGACCGCGTCGTTGAACCACACTCCGGCCAGGATCAGGATGTTGGCCAGCACGACGACCGGCACGGCCAGCGCGACGAACGCCAACGTCGAGCTCACCCTGTCGAACCAGCCGTACTGCCTGACGGCCGCATAGGCGCCCACGGCCACGCCGAGCAGGCTGCCGAACACGACGCCGAGGATGATCAGCCGGAACGTGACGCCCGCGCGCCGGGCCAGGTCCTGGCCGACCGAGTCGCCGTCGACGGTCTTGCCGAAGTCGCCGTGCAGGACGTCACCGGCCCAGGTGAGGTAGCGCTCGAACAGCGGCGTGGCGGGGTTGAGGTTGAGCTCGTCGAGCCTGGCGTCGATCACGGCGGGCGGCAGCGGCGGGTTGCGGCCCTCGTAGTTGGCGCGCGGGTCGAGCGCGGCCGCCGCCAGCAGGTAGGCCAGGCTGGTGGCGACGACGACGAGCACCACGTGGTTGAGCAGCCTGCGCAGCAGGAACAGCGCCATCGTCCCCCCTCCCGACATCCACGGATCGTAGCCATCTTGCTACACCATGTGATCAGAGGGTGACGGCGAAGCGTCAAAGGCAGGTCCGCTCAGCGTCCCGAAAGCTCGTCCCAGGCGGCGTGGACGTCGTCGCCGGTGATGGTGGTCAGCTCCGACTCGCTGGCCGTGTCGCCCAGCGCGGCCAGCCGTACGTCCCTGCGCAGCGCGGCCCGCTCGAACAGGGAGCGGGCGAAGCGCCCGTTGCCCAGCCCGTCGATGCGGCGCTCACCGCAGACCTGGGCGAAGATCATGTCCAGGCCGGCAAGGGCGGCCTCGTCGAAACGGTCGCCCGAGCGCTCGGCCAGCAGGACGGCGATCTCGGCCAGTTCGCGCGGCGCGTAGCTGGGGAAGGCCACCTTCTGGTTGAAGCGGCTGGCCAGGCCGGGGTTGGTGGCCAGGAACCCGTCCATCTCCCGCGCGTATCCGGCCAGGACGACCACGAGCCTGTCGCGGTCGTCCTCGGCCCGCTTCAACAGTGTCTGTACGGCTTCCGCGCCGAAGGCGTCGCCGCCCGCGTAGCCAGGGTTGACCAGGCTGTAGGCCTCGTCAATGAACAGCACGCCGCCCAGCGCCCTGTCGACCAGCTCGTTGGTCTTGATCGCGGTCGCGCCGAGGTGCTGGCCGACCAGGTCGGCGCGCTGCGCCTCGACCACGTCGGGCCTGGCCAGCAGTCCGAGCGCGGCGAAGATGCGGCCGATGACACGGGCGACGGTCGTCTTGCCCGTGCCGGGCGGCCCGACGAAGACGAAGTGCCGCATCTGTGGCGGCGTGGGCAGCCCTCGCTCCTGCCGCATGCGGGCCACCTGGAGCTGGGCGGCGATGGCGTGGACCTGCCGCTTGACGGGTTCGAGCCCGGCCATGCGGTCGAGGTCGGCCAGCGCCTCCTCCAGCGTGGGCGTGGCGGCGTAGCCGCGGAAGCGGGCGGTCAGCTCGTTGAACGCCCTGGTGACGTCGGCGACCGTCGTGGTCGTGAGGTCCGCGGTCGTCGGCGTGCCGCCCGCGCCCACCACCCGCACGTCGCGGGCCTGCGCGGCGGCCTCGACCAGGCTGCGCACGAAGCGCGCGTTGCCGAGCTCGTCGACCAGCCCGCGGCGCTGGACATCCTCGAACAGGCCGAGCAGCGCGGGCCTGGCCTCGGGGGCGAGCCGGTCGCCGCGCCGCTGCTGCAGCAGGCCGGTGATCTCCAGCAGCTCGGCGGGCGAGTAGCTGGGAAAGCGCACCCTGGTGGCGAACCTGGACGACAGGCCGGGGTTGGAGGCCAGGAAGGAGGTCATCTCCTGCTCGTATCCGGCCAGGATGATGATCAGGCGCCCGCGGTCGTCCTCGGCCCGCTTCAGCAGCGTCTGTACGGCTTCCGCGCCGAACCTGTCGGGCTGCCCCTCGGCGGAGTTGATGAGGCTGTAGGCCTCGTCGACGAACAGCACACCGCCGATGGCCCGGTCGACCAGCTCGTTGGTCTTGATCGCGGTCGCGCCGAGGAACTCCCCCACCAGGTCGGCCCGCTGCGCCTCGACCACCTCGGGCGTCTCGAGCAGGCCGAACGCGTAGAAGATCTTGGCGACGGAGCGGGCGACGCTGGTCTTGCCCGTGCCGGGCGGGCCGACGAAGACGAAGTGCCTGGTCGGCCGGTCGGAGAGGTATCCGGCCTCGGCGCGCAGCCGGGAGGCCTCCAGCGAGGCGGCGATGGAGCGCACCTGCTCCTTCACCGGCGCCAGGCCGATCATGCCTTCCAGCTCGGCGAGCGCGTCCTCCACCGAGATCTTCGGCGGCGGGGCGTTCCTGTCGGCCTGCTGCGGATGGCCGGGCTGTGTCTCGCGCGCCCGCACCCTGACGGGCTGCTCCACCTGGTCGGCCCTGGCCTTGCGGGCCTGGAGGAAGCGGTGGACGAGGACGGCGGCGGCCGCGCCGTACGCCACCCACACGGCGGTGCCCTCGGAGACGGGTGACAGCGCGGCGGCCAGCGCCCCCGCGGGGACGAGCGCCATCAGCGTGGTCACCCAGGGCGGCACCCAGCGGATCAGGTGCGCGCCCCCGGCGACGGGGAGTGCGAGCAGCATGAGGAAGGTGGGCGCCATCGACCGTTCGGCGAACAGCGCCATGAACACCGGCAGCAGGCACGCCCAGCCCAGCAGCACGAGGGCGGTGGCGGCGGCGCGGGGGAAGCGCAGGGTGAGCGCGACGAAGCCGAGCAGGACGAGCGTGATCAGGAAGGTCCTGAACAGGTCCCAGCCCATCGCGGCGGCCAGCCCGACGGCTCCGACCAGGACGCCGACGTGCATCACCCTGCGGACGGCGGGGGGAAGGTGGAAATAGCGCAGCCGTACCTGTTCAAACAGATCCCGCGCCGCGGCCCGCCCCGCCGAGCGAGTCCTGTCGGAGTCCCGCATCACGCCTCCCCGGTTCGCCCCCGGTTATACCGCACGGGCGCGGGCCGCGCGCTATACGGCGCGCGGGAAAGTCGCCGTCGGCGCTCCTCACCGCGCCGTTCGAGATGTCGTCGTAGGTCAGGACATAGGGGTGGAGGCACGCCATGTGATCAGTCGATACGGGTGTGCCACGTGCCGGACATCGCCTAAGCTGCGACGCATGTTCCATGACCGAGCCCGAACCGTCATGGACGCCGCATGACGATCCTGCAGAGCGCGCCAGGTGTGCGGCGGGCCGAGAGCGTGCGCGGAGTCAACCGCTGGTCAATCCTGGTCCTGCTCTGCCTCAGCCTGCTGCTCATCACCGTCGACGCCACGGTCCTGCACATCGCCGTCCCCGCGCTGACTGCGGCGCTGGAGCCGTCCTCCGTCGAGCTGCTGTGGATCATCGACGCCTACTCCCTGGTCGTCGCGCCGCTGCTGATCATGTTCGGCACGCTCGGCGATCGCTACGGCCGTAAACGCCTGGTCCTGTGGGGTTACCTGGTCTTCGGCCTGGCCTCGGCGGCCGCCGCGTTCGCGCCGACGCCGCTGACGCTGATCCTGGCCAGAGGCCTGCTCGGGGTGGGCGGCGCGATGATCATGCCGGCCACGCTGTCCATCATCCGCCAGGTCTTCACCGACCGGCGCGAGCGGGCGATCGCCCTCGGGGTCTGGAGCGCGGTGGCCGCCGCGGGCGCGGCCGTCGGCCCGCTGATCGGCGGGCTGCTGGTCGAACACTCCTGGTGGGGCGCGGTCTTCCTGATCAACGTGCCCATCCTGCTGGCGCTGCTGCCCGCCGCCCGGCGCCTGCTGCCCGAGTCGCGCGAGCGGACGAGCCGTCCGTGGGACGCGACCAGCGCCGTCCTGTCCGTGCTCGGCATCCTGGCCGTCGCCTTCGGGCTCAAGGCGGCGGGCTCCGGCCACCTGCCCGCCCTGGCCGCGCTGCCGGTGGGCGCGGGCCTGCTCGTGTGGTTCGTACAGCGTCAGCGCCGCCTGGCCCACCCCCTGCTCGACATCGGGCTCTTCAGGGACAGGGCGTTCGCCACCGGTGTGGCGGGCGTGCTGTTCGGCGTCTTCTCCCTCGTCGGGCTGCAGCTCATGCTTGCCCAATACCTTCAACTCGTCCTCGGCGACAGCCCGCTCGGGGCCGCGCTCAGGATGCTCCCGCTCGTGCTGTCGGCGATCGCCGGAGGTCTGGCCGCCGCGGCGCTGCTGCGCAGGATCGGCATGCGCGCCACGATGAGCGGCGGCCTGGCGCTGGTGGCGGTGTCGCTGACGCCCACGCTGGCGTGGGGGGTGGAGCCCCACTCGTTCGTGCTGGCGGTCTGCTTCGTCGGCATCGGCTTCGGGCTGCAGGTGGCGCTGCTGGCCGCCTCCGACACGATCATGTCGGCCGCGCCGGAGTCCAGGGCGGGCGGCGCGGCCGCGATCGAGGAGACCGCCTACGAGCTCGGCGCGGGCCTCGGGGTCGCGGTCCTCGGCACGATCACCGCGGTCGTCTACGCGCCCGGCGTGCCCACCGTGAGCGGGGTGCCTGCGCAGGCGATGGAGCAGGCGCGGCAGTCGATGGCCGCCGCCGCGCACGTGGCGCGGCAGACCGGCGGCGAGGCGGGGGCCGCGCTGCTGGAGTCGGCGCGATGGGCGTTCGTCCACGCGCTGCACACGACGATCATCGTCAGCGTCGTGCTGCTCGCAGCCACCGCGGCCGCCGTGGCCGTGCTCATCCGACGCGACCGAGGTTTGGAATGACCCGATCAGGTCACAGGAATACCGTGAGACGGACCCTCCACGATCTCGCCACGCTGGCCGCCCGCTTAGGGGTCGGTTCGCTCCTGTTCGCCAACGGCTGGCACAAGCTCGAAGCGGGCCTGACCGCCACCGGCGCGCAGTTCGCGGCGCAGGGCGCCCCCGCGCCAGGCGCGTGGGCCGCGGTCACCATGCTCACCGAGCTGATCGGCGGCGCGCTGCTGGTCGCCGGGCTGTTCACGCCGGTGATGGGGCTGGTGCTGTTCGCCGAGACGCTCGCCGTCTTCCTGGTCGCCAGGCCCCTGAACCCGGTCGACACCAACCTGATCGTGGCGCTGGGCGCGGCCTCGGTCCTGCTGGCCGTGACCGGCGCCGGGCGGATCTCGGCGGACCACCTGGTGGTGATCAGGCGCAGGGAGGCCCAGGCCGCCGACGACTTCGCCGCCGACAACGAGGCCGACGACGTCATCTCCTCCCTGCGCGACCCCGAGGCCTTCCACGAGCCCGGTCCTGGCGACCCGCCCCCTGCCCTGCCGCCGTCGCCGGACCTCGACTCGGGCGCTCGGCCGGTGACGGATGACGAGGGCCGCGGACCGGGCGAAGACGGCGTACCCGCCAAGGACCGTGAGCGGGATGAGGACCGCGGGCCGGGCGAGGACACGGCACCGCATCCGCGGCCCCTCACCTCCGGGTCCGGCCCCTCCACGCCCGCCCCTTCAGACGGCGAGCCTTCCGGGCCGCCGCTGCCGGGTGACACGCTCGTGGCGGGCAGGAAGACCGCAAGCACCGCCAGGAGCGGGCGCGGCCGGACGAAGAAGCCCGCCGACCCGGCCGAGTGAACCCACAGCTCACGCCTTCGTGGGCGCGTCCTCGGGGACGGTGACCGCAGGGGCGCGACCGAGGCGGACCAGTCCCTGGGTCATCGCGATGGCCAGCAGGATCACCAGCGCGCCCACCGGCTGGTTCCACGTGATGCTCTCCCCCAGCACGACCACCCCCGAGACGGCGGCGACCACGGGCAGCAGGTAGGTCACCGTCGAGGTGGTGGTCACCCCCGCCCGTGCCTGCACGCCGTACAGCAGCAGGTAGGCGATGCCGGTGCCGAGAGCGCCGAGGGCGAGCATGCTCCACCAGACCGCGGGCGGCGCGGACAGGTCGACCAGCGCCACTCCTGCCAGCGGGGTGATGACCGCGAGCTGGAGCGTGCCGCTCAGCAGCTGACCCGCCGCCAGGACGACGGGCGCCTCCGTGCGGCGGCCGGTGACGAAGCGGCCGAGGTAGGAGCCGCCGACGCCGTAGCAGAGGGCCGCGCCGAAGCAGGCCAGGCTGCCGCCGAGCTGGCCGCCGTCCATCGGCTGCCACACGCCGAGCACCACCATGACGCCCGCGAAGCCGAGGCCGAGGCCCGCGATCCGGCTCCCGTTCGGCTTGTCCGCGCGCAGCAGCAGCGCGAAGGCGAGCGTGCACAGCGGGGTGGTGGCGTTCCAGATGGCGGCCACGACCGAGGAGACGTACTGCTCGCCGTACGCGAAGAGGGTGAAGGGCAACGTGGTGAGCACCACGGAGGCCACCTGGAAGTGGCCCCACAGGCGGGGGTCGCGCGGCAGCGCCTTGCGGCTGATGGCCAGCGCGACCAGCAGGGTGGCCGCGCCGATGGCCATCCGGCCGAAGGAGACCTGAAGGGGATGCAGGGCGCCGACGGCCACCTTGATGAAGAAGAAGCTGTTGCCCCAGATGAGGGCGAGGAGGAGGAAGGCGGGCAGCCAGCGGCCCACGGAGGTGCTCTTCACGAGGTCATGAGCGTAGTGGCAAGTCTCGCGAAAAATGTAGGGATATATCCCTAATAGTCCTCCCGGGTCTCAGCTGAGGTAGCCGCCCATGGTCCTGAAGACCTCCGTGGCGGGCAGGTCGAGGTCGTCCTCGGTGCGGACCCGCTCGATCACCAGGCCGTGGTTACGGCCCCGGCGGGCGTCGGCGCCGGCGACGATCACGACGCCGTCGCCCTCGCGGATGAACACCCGGCCTGGCGTGCCGCCGTACCTGCCCCGCGAGACCGACGCCTTGAGCACCCTGAGCCGCGCGCCGTTGTAGTGGGTGAACGCGTTGGGGTAGGGGTCGGACTGGGCGCGGACCAGGCGGGCGATCTCTTCGGCGGTCCAGGTCCAGTCGATCCGGCTGTCCTCAATCGCCCGCTTGTGGAAGAAGCTGGCCCTGGAGCGGTCCTGGGGCGTCCAGTCCGTGCGTCCCGAGGCGATGAGATCGAGGGACTCGGCGACGATGGGCCCGATCAGGTCGACCGTACGGTGGAACAGGTCGGTGGCGGTGTCGTCGGGCCCGACGGGCACGGCATGCTGGAGCACGATGTCGCCCGCGTCGAGTTCGGCGTCCATCATGTGCGCGGTGACGCCGACCTCCTTCTCTCCGTTGATGAGCGCCCAGATGATCGGGGAGAACCCGGCGTAGGCGGGCAGCAGCGAGTCGTGCACGTTGAGGGTGCCGTGGCGGGGCAGGGCGAAGATCTCCGGCGGGATCCAGGTGCGCCAGTTGTTGGCCACGATGAGGTCGGGATCGGCCTCCTTGAGCCTGACCATCAACTCCTCGTCGTCGGGACGGTTGCGCAGCAGCACGGGAACGCCGTTGCCCTCGGCGAGGTCGGCGACCGAATCGCTCCAGATCCGTTCGTATGCGTGCTCGCTCTTCGGATGCGTCACGACGAGGGCCACCTCGTGACCCGAGTCCAGCAGCGCTCGCAGTGTGCGGTGGCCCCAGGTCTGGTAGCCGAACATCACGACCCGCATGGCGTCTCCTTGTAGGGGGGATCGGAACGGGTTAGGCTCCCCTTAATTAGGCCAGGCTAACCTAACTGCGAAAGGTCATCAATGCCCTCCTCGGAGCAGCACGTCCACGATCTCGTGGGCATCGGTTTCGGCCCGTCCAACCTCGCGCTGGCGATCGCCTTACGGGAGCACCCTCCGCTCGACGCCGTCTTCTTCGAGAAGCAGCCGGCCTTCGGATGGCATCGCGGCATGCTGATGGAGGGCACGACGATGCAGGTGTCCTTCCTGAAGGATCTGGTCACCATGCGCAACCCGGTCAGCGAGTTCAGCTTTCTGAGCTACCTGCGCGACAAGGACCGGCTCGTCGACTTCATCAACCACAAGACGATGTTCCCCTCGCGGCTGGAGTTCCACGACTACCTCGAGTGGGCCGCGGCCGCCTTCGCCGACCAGGTGGAGTACCGCTCGGAGGTCGTCGCCGTCACCCCCGTCACCGTCGACGGCGTGGTCGACCACCTCGACGTGGTCGTACGGCAGGGCGGCTGCTCCGACGAGCTGACGACCAGGCGGACCAGGAACGTGGTGATCGCCGCCGGCCTGGAGCCCGTGCTGCCGCCCGGCGTGGTGAGCGGCGAGCGCGTCTGGCACAGCGAGGAACTGCTCGACCGGCTCCCGACGCTGCCCGCCCCGCGGCGCGTGGTGGTGGTCGGCGCGGGGCAGAGCGCGGCCGAGGTGACCGACCACCTGCACAGCGCCTTCCCCGAGGCGGAGGTGTGCGCGGTCTTCGCCAAGTACGGCTACACGCCCGCCGACGACAGCTCCTTCGCCAACCGGATCTTCGACCCCGCTGCCGTCGACCACTTCTACACCGCCCCCGACGCCGTCAAGCAGCGCCTGCTGGACTACCACGCCTCCACCAACTACTCGGTGGTCGACCTGGAGCTCATCGACGAGCTCTACCGGCGCCACTACCAGGAGAAGGTGCGCGGCGTGGAGCGGCTGCGGATCCTCAACGCCTCCCGCGTCGTCGAGGTCGCGCGGGGGCCCAGGGTCACGGTGGAGTTCCTGCCGACAGGAGAGCGCACGGTCCTGGACGCCGACCTGCTCGTCTACGCCACCGGCTACCGTCCGGGCGACCCGCTGACGCTGCTGGGCGAGGCGGGCGAGCACTGCCTGCGGCTGCCCGGCGGCGGGCTGCGCATCGAGCGTGACTACCGCGTCGCCACCACGGAGGCGATGCGCTGCGGCGTCTACGTGCAGGGCGCCACCGAGCACACGCACGGCATCACCTCGACGCTGCTGTCGAACACCGCGGTGCGGGTGGGCGAGATCGTGCGCTCGATCACCCGCGAGCGCTCCTACGCGGGCCGGAGCTGACGCCGCCGGCGTGATGGCGGCCGATCGGGATGATCAGCGGGGTCTCGCTGACCGGGTCGGCCGCCACCTGGCAGCGCATGCCGAAGACGTGCTCGACCAGCTCCGCGTCGACCACGTCCGCGGGCGGCCCCTCCGCCACGACCCGGCCGGCCTTCATCGCGATGATGTGGTCGGCGTACCTGCAGGCCTGGTTGAGGTCGTGCAGCACCATGACCACGGTGCGGTCCTGGGTGCGGTTGAGGTCGACGACCAGGTCCAGGACGTCGATCTGGTGCGCCAGGTCGAGGAACGTCGTCGGCTCGTCGAGCAGCAGCACGGGCGTGCCCTGCGCGACCGCCATGGCGATCCACGCCCGCTGCCGCTGGCCGCCGGACAGCTCGTCGAGCGGGCGGTCGGCGTGTTCGAGCATGCCGGTGGCCACCAGTGCCCTGGTGACCGCGTCCTGGTCGGCCGACGACCACTGCCGCCACCAGGTCTGGTGCGGCGACCTGCCCTGCCCGACGAGGTCGGTGACGGTCAGCCCTTCGGGCGCGACGGGCGACTGCGGCAGGATGCCGAGGACCTGGGCCACCTGGCGGGTCGGCATCGTGTGGATGGCGCGGCCGTCGAGGTGGACGGCGCCTTCGCGCGGGGACAGCAGCCTGGCCATGGCCCGCAGCAGGGTGGACTTGCCGCAGGCGTTCGCGCCGATGATGGCGGTGATCCGGCCCGGCGGCACCTCCAGGTCCAGGCCGTCGACCACGATGCGGTCGTCGTAGGCGAGCCTCAGCCCGCTGGCCCGCAGCGACGGGTGCGTCACGTGTTTCATCCTCCAGTGCCCATCCGGTTGGCCCGAGCGAGTTGCCACAGCAGGAACGGCGCGCCGAGCACTCCCGTCACCACCCCGACGGGCAGGACGGACTCGGCCATGAGCCGCTGGCTGATCAGGTCGCCGACCAGGACGATCGCCGCTCCCGTGAGGGCGGCGGCGGTGGCGGGCGGCGCGCTGGTGCGGGCCGTGCGCTGGGCGATCTGGGGCGCGGCCAGCGCGACGAACAGGATCGGTCCCGCGGCGGCGGTGGCGAAGGCGGCGCAGGCCGCGCCGCACAGCAGCAGGGCCAGGCGGACGCGCTGGACGGGGGTGCCGAGCCCGGCGGCCACCTCGTCGCCCAGGCGCAGCGTCCGCTGCAGCCGTACGAGGAGGAGGACCACGGGGAGCAGGACGGCCAGGGCCGCGGCGAGCGGTCCGGCGTGCGCCCATCCCCTGTCGTTGAGGTTGCCGACCAGCCAGCCCAGCACCTTGTGCGCCTGGAAGATCTCGGCCCTGCTCAGCAGGTAGGAGGTGAAACTGACGCACATCCAGCTGACGCCGATGCCCACCAGCACGATCCGGTAGCCGGTGGTGCCGCGTTTCCAGGCCAGCAGGTAGATCGCCAGCCCGGCGCCGATGGCGCCGGCGAGCCCGAGGCCCTGCAGGCCGAGGCCCGTGCCGAGGCCGAGCACGATGCCCGCGGCGACGGCGGCGCCGGCCCCATGGGTGATGCCGATCATGTCGGGGCTGGCCAGGGGGTTGCGGGTGACGGACTGGAAGATGGCGCCGGACAGGCCGAAGGCGGCGCCCGCCAGCAGGCCGACCGCGGCCCTGGGCAGGCGCAGTTCCCAGACGACGAACAGGTCGGCGGGCTCGCCCTCGCCCCACAGCGCGCGCACGACGGCGGCGGGCGAGATCGGGTAGTCGCCCGCGCCCGCGCCCACGGTCAGGCAGAGGGCCGCGAACACGGCCAGGGCGAGCAGGAGCCAGGTCAGCACGAGCCTGGGGCGCAGCACGCCGGAGACCGCGGGCCTGTCGAGGCGGAAGGCCAGGCGGCCGCGGGAGCGGGTCAGGTGCAGTCCGGACATCGGCTACAGCTCCGCGAGCCTGCGGCGGCGGACCAGGGCGATGAAGAAGGGGGCGCCGAGGAAGGCGGCCATCAGGCTCACGTCGAGCTCGGTGGGGCGCACGACGACGCGGCCGAGGATGTCGGCCACCAGCAGCAGGCACGGGGCGAGCAGCATCGAGGCGGGCAGCAGCCAGCGGTGGTCGGGGCCTGTGATCATTCTCACCATGTGTGGGACGACGAGCCCGACGAAGACGATCGGTCCCGTGACGGCGACCGTCGCTCCGGTCAGCAGGGTGACGGCGAGCGCGCCGCGCAGCCGTACCAGGACGAGTCTGCGGCCGAGTGCGGCGGCGACGTCGTCGCCGAGGGACAGGCTGTTGAGCGCGGGTGCGGTGCTCAGCGCCAGCAGCGCGCCGCAGGCCAGGAACGGCAGGACCGTCAGCAGCGTCGCGCCGTCGTGCCCGGTCAGCGAGCCGGCCGACCAGTAGCGGTAGCGGTCGAGCGCCTCGGGGTCGGTGAGCGCGATGCCGCCGGTCAGCGAGTCGAGCAGGTAGGTCACGGCCACGCCCGCCAGCGCGAGCTTGACGGGAGAGGCGCCGCCCCTGCCCCTGCTGCCCAGCGCGTAGACCACGACGCCGGCCAGCGCGGCGCCGCCGAAGGCGAACCAGATCAAGGACGACAGCCCGCTCACGCCGAGCGCGGCCACGGCGGCCACGATGCCGAACGCGGCGCCCGCGCTCACGCCGAGCAGCCCGGGGTCGGCCAGCGGGTTGCGGGTCAGGCCCTGCATGAGCGCTCCGGCCAGCCCGAGGGCCGCGCCGGCCAGGATCCCGACCAGCGTGCGGATCAGCCTGGTGCCGGAGACGATGGCCGCGACCTCGGCGTCGACGCTCGCCGGGTCGGTCAGCGCCGTCCAGACCTGGCCGAGCGGGATCGCCCTGCTGCCGACGGCCAGCGACAGCGCGCAGAGCACGAGCAGGACCCCCGCGCTCGCCGCGATCAGGAGCGGACGCCGTGCCGCGGCGGCTTTCAGCTGTGTCACGAAGATCCGATCTGGGGGCACTTTTAGGTAAGGCATACCTCACTGAGGCCTTTGACGCAAGACTTTTCCCCGAATTGAAGATAGGTAAGGCTTACCTTAGTCTGCGTGCCGGTGACACTCCTGATCCGGAAGAGGAAACTATGTCCAAGCGTCTCTCGACGGTGCTCGCGGCACTGGCGCTGACCGTCGCCGCCGGCTGCGGCACCTCCAGCCCCCCAGCCGGTACGGCGCCCGCCCCCGCACCCTCTTCGTCCGCCCCGCCGTCGGGAGCGGCCTTCCCCGTGAAGGTCGAGCACATCTACGGCACGACCGAGATCGCCAAGAGGCCCGAGCGGATCGTCACCATCGGCCTCAGCGACCACGAGCCCGTCCTCGCGCTGGGCTTCAAGCCGGTCGGCGTCGTGGACTGGTTCCAGCGCAGCCCGTTCACCGACTGGCCGTGGGCAAAGGACAAGTGGGGCGGCACCGAGCCCACCGTGCTCGGCCTGCGCGAGGACGGCGTCAAGTTCGAGAAGCTGGTCGCGCTCAAGCCCGACCTGATCTTCGCCATGTACTCGGGCATCCAGAAGGAGCACTACGACAAGCTGTCGAAGATCGCTCCCGTGGTCGCGCAGCCGAAGGGCTACGACCCCTACGCCGCGCCGTGGCCGGTGATGACCCTGCTGGCCGGGCAGGCGTTGGGCGAGTCGGCCAAGGCCGAGCAGCTCATCACCGGCATCAAGGACAAGTTCGCCCAGGCCCGTGAGGCCAACCCGCAGTGGAAGGGGCTGAGCGCGGTCGCCGCCGACAGCTTCAAGGCGGGCCAGTACTTCGCCTTCCAGCAGGGCGACCCCAAGTCGGCCTTCCTCGCGGAGCTGGGCTTCACCGTCCCCGAGGGGATCAACAAGGAGGCCGGCAAGCTCAACGGCGTCGAGTTCGGCTCCGAGCGCATGGACCTGCTGGAGGTCGACCGCCTCGTCTGGCTCACCACCGGCAAGGAGCCGTGGGAGCGGATCAAGAACGACAGCGTCTACAAGGAGCTGAAGGTCGCCAAGCAGGGCCGCGATCTCTTCCTGACCTACCAGGACCCGCCGATCGGCGCCGCGCTGTCCTTCAACACGGTGCTCAGCATCCCCTACGCCATCGACCAGGTCGTCCCGCTCATCAAGAAGTGACGTCCCGGCAGTCCCTCCAGAAGTGACGCGAAAGGCAGCCAGATGTCCGTACTTCCGCTGACCGGAGCCCAGACCGGAATCTGGCTGGCCCAGCAGATAGAGCCGGACAGTCCGGCCTACACCATCGGCTGCTACGTGGAGCTCTCGGCCGACGTGCCGCGGCTGGCCGGCGCGATCAGGCAGGCGGTGGACGAGGCGGAGAGCTTCCACGTCGTCTTCGCCCAGGAGGAGGGACGCCCCGTCCAGATCACCGGGCCGGCCGGTGAGTGGCCGCTGCCCGTGCTCGACCTGACGGAGGAGGCCGCGCGGGCGTGGATGGCGGCCGACCTGGCGCGGACCGTCGACCTGGCCCGCGGCCCCATGTTCGCCCACGCGCTGCTCAGGCTCGGCGACGGCCGGGTGTGGTGGTACCAGCGCTACCACCACCTGGTCACCGACGGCACCGGCGTGCTGCGCCTCATCCAGCGGGTGGCCCACCTGTACGGCGAGGGCCCTCACGAGGAGGTCGACTGGTCCTATCCCCGGCTGGTGGCGGCCGACGCGGACTACCGCGCCTCTGCCCAGCACGCCGCGGACGCCGACTTCTGGCACGACCGGCTGAAGGGCCTGCCGGACGAGCCCGCCAGGTTGGTGGAGTGCCCGCCGGCCCAGGCGGTCAGCGCGGTGCGGCGCACGGTGCACCTGTCGGTGGAGCGCTCCGACCGGCTGAGGGCGGCCGCCGCCGCGCTGGGCATCCGCCTGTCGCGCCTGGCCATCGCCGCCGTCGCCGCCTACCTGCACCGGGCCACCGGCGAACGTGACGTGGTGCTCGGCCTGCCCGTCATGGGCAGGCTCCAGGGCGAGGACTCCCCCGCGCTGATGTCCAACGTGCTGCCGCTCAGGCTCGCGGTCAGCCCGTGGACCACGGGGTCCGAGCTGGTCGCGGCGGTGGCCGAGGAGGTCAGGCGGCTGGCCGGGCACGCCCGCTACCGGGGCGAGGACCTGGCCAGGGAGCTCGGCCGGGTCGAGGGGTTGCGCACGCTCGTCGGGCCGACCGTGAACGTCATGCCGTACCACGAGGAGATCAGGTTCGGCGACGGCGGCTGCTCCATCGGCCACCTCTCGCTCGGGCCGGTCAGCGACCTGTCCGTGGTGGTCTACGACCGGCCTGCGGGGCAGGGGCTGCGGATCGACTTCGATGCCGACGCCGCGGTCTGCGCTCCCGAGGAGCTCGCCGAGCACGAGCGGCGCTTCCTGCTCGTGCTGGAGGCGGTGGCGCGGCGGCCCGACCTGCCGCTGGGCGGCATCGACCTGGCGCCCGTCCCGCCGGTGGAGGCGCTGCCCGACCTGCCGAGGCTCTCGTGGACGTCGGCCTTCCTGCGGCAGGCCGAGCTCGCGCCCGGCAAGGTCGCGGTGATCTGCGAGTCGGAGCGGCTGACCTACGCGCAGCTGAACGCCAAGGCCGACCGGCTCGCCCACGCGCTGCGCGCCAGAGGTGTCGGCGCCGAGGATGTCGTCGCGGTGGCGGTGCCCCGCTCGGCGGACATGGTGGTCGTGCTGCTCGGCGTCATGAAGGCGGGCGCCGCCTACCTGCCGCTCGACGCCGACCATCCGGCCGACCGGCTGGCGTACATGGTGGAGGACGCCGGGGCGCGCCTGCTCGTCACGGTGCCGGGTCACGCCGGAGATCTGCCGCTCCCCCGGCTCCTCGTGGACGACCTGCCGCAGGCCCCTGAGGGCGGCGCGCTGCCCGAGGGTGAGCTCGACAGGGCCGCCTACGTCATCTACACCTCGGGCTCGACCGGCCGCCCGAAGGGCGTCGTGATCTCCCACGACGGGGTCGGCGCGCTCATCGCCACCGCCGCCGAACGGCTGGGCGTCGACTCCTCCAGCAGGGTCGCGCAGTTCGCCTCCGTGGGCTTCGACGTGGCCGTGTGGGACCTGGTCATGTCGCTGTGCGTGGGCGGCACGGTCGTCGTCGTGCCGTCCGAGCGGCGGGTGGCGGGCGTGGAGCTGACCGGCTACCTCACCGAGCACCGGGTGACCCACATGATCCTGCCGCCGTCGCTGGTGGCGGCGCTGCCCGCCGAGTGCGAGCTGCCCGAGGGCGGCGTGCTCGTCGTCGGCACCGAGACGGTCCCCGCCGAGCTGATCGCCCGGTGGGGCGATCGCCTGCGGGTCGTGGTCGCCTACGGCCTGACCGAGGCGACCGTCAACTCCACGCTGTGGCTCGCCGAGCGCGGCTGGTCGGGCCCGGTGCCGATCGGCGTGCCCGACCCCGGCACCCGCTGCCACATCCTCGACTCCGCGCTGCGCCCCGTCGCGCCCGGCGTCGCGGGCGAGCTGTACGTCGGCGGGCGCGGCCTGGCCAGGGGCTACCTCGGCAGGCAGGCGCTGACCGCCGAGCGGTTCGTCGCCGACCCGTTCGGCGGGCCTGGCGAGCGGATGTACCGCACGGGCGACCGGGCCCGCCGGCGCTCCGACGGCACCATCGACTTCCTCGGCCGCGAGGACGGCCAGCTCAAGATCCGCGGCTACCGCATCGAGCCGGGCGAGGTCGAGAGCGTCCTGATGAGCCACCCCTCGGTCGCGCAGGCGGCGGTCGCCGCCGTCGAGGACCACAGGGGCGTCAAGCGCCTCGTCGGCTACGTGACGGGCGAGGCCGGTCTCGACACCGCGCCGCTGCGGCAGCTCGCGGCGGCCGCGCTGCCCGAGTACATGGTGCCCGGCACGATCGTCGTGCTGGAGGGGCCGCTGCCCCTGACGCCGAACGGCAAGCTGGACAGACGGGCGCTTCCCCAGCCCGTGTGGACGGCACAGGCGGGCGCCGCCGCGCCCACCACCCCCGCCGAGCGGACGCTCGCCGCGCTGTTCGCCGAGGTGCTCGGCCTGCCCTCGGTGGGCGTGCACGACAGCTTCTTCGAGCTGGGCGGCGACAGCATCGTCGCGATCCAGCTGGTCAACAGGGCCAGGCGGGCGGGTCTGGCGATCACGCCGCGCGAGGTCTTCCAGCACAGGACCGTGGCGGCGCTGGCGCAGGGGCGCGGCGCTGCCGTACCGGAGCAGGTCCATGACCCGGGCGTCGGGGTCGTGGAGGAGACGCCGATCGTCGGGTGGCTGCGCGAGACGGGCGGGCCGATCGACGGCTTCCACCAGTCGGTGACGGTCCGCGTGCCCGCCGATCTCGACGAGGGCGTGCTCATCGGGGCGCTGCAGGCGGTGGTCGACCACCACGGGATGCTGCGCGCCAGGCTGCTGCGCGGCGAGGACGGCTGGCGGATGGAGGTGCCGCCGGCGGGCGCGGTGCGTGCGGCCGACCTGCTGTCCGTCGAGGACACCGGGATCGTCCAGGCGCAGCCGTCCGGCACCGAGGTTGCCGCTGAGCAGGGGGCCGCCGTCGGGCAGCCGTCCGGCAGCGTGGTTGTCACCGAGCAGGGGGCTGCGGTCGGGCAGCCGTCCGGCACCGGGGTTGCCGCCGAGCAGGGGGCTGCGGTCGGGCAGGCGTTCGGGGTCGAGGCGGCCGTCGGGCGGCTGGATCCCGCGGCGGGAGTGATGTTGCAGGCGGTGTGGTCGGCTGCGGCGCGGCGGCTGTCGCTGGTGGCGCACCACCTCGTGGTGGACGGGGTGTCCTGGCGCATCCTGCTGGCCGACCTGGCCCAGGCCGCCAGGGCGGTGGCCGCGGGTGAGCCGGTCAAGCTGCCGCCGGTCGCCACCTCGTTCGCGCGGTGGTCACGGCTGCTGGCCGAGGACGCGCTGACCCCTGCCAGGCAGGCCGAGCTGGAGGCATGGCGGGCGGCGCTCGCCGAGCCCGCGGCACCCCTTGCGATGGGGCCGCTCGCCGGGCCCGCGACACCCCTCGGGCCGAGGCAGCCCGACGAGCCGGTGACCCGTCTTGGGGTGAGGCCGCCTGCCGAGCCGGTGACCCGTCTTGGGGTGAGGCCGCCTGCCGAGCCGGTGACCCGTCTTGGGGTGCGGCCGCTCGACGAGCCGGTGGCGCGTCTTGGGGTGCGGCTGCTCGACCCGGTGGTCGACACGGCCGCGCGCGAGCGCAGGCTGACGGTTTCCCTGCCTGCCGACCAGACTTCCCGGCTGCTGACCGACGCCGTCGCCGCCTACCATGGCACCGTCAACGACGTCCTGCTGACGGCGCTGGCCGCCGCCTTCTCCCGCCGTCACGGCGCGGGCGGCCTGCAGGTCGAGCTGGAGGGGCACGGCCGCGAGCAGGACCAGGTGGCCGGTGGCGCCGACCTGACCCGCACGGTCGGCTGGTTCACCAGCATGTACCCCGTCAGGATCGACGCGGGCGACCTGGCGTGGGAGGAGTTCCGGGCGGGCGGCTCACCGGTGGGCGCCGCGCTCAAGCGGGTCAAGGAGCAGCTGCGCGCCGTACCCTCCTCTGGCCTCGGCTTCGGTCAGCTGCGCCGCGAGCTGCGTGACCTGCCTGCACCCGAGCTGCTCTTCAACTACCTGGGACGCTTCAGGGCAGGCGGCGACGCGGACTGGGAGCCCGCGGGCGACGGCGCTCCGCTGTCGGCGGGGCGCGATCCCGGCATGCCGCTGACGCACCACCTGGAGATCAACGCCATCGTCCGCGACGGCGCGTCGGGGCCGGAGCTGAGCGCGACCTGGTCGTGGCCGGAAGGGGTCCTCGTCCACGCCGACGTCGCCGGGCTGGCCGAGGCGTGGCTGGAGGCGCTGCGCGGGATCGCCGTCCACGTGTCGGGGCCAGGCGCGGGCGGGCACACGCCGTCCGACTTCCCCATGGTGGCGCTCGACCAGGAGGAGATCGACGCGCTCCCGCGCGAGCTCGAGGACGTCCTGCCGGTCACGCCACTCCAGCAGGGCCTGTTCTTCCACTCGCTGTCCGACCCCGACGTCTACACCGTCCAGCAGGTCGTCGAACTGGCCGGGCCGGTCGACCCGGCGGCGCTGCGCGAGGCGGTGCAGCGGCTGGTGGACCGGCACGCGCCACTGCGCGCGGGCTTCCTGCAGCGCGCCGACGGCAGGGTGGCGCAGTACGTCGTCCGGCACGTCACGGTCCCGTGGGAGGAGGTCGCCTCCGCCGACGTCGAGGCGGTCGCCGGGCGAGAGCGCGCCCGCCCCTTCGATCTCGCCGCGCCGCCGCTGCTCAGGGCCACCCTGGTCAACGGGCGGACGCTCGTCCTGACGCTGCATCACCTGGTCGCCGACGGGTGGTCGGTGCCGATCATGCTGCGCGAGCTGCTGGGCGAACGGCTCGGCGACGTCACGCCGTACCGCGACTACTTCGCCTGGCTGCTGAGCCGCGACGACGAGGCGGCGCGGCAGGCCTGGGGGCGGGCCCTGGCCGGACTCGACGAACCGACACTCCTCGGCAGACCGGTCGAGGCAGGCCCCGCAGGCCCGGCCGCGCAGGCGGTCGAGGAGGACCATGCGGGCCAGGCCGGGCAGGCCGGGCGGGCGAGCCACGCGGACCAGGCCGGGCAGACGGGGCAGATTGCTTTTGAGGTGGGCGCGGAGCTGGCCGAGTGGGCGCGGGCGCGTGGGCTGACGCTGAGCACGGTCGTGCAGGGCGCGTGGGGTCTGCTGCTCGGCAGGCTGACCGGACGGCACGACGTCGTCTTCGGCACGACCGTCTCCGGCAGGCAGGCCGCCGTCGAGGGCGTCGAGTCGATGGTCGGCCTGCTGGTCAACACCGTCCCCGTACGGCTGGCCTGGCGCCCGGAGGACCGTCCCGCCGACCTGCTGGCCAGGCTCCAGGACGCCCAGGCCAGTCTGCTCGACCACCAGCACCTCGGGCTTGCCGAGATCCAGCGGATCGCCGGGTTCACCACCCTGTTCGACACGCTCGTGGCGGTCGAGAACTATCCCGTCGAGGGCGACACGACGGCCATTTCGGGAATCGACGTCCGCGACGGCTCGCACTACCCGCTGTCGCTCACCGTCGTGCCGGGGCGGCGGATCGCGTTCCGGCTCGACCACACCATCGGCCAGGAGGCCGCCGCCCGGCTGGCCGACGGGTTGAAGCGGCTGCTGGACGGGATGGTGGCCGACGCAGACCGGCCGGTGGGCCGCCTCGACCTGATGGACCTCGACGACGCGCGTCTGGTCGGCGGGCCGCGCGAGGCGCCGCTCACGACGCTGGCCAGCGCGTTCGCGGCCCAGGCCGCCAGGACGCCCGACGCCACCGCGGTGATCTTCGGCGCGGATGAGGTCTCCTATGCGGAGCTGGATCGCCGGGCGCGGGCCCTCGCGGTACGGCTGGCGGGCCGCGGGGTCGGCCCCGGGCAGTTCGTCGCGGTGGCGCTGCCCCGCTCGGTCGAGCTGCTCGTCGCCCTGCTCGGCGTGCTGAAGGCGGGCGCGGCCTACGTGCCGCTGGACCCCGATTATCCGGCGGAGCGGCTGGCGTACATGCTCGCCGACTGCGGCGCCCACCTCGTCGTCACCACGCCCTCCTTCCCCGAGCACGAGGGGGTGGAGCGCATCATCATCGGCAAGCCCGGCGAGGTCGCGTCCGGTGCGAGCACGCCCGGCGAGAGTGCAGCCGATGAGGCGTCGCCCTATGAAACCGCACCCCGTGAGCGCGCGGCCGGTGAGAGCGCGGCCGATGGGAGCCAGGCTGTCCTGCGGCCTGCCTCGCCGGGCGATCCCGCGTACCTGATCTACACCTCGGGCTCGACCGGCCGCCCCAAGGGCGTCGTCGTCACCCACCGGTCGATCGTCGGCCACCTGGCGTGGGCGCAGGACCTGTTCGCCATGGACGCCCGCGACAGGATGCTGCAGCAGGCCTCGGCGAGCTTCGACGCCTCCGTCTGGCAGATCTTCTGGCCGCTGTGCTCGGGCGCCGCCGTCGTGCTGGCCGAGCCCGGCGGGCACGCCGACCCCGCTTACCTGGCGGGACTGATCAGGGACCGGCGGGTGAGCGTCCTCGACATCGTCCCGTCGATGATCAGAGCCTTCCTGTCCACCGACGAGGTCACCCGGGATCCGGGCTGGGCGGCGAGCCTGCGCAGGGTCTTCGGTGGCGCGGAGGCGCTGACCGGCGAGCTGGCCCGCCGCTGGCGGGAGCTGACCGGCGTGCCCGTCGACAACGCCTACGGCCCCACCGAGGCGACCGTCCAGGTCACCTGGTGGGACGGCGACGAGGACGGCGCACCCGAAACGGGCGCACCTGAAACCGGCGCACATGGAACCGGCACACATGAACCCGGCGCGCATAGAACCGGCGCACATGGAACCGGGGTGCCGATCGGCAGGCCCGTCTGGAACACCGGCCTCTACGTCCTGGACGTCTGCCTGCGACCCGCGACGGAGGGCGAGCTCTACGTCTCGGGTGAGCAGCTCGCCCTCGGCTATCACGACAGGCTCGCCCTGACCGCCGAGCGGTTCGTCGCCGACCCGTTCGGCTCGCCGGGCACGCGCATGTACCGCACCGGCGACCTGGTGCGGATGCGTCCCGACGGCGCGCTGGAGTACGTCGGCAGGACCGACCACCAGGTCAAGATCCACGGCAACCGCGTCGAGCTCGGCGAGGTCGAGGCACGCCTGGCGGCCCTCGACGGCGTCGCCGAGGCGGTGGTCGTCGCCCGCAACCACGGCGGCGTCACCCGCCTGATCGGCTACGTCGTCCCAGAGAAGGACACCGGGAAGGACCCTCAAGAGGGCGCTCAGAAGGGCGCTCAGAAGGGCGCCGAGAAGGACACTCAGAAGGGCGCCGAGCTCGACGGCGCAGGACTGCGCGCCGCGCTGGCGGCGGCGCTTCCCGCGCCGATGGTGCCGAGCGCGGTCGTGATGCTGGACCGGCTCCCGCTCACCGTCAACGGGAAGCTGGACCGCGAGGCGCTGCCCGTCCCCGAGGCCGCGCCGAGGAGCGTGCGCGCGCCCAGGACCGACCGGGAGCGGCTGTTCCGCGACATCTTCGCCGAGGTGCTCGGCGAAGATGTCGGCGCCGACGACGACTTCTTCGCGCTCGGCGGCGACAGCATCGCCTCGATCGCCGTCTCCGGCCGGGCCCGCAAGGCGGGTCTGGCGGTCAGCCCGCGTGACGTCTTCGCCTGCCGTACCCCTGCGGCGCTGGCGGCGGCGACCACGCAGGCGGTCGAGGAGACGCCCGCGGTCGAGCTGATCACGCTGACCGGCGAGGAGGCCGCGAGCGTACGGCGCGCCAGCCCGGTTCCCGTCGAGGACGTCTGGCCGCTGTCGCCACTGCAGGAGGGGATCTACTTCCATTCCAGCTACGACGCCGACGCCGTCGACGTCTACACCTCGCAGGACGTCTTCGAGTTCGAGCGGCCCGTCGACCTCGACCGGCTGCGCGCGGCCTGCGCCGCGATGCTGGCCCGCAACCCGGGCATGAGGGCGGGGTTCACCGCCGAAGGGCTGTCGGCTCCGGTGCAGTTCATCGGCGCGGAGGTGGCGCCGCCGCTGCGCGAGATCGACCTGTCGGCGATGCCGGAGGCCGAGCGGGACCGGGCGGTGGCCGAGCTGCTGGCCGAGGACAGGATGACCCGGTTCGACCTGGCCGACCCGCCGCTGATGCGGCTGCTGCTGATCCGCCTGGGCGAGCGCGACCTGCTGGTGCTCAGCCACCACCTGATCCTGTGGGACGGCTGGTCGGGCTGGCTGGTGATGGAGCAGCTCCTCGGCGACGCCTCCGCGACGCGGGCCGCGCCCGGCAGCTACCGCGACTACCTGGCGTGGCTGGCCGCGCAGCCGGTCGGCGAGGCCCTGGCCGCATGGCGCGAAGCCCTGTCGGGGCTGGAGGAGCCGACGCTCGTCCGGCCGGCCGACGACGGCCTGCGCCCGGCGATCCCCGTCAACCTCGACGTCGTGCTGCCCGCCGAGCTGGGCGACGGCCTGCGGGCGCTGGCGCGCGAGACGGGGCTGACGCTCAACACGCTGCTCAACGTCGCGTGGGGGCTCGTGCTGACGGCCACGGTCGGCCGCGACGACGTGGTGTTCGGCGCCGCGGTGGCGGGCAGGCCGGCGGCGGTCGCCGACGTGGAGGGCATCATCGGGATGTTCCTCAACACGGTGCCGGTGCGGATCGGCTTCGACCCGCGCGAGACGGTGCTCGACCTGGCCAGGCGGGTGCAGGACGAGCGCGTGGCGCTGATGCCGTACGAGCACGTGGGGTTGGGCGAGCTGCATCGAGTGAGCGGTCACCGGCGGCTCTTCGACACCCTCTTCGTGCTGCGTGAGGCGGGCGGCGAGGAGCGGATGGGCGAGTTCGCCGGCCGCCACGGGATCGTGAACGTGACGGCGGCCGACGCGACCCACTATCCGCTCACGATCGTCGTGACGCAGGGCGCACGCCTGCGGGTGACGCTATCGCACCGGCCGGAGGTGGTCGACGACGCCGGCCGGGTGCTCGACCGCTTCACCACCGTGCTCTCCCGCCTGGTAGCGGCGCCGCGGGCCCTGGTGGGCGCCGTGGACCTGCTGCTGGAGGACGAGCGCCAGGACGCCGCGGAGCCGCGGCCGCTGCCCCGCTCGACGGTGGCCGAGCTGCTCGCCGAACAGGCGGCGCGCACCCCCGGTGAGGTGGCGCTGGTGTTCGGACAGGAGCGGCTGACGTACGCCGAGCTCGACGCCCGCGTCAACAGGATGGCCAGGCTGCTGATCGAACACGGCGCCGCGCCCGAGCGGATCGTCGCGCTCGCGCTGCCCCGCTCGGCCGACATGGTCGTGGCGCTGTTCGCCGTGCTCCAGACGGGCGCGGCCTACCTGCCGCTGGACCTGGAGTACCCGGCCGAGCGGCTGGCCTTCATGATCGCGGACACCTCGCCCGCGTGTGTGGTGTCCACCGGCTCGGTCGTGCTGCCGGAGACCGGGGTGGCGCGCGTCGTGCTCGACGACCCCGCCACCGTCGCCCGGCTGGCCGCGCTGCCGCCGGGCGAGCTGGCCGACGCCGAGCGTCCTGGCTTCGCCCGCGACCTGCCGCACCGGCTCGAACACCCCGCCTACGTGATCTTCACCTCGGGCTCGACCGGCAGGCCGAAGGGGGTCGTCACGCCGTACCTGGGCCTGACGAACATGCAGTTCAACCACCGCGAGGCGATCTTCCAGCCGGCGATCGCCGCGGGCGGGGGACGGCGGCTGCGCATCGCCCACACGGTCTCCTTCGCCTTCGACATGTCGTGGGAGGAGCTGCTGTGGCTGGTGGAGGGGCACGAGGTCCACGTCTGCGACGAGAACCTGCGGCGCGACGCCGAGGCCCTGGTCGCCTACTGCGACAGGGAGCGCGTGGACGTCGTCAACGTGACGCCGACCTACGCCCACCACCTCATCGAGCAGGGCCTGCTCGACGGGCACCGGCCGCCGCTGGTGCTGCTCGGCGGCGAGGCCGTCTCCGAGACGGTGTGGGCCGCGCTGCGCGACACCGAGGGCACCTTCGGCTACAACCTCTATGGCCCGACCGAGTACACGATCAACACGCTGGGCGCGTCCACCGACGACAGCGCGACGCCGACCGTGGGCCGGCCGATCTGGAACACGCGGGCGTACGTGCTCGACTCCGCGCTGCGTCCGGTGCCGCCCGGCACCCCCGGCGAGCTCTACATCGCGGGCGTCGGCCTGGCTCGCGGCTATCACCGGCGTCCAGGGCTGAGCGCCGCCGCCTTCGTCGCCGACCCGTTCGGCGCGCCAGGCACCAGGATGTACCGCACGGGCGACCTGGTACGGCTGCGCCCAGACGGCAACCTCGACTTCCTCGGCCGCACCGACGACCAGGTGAAGATCCGCGGCTACCGGGTCGAGCCGAGCGAGGTCGCGGCGGCGCTGGAGGAGCACCCGCTGGTCTCGCACGCGGCGGTGGTCGCCGACGGCGGCAGGAGGCTGATCGGCTACGTGGTGCTCGATGCCGAGGGCGGGGACCTCACGGAGGAGATCCGCCGGTCACTGAAGGAAAGGCTGCCCAGCTACATGGTGCCCGCCGCGCTGGTCGCGGTGGACCGGCTGCCGCTGACCGTGAACGGCAAGCTGGACGTGCGGGCGCTGCCCCAGCCCGCCGTCAGCGGCGGCGGGCAGAGCCGGCCGCCCCGCTCGGCGCGCGAGCGCGTGCTGTGCGAGCTGTACGGCGACCTGCTGGGCGTGGACGGCGTCGGCATCGACGACGACTTCTTCGACCTGGGCGGCCACTCGCTGCTGGCCACCCGCCTGGTCAGCAGGGCCCGCACGGCGCTCGGGGCGGAGCTGGCGATCCGCGACCTGTTCGAGGCGCCGACGGTCGCCGAACTCGCCGCGAGGGTGAGCGAGCGCGACCCGCGCCCCGCCCTGACGGCGGTGGCCGAGCGTCCGGCCGAGCCGCCGCTGTCGTTCGCGCAGCAGCGGCTGTGGGTGATCGAGCAGTTGGAAGGCCCCTCGGCACTCTACAACTTCCCGCTGGTGATGCGGCTGCGCGGCGAGCTCGACGTCGAGGCGCTGCGGGCCGCGCTGGCCGATCTGGCGGCCAGACACGAGGCGCTGCGCACGCTCATCGTCGAGCGGGAGGGCCGGCCCTTCCAGCGGGTGGTACCCGTGGAACAGGCGGTCCCGCCGGTCGAGGTGGTCGACGGAGAAGGGGTCTCGCTGGAGGAGATCACCGCCAGGCCCTTCGACCTGGCGGCCGAGCTGCCGCTGCGGGCCACCGTCGTCAGGCTCGGCGAGCGCGAGCACGTGGTGGCGCTGCTGCTGCACCACATCACGACCGACGAGTGGTCGGACGGCCCGTTCCTGCGCGACCTGTCGGCCGCCTACGCCGCCCGTCGCAGGGGCCAGGCACCGGAGTGGGAGCCGCTTCCGGTGCAGTACGTCGACTACACGCTCTGGCAGCGCCGCCTGCTCGGCGACCGGAGCGACCCCGACAGCCTGGCCGCCCGCCAGCTCGCGTTCTGGCATGAGACGCTGCGCGGCGCGCCCGAGCGGCTCGACCTGCCGACCGACCGGCCCTCCCCCGCCCGGCCGACGTCGGCGGGCGGCGAGCTGCGCGTCGCGTTCGGCCCGGACGACAGCGAGCGGCTGCGGCGGCTGGCCCAGCGGTCGGGCGCGAGCATGTTCATGGTCTGCCACGCGGCCGTCGCGGCGCTGCTGCACCGCCTCGGCGCGGGTGACGACCTGCCGCTCGGCGTGCCGGTCTCTGGCCGCACCGACGAGGCCGTGGACGATCTCGTGGGTTTCTTCGTCAACACGCTCGTGCTGCGCGCCGACGTGTCGGGCGAGCCGACCTTCGCCGAGCTGGTGGCCCGGGTGAGGGAGCGGGGCCTGGCCGCCTTCTCCCACCAGGACGTGCCGTTCGAGGCGGTTGTCGAGGCCCTCAATCCGGTACGGTCACCCGGCCGCAACCCGCTGTTCCAGGTGATGGTCGGCTACCGCAACCGAACCGACGACGACTTCGCCATGGAGGGCCTGGAGCTGCTGCCCGCGCCCGTGGACGCCGGCACCGCCAAGTTCGACCTGGTGTTCAGCTTCGTCGAGGACGCCGCGATCTCCTGCGTGATCGAGTATCGCGCCGACCTGTTCGACAGGTCCACGGTCGCCGCGATCGGCGAGCGGCTGGCGGGGCTCGTCGGGGTCGTCGCCGCCGACCCCTCGGTCGCGGTCGGCGAGATCGACGTGCTGACCCCTGCCGAACGGGAGCTGGTGGTCACCGGTTTCAACGCGACCGACCGGCAGGTGGCCGAGGAGAGCCTGCACGGGATGTTCCGGCGCAGGGCCGCCGAGCGGCCCGACGCCGTCGCGGTGGTCGAGGGCGGCCGTTCGGTCACCTACGCGGAGCTGGACGCCCTGTCCGACCGGATGGCGGGGATGCTCGCCCATCACGGTGTGCGGCAGGAGAGCGTGGTCGGCGTCGCGGTGCCGCGCTCGGTGGACATGGTGGCGGTGATGCTCGGCGCGCTCAAGCTCGGCGCCGCGTTCCTGCCGCTGGACCTCGCCCATCCCGCCGACCGCCTGGCGTACCTGGTCGGCGACTCGGGGGCGAAGGTGGTGGTGGCCGCGCAGCCGGTCGAGGGGCTGGACGTGCTGCTGCTCGGCGACGCCCTCGCCGGCCCTCGGCGGACGCCCGTCCTGCCCGAGGTCGCGCTCGACCAGGCCGCGTACGTCATCTACACCTCGGGCTCGACGGGCCGGCCGAAGGGCGTGATCGTCACCCACGAGGGCATCGGCAGCCTGGTCGCGACCGCAGTCGACCGAATGGGGCTCACTCCCGACAGCAGGGTGCTGCACTTCGCCTCGATCGGGTTCGACGTCACGGCCTTCGAGCTGGCGATGGCGCTGTGCCACGGCGGCAGCCTCGTCCTGGTCCCCGACACCGCGCGGGTGCCGGGCCGCGAGCTGACCGACTTCATGAACGAGCAGCGGATCACCCACGCGATCCTGCCGCCGTCGCTGGTGGCGGCGCTGCCCGCCGGCTGCGAACTGCCCGAGGGCTGCACGGTGCTGGTCGGCACGGAGACGGTGCCGCCGGACGTGATCGAGCGGTGGGCGGGCAGGCTACGGCTGCTGGCCGCCTACGGCCTGACCGAGGCGACGGTGAACTCGACGCTGTGGGCGGCCGAACCCGGCTGGGCCGGGGCGGTGCCGATCGGTGTGCCCGACCCCAACACCCGCGCCTACGTGCTCGACGCGCGCCTGCGTCCTGTGCCGCCCGGCGTGACGGGCGAGCTGTACATCGCCGGCCGCGGCCTGGCCCGCGGCTACCTCGGCAGGCACGGCCTGACCGCCGAGCGGTTCGTGGCCTGCCCGTTCGGCCCTCCCGGCGCCAGGATGTACCGCACGGGCGACCTGGCCCGCTGGCGGCCCGACGGCAACCTCGACTTCCTCGGCAGGGCCGACGACCAGGTCAAGATCCGCGGTTTCCGGATCGAGCCTGGCGAGATCGCGGGCGCGATGACCAGGCACCCGTCGATCACCCAGGCGGCCGTCGTCACCGACACCAGCGGACCGGAACCGCGTCTGGTGGGCTACGCCGTCTCGACGGCGGGCGCGCTCGACCCGGCACAGGTGAGGGCGCACGTGGCCGCGCTGCTGCCGCCCGCCATGGTGCCGTCCGCGGTGGTGGTGCTGGACCGGCCGCTGCCGCTGACGCCCAACGGCAAGCTGGACCGCGCCGCGCTGCCCGCGCCCGACTGGTCGGCGCTGACCGGCGGCGACCGCCCGCGTACGGGCCGCCAGCACCGGCTCGCCGAGCTGTTCGCGGAGGTCCTTGGCCTGCCCGAGGTCGGCATCCACGACAACTTCTTCGAGCTCGGCGGCCACTCGATGTCGGCCATGCGGCTGCTCGGCCGGATCCGTTCGACGCTGGACGCCCGCCTCACGCTGCGGT
This sequence comes from Nonomuraea sp. NPDC059194, assembly GCF_042754765.1. NCBI lineage: Bacteria > Bacillati > Actinomycetota > Actinomycetes > Streptosporangiales > Streptosporangiaceae > Nonomuraea > Nonomuraea sp. NPDC059194. The sequence goes on along the minus strand of NZ_JBHZBH010000032.1, from coordinate 53,831 downwards.
CCGTCTTCGACGCGCCCACCGTCGCCACGCTGGCCGCCGTGCTCGACGAGGACGATCTCGGCGAGCGGGCCAGGCTGCGGCGGCGGGATCTGCCCGCCGCGCCGCCACAGGAATGGCAGTGGTCCAGGCACAGGCAGGGGATGCCGTACGACATGGCGTTCGCGCTCCGCTCCCCCGACGCCGACGCCGCGGCGGCCGCGCTTGCCGACGTCGCGGCCCGGCACGAGCCGCTGCGCACGACGCTGTCCCGCCGCGACGGCAGGCTCGTCCAGGTGCCCGCCGCGCAGTGGCTGGAGCACGTCCGGGTGCGCGACCTCGACGAGGGACTGCGCGTGTTGGCGACCGAACCCGCCGAGCTGGAGGGGCGGCCTCCGCTGCGGGCCAGGCTGCTCACCGACGAGGCGGGCGCGCGGGCGCTGCTGCTGACCATGCACTACCTCGCCGTCGACGAGTGGTCGGTGGTGCCGCTCGTGCGGGACTTCGCCACCGCCTACGAGGCCAGGCGGCAGGGCGTCCCGCCGGTGTGGGAGCCGCTGCCGGTCGGCTATGCCGACTACACGAGGTGGGCTCACGAGGTGGCTGACGAGAGGCAGCTCGACTACTGGAGGCGGACTCTGCGCGGGATGCCTGAGGCCATCGCCCTGCCGTACGACAGGAAGGGTGAGGGGGTGCGGGGCGACCACGTCCGCGTCGCGCTCGACGCGGAGCTGCACGCGGCCATCGACGCGCTCGCCGCCGAGAGCGGCACCAGCATGTTCATGGTGCTCCACACGGCGTTCGCGACCCTGCTCACCCGGCGGGGTGCGGGCACCGACCTGCCGATCGCCTCGCTGGTGGCGGGCCGTACCGAGGAGGAGCTGACGGATCTGGTCGGCTGCTTCTTCAACACGGTCGTCCTGCGCACCGACACCTCGGGCGAGCCGTCCTTCCGCGAGCTGCTGGCCAGGGTCCGTGAGACCGACCTGGCTGCGCTCGACCGGCAGGACGTGCCGTTCGACAGGGTGGCAGGAGCGCTGCGCCTGCGCGCACCGCAGGTGATGATCGTCCACCACGAGCAGGCCGACACGGGCGAGCTCGCCTTCGAGTACGTCCCTACGGGGGCGCTCAACGCCGACCTGACGCTCAGCTTCTTCGAGCCGCGCGGCGACGGTCCCGTGGAGTGCCTGCTGGAGTACGCGACCGACCTGTTCGACCAGAGCACGATCCAGTCCATGGCGGACGAGCTGGTCCGCATTCTGACAACCGAAGTGAGGAGCAAGGCGTGAGCACGAACCCGTTCGAGGACAGGGACGGCCGTTTCCTGGTGCTGGTCAACGACGAGGGCCAGCACTCGCTGTGGCCGTCGTTCGCCGAGGTGCCCGCGGGCTGGCAGGTGGTCTTCGGTGAGGAGACGCGCGATGCCTGCCTGGAGTACGTGGAGACCCACTGGACCGACCTGCGGCCCCGCAGCCTCGTCGAGGCCACGGGGCAGGGCTGAACGGGGCAGGGCTGATCACCCCTCGCGGTGGTCCGACCAGGCCTCCCACAGGGCCGCGTAGCGGCCGCCGGCACGCACGAGCTCGTCGTGCGTGCCGGTCTCGGCCACCCGGCCCTCCTCCAGCAGCACCACGCGGTCGGCGGTGGCGGCCTGGGTGAGGCGGTGGGCGACGACCAGCGCGGTCCTGCCCTCGATCGCGGCGGCGGCCGAGGCTTCCAGCGCCCTCGCGCCCGCGCTGCCCGCCTCGGCCGTCGCCTCGTCCAGCACGACCACCGGCGGGTCGGCCAGCACCAGCCTGGCCAGCGCCAGCTGCTGGGCCTGGGCAGCGGTGAGCCGGTGGCCGCCGTCGCCCACGACGGTGTCGAGCCCGTCGGGCAGCGCCCGCGCCCACGCCAGCGCGCCGACGAGGTCGAGCGCGGCGGCAAGCTCCTCGTCGGAGGCCTGCGGCCCGGCGAGCCTCAGGTCGTCGGCGAGCGTGCCGGTGAAGACGTGCACCTCCTGGGTGAGCAGCGCGACGTGCCGGTCCGCGCCGTCGACGGCGACCGAGCCGCTGTCCGGGGCGTGGATGCCGGCGATCAGCTTGGCCAACGTGGTCTTGCCCGCGCCGCTGGTCCCCACGAGCGCGACCGTCTCCTTGGCCGCGATGTCCAGGCTCACCCCGCGCAGCACCGGATGGCCGCTCCGGTAGGCGTATCCGACGTCCGAGACGCGGACGTCCAGCGCGGCCGAGCCGCGGGCCAGCGGCGGGGCGGGCGCCGCGGCGGCCTCGACCACGCCGACCAGCCTGGCCAGCCCGGCCCCGGCGGCCTGCGCGTCGTCGACCAGGCCGAGCGCGATGTTGATCGGCGTGAAGAGGCTGTGGAAGTACAGCGCGGCGGCGCCTGCCGTACCGATCGTGACGGCGCCGCCGCGCACCAGCAGGTAGCCCGTCACCAGCACCGCCGACAGCCCGACCCACTCGGCCAGGTTGAGCCTGCCGTAGAACCTGGTGACCAGCCTGACGCCCGCCACCGCCAGGTCGACCGCGGCCCGTGAGCTCGCCCCCACCAGGCCGACGTGCCGGTCGGCCAGGCCGAACGCCCGCACGGTCGCCGCGCCGCCGACCGTGCCGAGCAGTTGCTGCTGCTGGGCGCCGACGGCCACCCGCTGCGACGCGTAGAGCGGTACGGCACGCCGCACGTACCAGCGCAGGGTGTGCGCCTGGATCGGCACCGCCAGCAGCGCGACGAGCAGGAAACGCCAGTCGAGCAGCGCCATCCCCACCAGGGTGAGCGCGATCGTGAGCACCGAGCGGGCCAGCGCGGGCAGCGCGTCACGGACCGCGTTGGTGATCACCGCCACGTCACTCGTGACGCGGGAGGTCAGGTCGCCGGAGCCGGCCCGCTCGACCTGGTCGAGCGGCAGCCGCAACGCCGTGTCCACGAAGCGTTCGCGCAGGGTGGCGAGCATCCCCTCGCCCAGCCGGGCCACGAGCGAGACGCCGATCGCGGTCGCCACGCCATAGCCGACCGCGATCGCCACCAGCCAGACGACCGGCTCGGTGATGGCGGAGGCCGGGCGGCCCTGGGTGACCAGGTCGATGATGTGGCCGAGCACCGGCGCGGTCAGCAGGCCGATCCCGGTCGCGACGACCAGGACGGCGGAGCCGCCCAGCGCCGTGGCCCGGTGGGGGTGGGCCAGCCGCCACACCGCCGCCCTGGTCTGTGCCGGGGTGGCGGTGGGCAGCAGCTCGCGCTCCTCGGTCGTCATCGACGCCTCCTCGTGGCGGTCACGTGCTCGCTCTTCTTGGCATCTCGCCGCCGTGTGCTCCGTGCTTTCGGCGGTCGGGTCACGCCAGGACCGTCGCGCGGTAGGTCTCGTGGTCGTGGACGAGCTCAGCGTGGGTGCCGTGGGCGATCCGGCCGTCGCCGTCCAGGAAGATCACCCGGTCGGCCCCCGCCAGCAGCGCGGGGCTGGTCACCACCATGATCGTGGTGCACCCTTGTCTGGCGGCCCTGATGCCCCGCGCGATCCTGGCCTCGGTGGCCGCGTCCACCGCGGTGGTCGGATCGTGCAGGACCAGCACCGGCGGCGCCGCGGCCAGCGCCCTGGCCAGGGCCACCCGCTGGCGCTGGCCGCCCGACAGCGACAGCCCCCGCTCGGTGAGCGGCGTGTCCATCCCGTACGGCAGCGCCGCCGCCACCTGGTCGGCCGCCGCCGCTGCCATCGCGGGAGCGGCGGCGTCGGGCTCGGCCGCGACGTTCTCCAGCAGCGTCCCCTCGAACAGGTCGGCGTCGTGCTCGGCCACCACGATCGCCCTGCGCACCTGCCCGGGCTCGATGCTCGACAGCGGCACGCCGTCCAGCTCCACCACACCCGATTCGGGGTCGGCCGTCCTGCCGAGCACCTTGAGCAGCGAGGTGGCCGCGGCGGGGTCCGTCGTGACGACGCCGAGCAGCTCACCGGGCGCCACCTCGACGCTCACCTCGCGCAGGACGCCGTAGGAGACGTCCCGCAAGGCGAGCCCGCCCCGCACGTCCACCGGCAGTCCGTCCTCGCCTCCCGCCACCGCGGGCGGCGCGGACAGCACCGACGCGATCCTGGCCGCCGAGGCCCGGCCCTGGGCGAATTCGCCGTTGGCCCAGGCCAGGATCGACAGCGGAGTCAGCAGGAACTGGGCCAGGCCGACCGCGGCCACCAGCCCGCCCACGCTGATGTCGCCCTCAGCGGCCAGCCGTCCGCCCACCAGCGCCACCACCGCGATGAACACGCCGGTCAGGATCAGCATGCCGCCGTCGTGCCAGGCCTGCGCCCTGGCCGCCCGCACGGTCGCGGCCAGCGCGTCCCTGCTGGTCCTGCGATACCTGTCGACCGCCGCCCGCTCGGCGCCGATGCCCTTGAGCACCCGCAGTCCCGCGACGAGATCGGCGGCCACGCCCGAGGCGCGGGCGGCCCGCTCCTGCTCGGCGCCGCTGCGCCGTTCCAGCGGCTTGCCCAGCAGGTGCGCCAGCGCCAGCAGCGGCGGGACGCCCAGCAGCACCAGCAGGCCGAGCGGCACCGACACCATCAGCAGCGCCACGCCACCGGCCAGCAGGCCCGCCAGGGCCGACACACCGGCGGCCAGCGCGACGTTGACCGCGCCCACCCGCTTGGCGTCGGAGGTGGCGACGGAGACCAGCTCGCCGGGCAGCCGTCCCGTCTCCGCGCCCGCCCTGTGCTCCAGGACCCGGCCGGTCAGCGCGAGGCGTAACTCGTGGGCGGCCAGCTCGGCGGCCTTCTCGGCGGCGCGGGCGCTGAAACGGTAGCTGTAGGACAGCCCGGCGAACACCAGCGCGAGGACCGCGATCCAGGTGACCAGGACGCGGGCGTCGCCGCCCGAGATCGCCTGGTCGATCACCACGCCGATCACGACGGGGACCAGCGCCTCTCCTGTCTGGTGGCCGGCGGCGAGTACGGCTCCGCCCGCGGTCTGTCGCCACTGTCCGGTGATGGCACGTCGCAGGACGTCACGGCCTTCGATGGGCACTGCTGCGGTTCCTCCGGTCGTCACGGGCTTCGCGTCGCACTAAGGCGAGCCTAACCTAATCCTGCGGACCGCAGGGGCGCCTGTGGGGTCGGGGCGTCCGCTTCGCCGAGGGAGCGTGGGCCCCATGTCAGCAGGCCCGGGGGCGAGGGCCACGGACCCCAGGAGGCCGGGGTCAGGGGCCGGGGTCAGGGGCCGGGGTCAGGGGCCGGGGTCAGGGAGCCCGGGCTGAGGGAGCCCGGGGTCAGCACGCCTGGGGTCGGCACGCCTGGGGTCGGCCCGAGATCGGGAGGGCTTCGGCTAAGGCGGCCTGGGGTTGGGGGTCAGGACCTGGGGTCTGGGGTCTTGGCTTGGGGGCCTCGGGTCAGGAGGCCTGGGGTGAGGGGAGACGGCCCGAATCGACCGAGTCGAGGACGCGGGCGGCGCCGCCGAGGGCCGCCGCGCCGTACCCCAGGGTGGAGGCGACGATCCGGCAGCCGCCCAGCCCGGCCGCGATCGTGCGCTCTTCGGCCTCGGCGGCGGCCGCGGGCAGCAGCCACGGGGCGAGCGGCACGTAGTAGCCGCCGAGGATCACCGCCTCGGGGTTGAGGAGATTCGTGGCGATCGCGATGCCCCTGCCGAGATCGCGGCCGACCCTGGCGAGCCGGTCGAGGGTCCGCCGATCGCCCGCCTCCGCCCGGCGGACGACCTCCGCGATCGCGGGCTCCACCTGCGCGGGGTCCGTGGCGGAGACGAAGACCCCGATGCCCGCCACCGCCTCCAGGCAGCCGGTACGGCCGCATCGGCAGGCGGGCCCCTCGGGGTCGATCTGGATGTGCCCGATCTCGCCGCTGAACCCCTGACCGCCCCGCCGCAGCCGCCCGTCGAGGATGACTCCGGCGCCGACGCCGACCTCGCCGGTCAGGTACACCAGGTTCGGCGTGCCGCCGAACGGGCCGAACCGGTGTTCGGCCAGCACCGCGAGATTCGCGTCGTTCTCGACCTGGACGGGCAGGCCGGGCTCGTGCAGGGCAGTGGCGAGGTCGCCCGCCAGGTCCACCATGCGCCAGCCGAGGTTGGGCGCGACCACGACCGTGCCGCTGGTGGCGATCAGGCCGGGTACGGCGACCGCCACCCCGAGCACCTGCCGCCGGTCTCTCGTCATGCGGCTGATGACGCGCCTGGTGAGCGCGGCGAGCGCGGACACGGCCCGCGCGGGCGTGGCCGTCGCCCCGGGGAAGGAGCGCCGCCACGACAGCAGCCGCTCCCCCGACAGGTCCACCGCGACGGCGGTCAGATAGTCGACGTTGATCTCGAGGCCGATCGCCGCGTACGGCGAGCCGTCCAGGACCAGCATCGTGGCGGGCCGCCCGACGCGGTTCTCGGTCAGGCCCACCTCACGCACGAGCCGCCGGTCGATGAGATCGGCGACCAGGCTCGACACGGTTGCCTTGTTGAGCCCGGTGGAGGCGGCGATCTCGGCTCTGGAGCACGGCGCGTGGTCGCGCACGAACCGGAGGACGACGGCGAGGTTGGCCGCTCTGACGTCGGTGAAGTCCGCGGGCCTGGGGCCCGATGAGGAAGTGATCAAGGTCAACCCCGTTCCCCGACGATCGGCCAGGCCGCCCCATCATGCCGCACGCCAGAGCCCGGCCACCAATCGCCCGGTCTCTGTCAGCCGTCGTCCCGCCAGCCGTCCAGGAACTCCTCGATGTCGTAGGGCATCAGGTTGAGCGGCGGGCCCGACATCGCCTTCCTGTTGCCCTCGACGATCTTCCCGTTGATCTCTTCGAGGATGCTCCTGACCTCGTCCTCGGTGGCGGCCGCGCGGGCCTTGGCCAGGGCGGTCTCCGCCTCCTTGCGCAGGGCGAGGGACGGCGGAAGCGGCATGGTGAGGCTCTCGTCGGCGAGCTTGCGCTTGACCCACCACAGCTCGTCGGTCAGCTCGTTCCTGTTCGGCAGCGGCTTGCCCGCGCCGGGCAGGTCGTCGAACTCCCCGCGCTCCTGCGCTTCGCGAATCTGCCGGTCGATCAACGTCTCGAAGCGATCGGTCATGGACGCTCCTCCCGCGTGTCAGGCGATGTCGCCATCCTGACACGCGCCAGACCCGCCCCTACGCAGGGGTGCACGGCTAGAGCTAGACCGAGATGGTCAATAAAGGGACATCGTCCACGGGCAGCGTGCGCATGAGCGGGGAGAACCCGCCGTCACCGGTCAGCCTCCTCGCCGCGCCCGCGTGACCGCACCGGGCGGCCATGGTGTGGAAGAACCTCGCGATCTCCCGCTTGGCGTGCCCCTCGGCCTCGTAGGCGGTGCCGTACTCGAAGGCGATCTCGATCGCCTTCGAGTACGCATGCGGGTCGCGGTAGAGCTGTGCCGCGCCCTGGTGACCGGCGTGGGCTGCCTGGCTCAGCCACTCGTCGGCCTCCTCGCCCTGGTCGTGCAGGAGCTGGATCACGCCGAGCTGGTAGGAGGCGTCGGCGTTGCCCTCCCCCGCCCACCTGACCAGCCTGGCGCCCGTCCTGCCGTAGCCGGCGAGGTAGCGGCGGTGCAGCTCGTCCAGCGGCTGCTGCGACCCGGTGGGCCGCGCGGCGCGGGCGTCCCGCCAGCGCCGCTCCCATTCGGCCATGGTCACCGGCACCGGCGACAGCTCCGCCTCGACCGCCGCCGCCTCGACCGCCTTGACGAAGGAGGCGACCCACGGCCACTCGGGCGGTCGCTCCCGCTTGCCGTTGAGGATGTCGTTGATCGTGCTCCTGGCCAGGGCCCTGGGCAGGTTCTCGCGTTTGGCCAGCTTCACCAGCCGGCCGAGGGACGGCGAGCCTGCCGACTCGTGCAGTTCGTTGAGCTGCTCGATGAAACGTATGCGCTTGTCAGTCATCGTCCCTCGACAACAGGAATGGGTTGGTGAACTCGAAAGTGAACGAGACACATATTCCCACCGATAGGTAGTCAAGCTTGGCAGATTTGATATTCCACCCCATCCGGATTGCCCGCCCCTTGAAACCCGCCGGTAACAGAAGAACTGTCCGGATATTTCCGGACGATATGGGATGCCGCGAATTCCGTCTGCATTCGTCCGGGTTTCCGAAAAGGCGTGGCGGCGGTACGGCACGCCGTCGCAGCATCGTTGCCTCACAGCCGACCAGAGGAGCACGCCCATGCCCCGCCACGCCCCGGCATCCCCGTGATCAGCGCAGTCCACCGGGCGTGCGCCACCCGCGAGGACGAATGGCTCCGCGACGTTCTCATCACCACGTGGGCGCTCACCACGGGCCGGCTCCCGCCACGCGACCCTCCCGAGGCCCTCTCGATCGAGGAACTGATCGAGTTCTGGGCCGATGACCGTCTTGCCGTCCAACCATAGGAACGACCTCATGTTCACCGTGCACACCCTGCTCGTCCTCACCGTGACCGCCGTGATCGCGGCGATCACGTGCGCGCTCGTCTTGGCCGGCGGCGCTTCCTGGCCCGTGGCGCTGTTGAGCTGCGGAGGGGCCGGAGGGGCGGTGCTGGTCGCACTGCCCCGGATGATCAACGGCGACGACGGCCGTGACGCCGACTGAGCCCGGCCCGCGAGCCGTACGGGAGACTGGGCAGATGACGACCGACAACGCCCGTCCAGGTCCGCCGGTGACCAGCCCCACCATCGTGCTCCTCACCCTGGCGCACCGGATCGAGACCGAACTCGGCGCCGCCCTCGCGCCGCTCGGTCTGACGGTCAGCAGGCTCGGCCTGCTCGGGCACATCGCCCACGTGCCGGGGGCGTCGTTCAGCGACCTGGCGCGGATGTCGGGGATCACCGTCCAGAGCGTTCACACGGCGGTGAAGGCGCTGTCCGTGGCCGGGCTCGTCCGCGACAACACCGCCCGCGCCGGGTCCGCCTCGACGATCGAGATCACCGACGAGGGCGCGCGGCTGCTGAAGGAGGCGACGAACGTCGTGGCCGGCCTCGACGCGCGGCTGTTCGGCCCGGACGCCGACCCCGTCCAGCGACAGATCGGCGACGCCGTACGCGCCGCGTTCGGCGCCCGCTCCTGAAGCGCCTCACCCCCGCGCCGCCTGCGAGGGGCCGCCCCTCAAACGCCTCACCGCCGTGCCGGCCTTCAGGGCTCGGAGCGCCAGTCGTCGGCTCTCCTGCCGTTACGCGTGGTCCGATGCCGGGTCGGCGAGCCACCGATCGAACCATGCGCGGGTGCGCCGCAGGACGTCGAGTTGGTGGTCGCGTTCCAGGATGGCGTGGCCCTCACGAGGGTAGACGACGAACTCGTGCTCGACTCCGTACCGCCGCAAGGCTCGGTGGAAGTACGTGGCCTGGCCGACCGGCACATTCGCGTCGTCCTCGCCATGCAGAATCAGAACCGGGGTGCGGATCTTCGAGGCGTACGAGATGGGGCTGACCTGGTCGTGCCGGTGCGGTCCTGCGCCCTCCCAGCCGCAGCTACCGCCGAGCCCGGCATCCCAGATCCCGAACTCTCCGGTGGCGAGGAGCATTCCCCAGTCGCTGATGCCGGCGCCCATCACCGCGGCCTTGAACCGGTCGGTCTGCCCGATGGCCCAGGCGGCCATGAACCCGCCATGGCTCCATCCAGCGATGCCGAGCCGGTCGGGATCCGCGATGCCGTCGGCGATCAGCAGGTCGATGCCGCTGACGATGTCGGTCCATTCGTCCATGCCGACCGCGCCTGCGACGGCCGCCGCGAAGGCGTGCCCGTGCCCCTCGCCGCCGCGCGGATTGGGCAGGAAGACGGCGTATCCCGCGGTCGCCAGCCACTGTCCCGACAGGAGCCCGGCGAAGGAGAACCGGTCGGCGTACCTGTCGTACGGGCCGCCGTGCACCAGTGTGACCAGCGGAAACGGGCCGTCGTCGCGACTTCGCCCGGCGGGCAGGACCAGGAGCCCGTCGAGGTCGAGCCCGTCGGACGCCTGGTAGGACAGGCGTTCCTGAGTTCCCCACCTGACCGCGCGCAGTTCAGGCCTGGTGTCGCTGATCCGGACGAGCCGGCCGGCGGGTGGCCCGGCGTGCACGTTGGGCGTCTCGGGCGACGTGCTCACCAAGGCCGCGACGAGTTCGCCTGAGTGACTCGCGGTGAGCGAGCCGACCCATCCCTTCACGAACGACACCTGCTGGAACCGCCGCGTTTCCTGATCGAGCCGGTAGATCGCGGTGTCCAGTCCGTCGGCGAACAGCGCCAGCGGCGGCCCGTCAGCGACCTGCGCCAGCCCGGACGGGCAGACGGTCATGTCGCTGGTCAGGTTGCGATGGTCCGCCGCGGCGCCGGTCTCGGGCACGATGACGTCGAAGACGGCGCGGCCCCCTACCGGGCCGGGCGGGGTCGTCGCCAGGTAGCAGACGCGCCAGACGCCTCCGGCGTTCCACCAGGTCGGCGAGGACGCCTCCAGCGCGGTCCGGCCGAGGTCCTGTACCTCCCCCGTCTTCACCTCGACCACGTGCAACTCGCCGGTGGGGCTGACCGGGTCGAGCTCCGGAGTGGGTCGGCTGAGCACCGCGAGCCTGCCGTCCGGACCCTGCGTCATGTCGACGACGTGCCTGTCACCGAGTCCGTCCACCACGCGCCACCCGCCGGTGTCCAGGTCAAGGAGCCGTAACCGGCCGTAGGGCACCCGCTCGCCCCACACCTTCGCGTCGCCCTCGCCGGTCGGCTCGTCAGCGGCCACCACCGCGACCAGTCGGTCGTCAGCGAGCGGGCGGTAGCCGGAGATCCCGCTCTTCCCGGTGGTCAGCGCCTGCGCCTCGCCGCCGTCGAGCGCTATCCGATGCAGCTGAACGGTGCCCCGATTCATCCGATCGGACCCGAAGAACAGCGAGGCTGAATCCGGCGCCCAGCGCGGCATGGAGTCTTCGGCCGTACCTGCCGTCAGTTTCTTGGGCGAGGAGCTCCCGTCAGTCGCGGCGACCCAGATCGCACTGCTCGGATGCCGCTCCTTCCGTCCGATCGTGGCGGCTGCGTAGGCGATCCAGCGACCGTCCGGGGAAATGGCCGGATGCAGCGGCACGACACCGTCCACGACCAACTGCGGTGTGACTTCGTCGGTAGCGCATGGGGTGATCAGCACAATGGTGATCATGCCACCGGGCCGTGAGAACCGGGAGAGGTCACAGCTCGGCTGTCAGCCGAGCGATCACTCGCATCTTGTTCATGGCGTCCAGGGCGGCGACCTTGTAGGACTCCGCGAGCGTGGGGTAGTTGAACACGGCGTTGACCAGGTAGTCGACGGTCCCGCCGCAGCCCATGACGGTCTGCCCGATGTGGACCAGCTCGGTGGCTCCCGTGCCGAAGACATGGACGCCGAGCAGCCGCCGGTCCTCCGCCGAGATGAGCAGCTTGAGCATGCCGTACGAGTCGCCGATGATCTGACCTCGGGCCAGCTCCCGATACCGCGAGATGCCCACCTCGAACGGGATCTTGTCCCGGGTCAGCTCGTCCTCGGACTTCCCGACGAAGCTGATCTCCGGAATGGTGTAGATCCCGATCGGCGACAGCTCGTGCATCTCCGCCACCGGTTCGTCACACGCGTGCTGGGCGGCCAGCCGTCCCTGCTCCATCGAGGTGGCCGCGAGCGCGGGGAAGCCGATCACGTCGCCGACCGCGTAGATGTGCGGGACGGAGGTGGCGTAGTTCTCGTCCACCTGGATCCGGCCCCGGTCGTCGGCGGCGAGCCCGGCGTTCTCCAGGCACAGCTCAGCCGTCTTGCCCTGCCGCCCGGCCGAGTACATGACGCAGTCGGCGGGAATCTTCTTACCGCTCTCCAAAACGGTCAGGGCCCCGCGGGGCCGTCGCTCGACCGCGGCGACGTTCTCACCGAACCGGAACGTGACGGCCAGGTCGCGCAGGTGGTACTTGAGCGCCTCCACGATCTCCAGATCGCAGAACTCCAGCATCCGCTCACGGCGCTCCACCACGGTGACCTTGGTGCCGAGCGCCGCGAACATAGAGGCGTACTCGATGCCGATGACCCCGGCTCCGACGACGACGAGGGTCTCGGGCACCCGATCGAGATGCAGGATCGCGTCCGAGTCGATGATCATCTTGTCGTCGAATTCCACGCTGGACGGGCGGGCCGGTGAGGTCCCCGTGGCGATCACGATCTTCTCGGCCGTGACCTTCCGCTCCTCGTCTCCAGTGACGCCGATGGTGTGCGCGTCCAGGAACCGCCCCGTTCCCTGCAGGACCGTCACGTGGTTGCGGCCCAGCTGGCTCCGGATCACCTGGATCTCCCGGCCGATCACGTGCTGCGTGCGCATCCCGAGATCGGCGACCGTGATCTCCTCCTTGACCCGGTAGCTCGCTCCGTACAGCTCGCGCTGGTTGAGGCCGGTCAGGTAGAGGACGGCTTCCCGCAGCGTCTTCGACGGGATCGTCCCCGTGTTGATGCACACGCCGCCGAGCATGTGCTTCTTCTCGACCATCGCGACCCGCTTGCCGAGCTTCGCCGCGGCGATCGCCGCCTTCTGCCCTCCAGGACCGGACCCGAGAACGAGGAGATCGAAGTCATACACCGGCGCTGACCTCCCGGCGGGCGGCGGCTATGGCCGCCTGCTGACCGCCGGGGCCTGAACCCACGACGAGTACGTCAAAGTCGGCCACACCGCCAGTGTGCCTCTAAGCGGACGTCCCCGCCATGACCCTGTCGACGATCGCCGTCGCACCTTTCTGCCGCGCGCAGTGGGCGCAGCAGAACCAGCGGCGGTCGGCCTCCACGCCGTGCCCGATGATCTTCTGCCCGCAGTGCTCGCAGATGGGCGCCATCGCCTGGATCGCGCACTGGAAGGAGTCGAAGGTGTGCACGGCGCCCTGCGCGTGCACCTCGAAGCTCATGTCGTAGTCGTTGCCGCAGACTTCACAGACGGCCATGTCGGTCCTCCGCTCTTGGGTACTCCAGCGGAAATACCCACAGGGAGGACCACATTCGTCTTCCGCGCCCACTCTTGGCCGATGATCTACTTCGGGGCGGCGGAGCGTTCGGCCACATACCCGCCGAGCAGCGGTACGGCCAGCAGCCCGAGCAGCGCCAGCGCCACCGGCAGCGAGAAGGCCGCCGACAGCCCCGCGACCAGCAACGGGCTGAGGACGAACCCCGCGTAGGAGATCGTGGACACGGCCGAGACGAGCCTGCCGTCCTGGTCACCCACCGCGGCCCTGCTGAGCATGGCGGGCACCAGCGGCCCGAGCGCCAGCCCCGTCAGCCCGAACCCGGCCAGCGACAGCCACACCTGCGGCGCGAGCCCCGCCAGCGCGATCCCGGCCCCGCCGCCGAGGCCCGCCAGCAGGTACAGGGTGCGCAGGCCCAGGCCCGGCATCGCCTGCGCGGTCAGGCGGCCCGCGGTGAGCGCGCCCATGTAGACGGCGGGCGCGGCGCTGGCCAGCAGGGTGAGCGCGGCCCGATGGTCTTCGAGGAGGATGACCGACCACTGTTCGACGGAGTTCTCGATGACGAGCGCGCCCGCGGCCAGCGCGCCGAGGACGACGGCCTGCCGCCAGGCGCCCTTCGGCCTGGGCTCGCCGACCGGCTGCACGCCCCTGCCGAGCGAGAGGCCGAGGGCGAAGACGGCGCACGCCAGCACGAGGACCGCGATGACGGTCAGCACCTGCGCGGGGCCGTACCCGAGGGAGCGGGCCAGCCCGGTGGCGGGCGCGGCGACGATCACGGCGACGGGGAAGGCGGCGTGCACGGGCTGGAAGAACCTGCGCCCGGACTCACGTTCGGCCCTGCCGGTCGCGGTGTTGAGCGCGATGTCGAGCGCGCCGCTGGCGGCTCCGAGCCCCACCAGCGCCAGGCCCAGCGCGAGCGGGCCGGTGACGAACCCGATGCCCGCCACCGCGGCGGCGAACAGGGCGGTGGTGACGGCCAGCGCCGCGCGCTCCCTGCCCCTGACCAGCCTGCCGGTCAGCGCCATCGCCGGAATCGCGCCGACGGGCACCCCGGCCAGCGCCAGCCCGAGGTCGGCGGTGCTCGCTCCGACCTGGGTCTGTACGGCCGGCAGCAGCGCCGACCACGACCCCCAGAACACTCCCCAGACCGCGCAGACGGCGACAAGCCTGGCCAGCGTCATGGTCGTAAGCCTAGGCGGACGCGCCGCTCCTGCGCAGGCGATTTCAGGCGCCGCACAGGTTGCGGTAGGGGACCTGATCGAAGTGTTCGCGCCATTCCCGCTCGGTCAGCTCGCGCCCGGCCCGCTCGCAGACCAGGCCCGCCATCCTCGCGGGGTCCACCACGAACTCGTGGATCAGGCCGTCGTCCTCGGCGACGTACAGGACGCCTCCGTCGCGGCTGAAGGCGAGACCGCCCTCGCCCGGCAGGCCGTCGGCGTACGCGCTGACCGGGCCACCGAGCCGCCGGCGGGCGCGGACGTCCCACAGTTGCAGCGTGCCCGGATCGTCGCCCACGGTGGCCAGCACGTCGCCCTTCGGCGCGAACGCCAGGTGGGCGATCCGCTCGCTCACGCCTCTGAGCAGGGGCGCGGACGTCGCCGGGCCGTCCAGGCCGCGCAGCGCGATCCGGCCCGTGCGGTCGCCGCTGACGGCCAGCACCGACTGGTCGCTGACGGCCAGGACGCCCGAGCCGAACCCGGCGCCGAGCGGCCTGCCGGTGGCCAGGTCGTAGATCCTGCCGTCGGCCGAGGCCAGGCGCCTGCCGTCGGGGGTGAGCACGCCGCCGGGGCTGCGGGTGGTCACCGTGCCGAACGCGCGGCCCGTCGCCGTGTCGAGGCGGGTCAGCCGGAAGTCGGTCAGCGTCTCGGTCAGCGCGCTGGTGAGGACCAGCGTGCGGCCGTCGCGGGTGAACTCCGCCCGGACCGGCGAGACGCCGAACGGCACGGGCGCCGTCCAGAGCCGCCGGCGCGTCCCGACGTCCCACATCGTCATCCGGCCGCTGTCGGGGATCGTGACCAGCCGTTCGCCCTGCCGGTCGAAGACCGTCATGCCGGGGGCGCGGGTGGTCCACACCTGCCGGCGGGCGGCCAGGTCCCACAGCACCATCGTGTTCTCGTCCGGCCGGACGAGCGCCCACCTGCCGTCGGGGCTCAGCTCGGTACCCCACGGCGCGCGGGTGGTGCGGAAGTCGGTGACGCGCGCGCCCAGGTCGAGGGTGACGACGGTGTCGTCGAGCAGGTAGCGCACGACCTCGCCGTCGAACCTGACGTCGGTCAGCTCGCCCTCTGCCTGGTAGGCGAGGACCTGCCGCTGGCCGTCGACCCGCCAGACGCGCAGCGACCGGTCGGCGAACGCGGCCAGGTAGCGGCCGTCCTGGCTGAAGCGCAGGCCCTTGGCCGCCGCGTCACACAGCTCGCAGGACGGCGCCGCGGGCCAGAACTGATTGTCGCCGCCCCGCAGCGGCAGCTTCCTGCCCGTCGCGGGGTCGACGAGCCGGATCTCGGCGCCGGCGCAGGCCAGCGTTCTGCCGTCGGGGCTGAAGGCCGCCGCGTACGGCTGGCCCTGGCATGCCGCGTTCAGCCGGTCGTCCTTGGTCCACGCGGGCAGGCGGCGGACGTAGAAGCGCGGATCGCCCGGCACGACAAGCATCCGTCCCGTCCTGTCGACGAGCGGGTACTGCGCGGCCTGGTACCCCTCGTCGAGGACCCCGCCGAACGTGCGGCCCGTGTCGTGGTCCCACAGGTGGATCAGCTCGTCGGTGAGGCTCACGGCCAGCGTGGACTCGCTGTCGCCGTAGTCGGCGCCGCGCCCGCCGGAGCCCTCGGGCATCGCCCGCTGGGCCACCAGCCTGCCCGTCGCGACGTCCCACACGGTGATCTTCTTCTCGGTCGTCACCGCGACCCGCCGCCCGCTGCCGTTGACCGAGACGTCGAACAGGTGCTCGCTGTCGAGCCCCGGTACGGCCCAGCCGCGCGTCCTGCGCCCCGACCGCACGTCGTGGACGGCCACGCCGCTCTCGCTCACGCTGACCAGGAAGCGCCCGTCATGGGTGAGCGTGCGCAGCGCCACCCCCTCGACCGGCGGGTCGTGGAAGGCGGCCCGCTCGCTCTGCTGATAGGAGGAGGTGAGCGCGGAGCGGGTGTCGGCGTCGGGCGAGATCTGCCAGGCGGCCACCGTCAGCAGCATCGCCTTGACGGGATCGCCGGCCCGCAGCGCCGCCGCCTCGGTGGCGACGTTGCGCGCCGTGGCCGCGTCGCGCTGGGCGTCGGCGCGCCTGGCCTGCCAGAGCGCGAGCCCGCCCGCCACCAGCGCGACCACGAGCAGGCCCGCCAGCGCCGCCGTGGTCAGCCTGCGCCGTCGCGCGCGTTTCCTGGTCAGCTCGGTGCCCGCGCGCAGGTAGTCGCGCTCCGTCGGGGTGAGCGTGACGTGCTTGCGCCCCGTCGCGGCCCAGCTCAGCACGCTTTCCAGGTGGCTGCCCTGCAGCAGATCGCCGTCGCGGCGGCCGTGGTCGGCCCACTGCCTGGCGGCGCTGCTGAGCCTGGTGAGGACCACCAGACCGGCCCTGTCGGCTTCCACCCACCTGCGCAGCCTGGGCCAGGCCCGCAGCAGCGCGGGGCGCGACAGCGCGACCATGCCGTCCTTCTCGGTGACGACGTAGGAGAAGGCGCGCAGGATCCGCTCGACCGCCTCGCTCCTGTCGCCGTCGGACAGCTCCGACCTGGGCGCCCACCTGCCCGTCTCCCTGCCGTCCTCGTCGACGGCGACCAGGCGCAGGAACACCTCGGGGGCCAGTTCGCGCTCGCGCGGGCCGAGCCCGCCGAAGGCGTCCTCGGCGATCGTGCCGAGGGCGGGATCGGCCGTGTCGGGTACGTGCACGCCCATAGCCGAGCGGCTGCCCGCCGCCAGCAGCGCCCCGGTGTCGGTGGCCGCGCCGCTGACCAGCGCGAGCAGCAGGTCACGGGCGGTGGGACGGCGGGCGGGGTCCTTGTCCATCGCCGCGGCCACCAGCGCGGCCAGCCGTTCGGGAAGCATGCTCAGGTCGGGCTGGGCGGACAGCACCCTGTGCATGACGCCGCCCAGGTGGTCGGCGCGGAAAGGGGTCCTCGCCGGTCGCGGCGAACAGCACGACCGCGCCCCACGCGAACACGTCGACCGCGGGCGTCGCGCGCTGACCGGTGAAGATCTCCGGCGCCATGTAGCTGGGGGTGCCCGCGACCTCGCCGCTCCTGGTCAGCGACATGTCCGCGGTCCTGGCGATGCCGAAGTCGATCACTCTGGGCCCGTCGGGGCTGAGCAGCACGTTGTCCGGCTTGAGGTCGCGGTGGATCACGCCCGCCTCGTGGATGGCGGTCAGTGCGGTTGCCACGGCGGTGGCCAGGCGGTGGAGGTCGTCTCCGGCGAAGACGCGGCCGGCCCTGCGCAGGCTCGGCCCCTCGACGTACTCGGAGACGATGTGCGGCCGCGGCCCCTCCGTCTCGACGCGCAGGACGCGGGCGGTGCAGAACGAGGCGACCCGCTGGGCCGCGGTCGCCTCCCTGGCCAGCCGTTTCGCATCGGCGGTGTGCAGCACCTTGACCGCCACCCTGCGGCCCTGGCCGTCGTAGGCCTCGTAGACGACTCCCTGGCCGCCCTCGCCGAGCCGTCCGGCCAGCCAGTTGTCTCCGATGCGCTCTGGATCCCCCACGGCGGGTTAGACGCCGGTGCAGGCTGCGGAGTTGCGCTGCGCGTGGCCTTCAGGTTGACGCGAAGGCGGACCGCAAGCGCGCGCCAAGTGGCCGTCAAGCGGCCGGGTCCACTGTGGAGGCAAGCAAAGGGGGCAGATCATGCGACAGACCAGGATCGTGAAGACATCGTCCAAGCGCCAGCCGGCCCGGCCTCAGGACCTCGACCTGCGGTCACCGTCCGGGCGGAAGCTGCCGTACTGACGCGATCTTTACATGGGACTTATGGGGCATTCTGTAAGTAATGTGATGTAACGAAAACATCACGCCGGGGGGCTCTGTGAGGAAGACGCTTGAGGTAGTGCCATCGCGTGTGGCGCGGCACAAGGTCCGCGACATCAGGACGGCCGGCCGCCGCAAGCCGACCCCGACCGACACCACGGTCGTCGATCTGAGCGCCTACAGCGGCCGCAACGTGATCCGCCTGCCGTCGGGGCCCACCCCCGCCGCTTGACTAGGCCTTGTACAGCTTCTCCTTGTAGGAGTCTCCGTAGTAGCGCTCCAGCTCTTCGAGAGACTCCTCCACCTTCTGCAGGCTCTTGATGATCGTCGCGTGCGACGGCAGCGCGCCGGGGTTCCACGTCTCCGGCTCCCACAGCTTCGAGCGCAGGAACGCCTTGGCGCAGTGGAAGAAGATCTGCTCGATCTCCACGACCATCGCCACCTTGGGCCGGTGGCCCTTGACGATCATCTCGTCGAAGAACGGCGCCTCCTTGACCAGCCTGGCCCTGCCGTTGATGCGCAGCGTCTCACCCCGCCCGGGAACCAGGTAGAGCAGGCCGACGTGCGGGTTGGTCAGGACGTTGCGGAACCCGTCGGCCCTGCGGTTGCCGGGGCGGTCGGGGATGGCGATCGTCGTGTCGTCGATGACGTGGGTGAATCCGGCGGGGTCGCCCTTGGGCGAGACGTCGCAGTTGCCGTCGGCGTCCGCGGTGGAGATCAGGCAGAACGGCGAGTTGGCCAGCCACTCCCTGTCGCGCTCGTGGAGCGCGGCCCGGTCCTTGGTCACGGCCCTGGGCATCACCTCGCCCAGCAGCTCGCGCAGCTCCTGCTCTGACGTGATCTCGTCCCAGGCCATGAGGTCCCCTCTGTCGAACTGAATCCTGCCTTGCCCATCTTTGACCATGGCCGCGATCCGGTCGCTACCGGGCCAGTCCGCGTAGCCGAGGACCTGCTCGCGGACCCGGCGGCCGACGTCGGGATCCCGCCGTTCCAGCGCCCCCGCGTCAGGGGGGCCGAGGCGGGCTCGATGTCGTCCTTCACCATCGCGGCGACCAGCTACGCCACGCACGGCGAGCCCACTCGATGTTCGGCTGGCAGCGCACCGGCGACCAGGTGGGCGCTGGCCGACCCGCTCGGGCGCCGCTCGATCGTCGAGGCGGTGCTCAAGGCCGGTAAGTAGGCGTCAACCGTCCGTACAGCGTGGAAGAGCACCGTGAGAGGGTGACTGGTGTTACCCGCCCGGCGGTGCTCTATCCGCGACCGAGCAAAGCGCTCATCATCGGCCTCGTGGTCTCGGGGTTGTGCGCCCTGCTGACGCTGGCGTCGATGCTGCTGTCCAACGAACCCTCCGGCTTCGGCCTGGCGGCGCTCATGGCGCTGGCGCCGCTGCCCGTCCTGCTGGCCGCCGTGCTGGCGCTCGACAGGCTGGAGCCCGAGCCGAAGCTCAGCCTCGCCTTCGCCTTCGTCTGGGGCGCGGGCGTGGCCGTGCTGCTCGCCCTCGTGCTGAGCCTGGCCGGTCAGGCGCTGGTCCTCAACGCGGGGTACGGCGAGGCGGTGGCCGGCAACATCGGCGCCGTCGTCCTGGCCCCGGTCACCGAGGAGGGCCTGAAGGGCGCGGCGCTGCTGCTGCTCCTGCGCAGGCGCAGGGAGATCGACGGGCTGACCGACGGCATCATCTACGCGGCCATGGCGGGCCTCGGCTTCGCGCTGGTGGAGAACGTCGGCTACTACCTCGTCGCGTTCATGCAGGGCGGGGCGGACGACGCGGTGGGCGTGTTCGTGCTGCGCGGCCTCATCTCGCCGCTCGGCCACCCCGTCTACACCTCGATGATCGGGCTCGGCGTCGCCTACGCCGCCACCAGGCGACACCCGGCCAGATGGCTGGCGATCCCGCTCGGCTACCTGGGCGCGATCCTGCTGCACGGAGCCTGGAACGGCGCCGCGACGCTGGGCAGCCTGCCCGCGTTGGGCGGCGCCTACCTGCTCGAACTGACCGTGATCGTCGTGCTCGTGGTGGTGACCGTCAAGGAGCGCAGGCGGGTGCTCGCCATGATCGGCGGCGTGCTGCCCTGGTACCTGCCCACCGGGGTCGTCACCCCGCAGGACGTCGGCATGCTGGGCTCGCTCAAATCGCGCAGGCACGCGCGGCGGTGGGCCAAGCGGGCGGGCCTGTCCAGGGCGATGTCCGACTACCAGCACGCGGCGACGGAGCTGGCCATGCTCCACCTGCGCGCCGAGCGGGAGGGCATGGCGCCCGCCGAGTTCACGGGAAGGCGCGAGGCCCTGCTGCACGTCATGGGCGCCGCCCGGCGCTGGTGACCGCCTTTCATGATCAGGCCTTCAGGAAGTCGCGCAGGTGGGACAGCACGACGTCGGGGCGCTCCTCGGCCAGGAAGTGGCCGCAGTCGGGGATCTCCGCTCCCCGCACGTCGCGGGCGTAGTCACGCCACGCCTCCTCGACGTCGACGCGAGCGGGCAGGCCCGCCGAGCCCCACAGGGCGAGCACCGGCATCTCCAGCCGCCTGCCCGCGTCGTAGTCGGCGTCGTCGTGTGCGGCGTCGTCGGGGAAGGAGGCTCGGTAGTCGTCGAAACCCGCCCGCAACGCACCCGGCTGCGAGAAGGCCCGGTAGTACTCCTCCACGTCGAGCGCGGCCCGCTGGACGGTCCACTTGTCGAAGAAGTAGCCGAGATAGCCGCGCACGTCGGCGCCCGCGAGCCGCTCGGGCAGGTCGGGCTGCAGGTGGAAGGTCCAGTGCCAGGTGCCGAGCGCGAAGCCTGAGGTCATGTCGAAGCGCCGCCACATCTCCCTGGTGGGGATGATGTCCATGACGACCAGGCGCTCGACCTCGCCGGGGTGGTCGAGGGCGTAGCGGTGGGCGACCCGCCCGCCCCTGTCGTGGCCGACCAGCGTGACCCTCTCGTGGCCCAGCTGTCTTGCCAGCTCGCGCACGTCCGCGGCCATGGTGCGCTTGTCGAACCCGGTGCGCGGCTTGTCGGTCAGCCCGTATCCGCGCAGGTCGGGCGCCACGACTGTGAACTGCTCGGCCAGCGGCGCGATGAGGTGCCGCCAGCAGTGGCTGGTCTGGGGCCAGCCGTGCAGCAGCATCAGCAGCGGGCCCTCCCCTTCGATCAGGTAGTGCATGCGCAGGTCGCCGATCTGGGCCATCCGTGACTCCGCCATCATGTAACTCCATCGTACGGTTACAGGGTTAACCCCATCATAGGGTTAGAGGCATGAGAACGCGAGACTGGGTGTGGGATGGCGGGCGGCCCGCTCTGGATTTCGTCAACACCTACCGGGACCGCAAGACCGGCGGCTGGGAGCTGCTGCGCGAACCGGAGGACCTGCTGGCCTGGCTCGGCCTGCCCGAGGACCTTCCGTTCAGCCCGAGCCCCCAGGAGTCCGCGGTGGCGGGGGTGACGCTGCTGAGGGAGGCGCGGGAGCTGAGGGAGGCCATCTGCCGGTGCGTCGACGCGGCCGTCGCGGGCGAGCGCGGCTTTCCCGAGCCGATCAACCGGTGGGCCGCGCGACGCCGGCCCGCCCTGGTCGCGCTCGCCCCCGACCTGTCCGTCGTACGGCTGCCGCCCGCCGACCCCGTGGTGGCGGCGCTGGCCGAGATCGCCAGCGACGCCGTCGAGCTGATCGGCGGGCCCGAGCTGCGCCAGGTGCGGGTGTGCGCCTCCCCCACGTGCGGGCTGCGCTTCGCCGACAGGTCAAACGCGGGGACCCGGCAGTGGTGCTCGATGAAACGGTGCGGGAACCGCGAGAAGGTGCGCCTGCACCGCGCCCGCCGTACCGAGAAGTAGCACGATGCAGGCGATCACGGTCACCAGCACGCCCGTCTCCAGGCCCAGCGCGCCGATGAGGGCGGCCATGGCCGCCGCGCCGAGCGACGAGCCGACGTAGCGGGCGGTGTTGTTCGCGCCCGAGCCCATGCTGACGCGGTGCCGCGGCACGCTCTCGATCGCCAGGTGGGTCAGCGAGGAGTTGATCAGGCCGCTGCCGGCACCGCTGACGACCAGGCCCGTGATGGTCAGCGGAAGCGAGAAGTGCGTGACCACGCCGAGCAGGCCCGCGAACCCGACCGCGCTCAGCAGCAGCCCGAGCGACAGCCGCGAGCCCGCGCCGAGCCGTACCCTGGCCGCCGCGAGGGAGGACACGACGGACATACCAGACCAGGTGGCGAACAGCAGCGCGGTCGTCAGCGCGCTCATCCCGTGGGCGGCCTGGAGCACACTGGGCAGGTAGCTGAGCAGGCCGATGACGGCGGCGCCGACGACCAGGGCTCCGCCCGTGGCGACCAGGAAGCGCGGCCGTCCGAACAGCGCGAGGTCCAGCAGCGGCTCGCGGCGCCGGCGCTCCACCACGGCGAAGGCAGCCAGCAGGAACACGGAGGCGGCGAAGGCGATGGCGACGATCGGGCGAGTCCAGCCCATGCGCCCCTCGGTCACCCCGGCGACCAGCGCGGCGATGCCGAGGGTCAGCAGGACGACGCCCGGCAGGTCGACCCTGCGCCGCCCACCCGTGCCCGGCTCAACCCGCGTACTGGCGACCCCCGAGCCCTCTCGCGCGCTGGCCACCCCGGACTCGTCTCGCGCATTGGCCGCCCGCGACACCTCCCGCGCTACGGCTACCCGCGACCCCTCCAGCGGCTTGGACGCTCGCGACTCCTCCTTCGTGACGGCCGCCCGCGACTCCTCCAGGGTGCAGGCCGCCGCCACCATCAGCGCGAGCGCCGCGACGGCCACCACCCAGTAGACCGCCCGCCAGCTCGTCAACACGGCCAGCACGCCGGACAACAGCGGCCCGACGGCGGTGCCGAGACCCATCATCGCGCCGTAGACGGCGGTGGCCCGCACCCGGGCAGCCCCGGACGCGAAGGCGTGGCCGACGATGCCGAGACTTGCGGCGAGCATCGCCGCGCCGGCCGCGCCCTGCACCAGCCGCGCGCCCACGAACACCGGCACTGTCGGCGCGATCGCGGCCACCACGCTGGCCCCGGCGAGCACCGCCGTGCCCGCGACCAGCGTTCGCTTCCTGCCGTAGTCGTCCGCGAGGCTGCCGGCGACGAGCAACAGCGACGACAAGCCCAGCGCGATGGCACTCAGGATCCACACCGGCCCGGTCGGACCCGCGCCAAGGGCCTTGGCCGTGTCGGGCAGCGTGACCATCGGGACCGTGTAGTTCATGAGCACAAGGAGCGGCGCCGACGCCGCCACGATCAGTCGGTTCATTCATTGAACCTAGCATGGTTCGGTGAATGAACTAAAGTGGGGCCATGGCATTGGGCAAGAACTACGACGGGCAGGACTGCTCGCTGGCCAAAGCCCTGGAACTGATCGGGGAGCGCTGGACCCTGCTGGTGATCAGGGACGCGATGTACGGCGTGCGCCGATACGGCGACTTCCTCGCCCACCTCGACATCCCCAGGGCGGTGCTGTCACAGCGCCTGTCCACACTGGTCGAGGCAGGAATCCTGGACAAACGGCGCTACCAGGACAGCCCGCCCCGAGAGGAGTACGTGCTGACGGAGGTGGGCAGGGAGCTGTGGCTGCCGGTGCTGGCGCTGGCCCAGTGGGGCGAGCGCCATCTCACCTCGACGGGGACGCGGCGGCTGTTCTTCCACACCGCCTGCGGCACCCGCCTCGACCAGGCGGCGCACTGCTCGGCGTGCGGGGTGCGGGTGGGTTTGGAGGAGGTGGAGGTACGGCCAGGGCCGGGGCTGGAGACCTCCAGGGCCGACGCGGTCAGCGTGGCGCTCCACCAGCCGCACCGCATGCTCGAACCACTCCCCTGACGTTCGGCCTTTCAAGGAAGGGGAGCCCGCGATGGCCCCCCTTCCGGCGTGACCTCAGGACTCGCGGTAGTACGGGTCGGCGATCGTCTCCTCTCCCGTGTCGGTCGAGTAGGAGTACACCTCCCGCCCGTCGATGAACACCTTGAGTGCCCTGCTCATCACGTCCAGCGGGTCGCCGGACCAGATCACCACGTCACCGTCCAGTCCCGGCGCCAGCGACCCGACCCGGTCGTCCAGCCCCATGATCTTCGCCGGAGTCACGGTGATGGACCGCAGCGCCGTACCACGGTCGAGCCCCTCCTTCACCGCCAGCGTCGCCTGGTGGACCAGGAAATGGATCGGCACGACCGGGTGGTCGGTGGTGATCGCCAGCTCCACCCCCGCCCGCGCCAGGATGCCCGGGTTGCGCAGCGAGCGGTTGCGCAGCTCCACCTTCGACCTGCTGGTGAACAGCGGACCGATGATCACCGGGACCTGCCGCTCGGCCAGCAGGTCGGCGATCAGGTGGCCTTCGGTGCCGTGGTTGATGATCAGGCGGTAGCCGAACTCGTCGGCCAGGCGCAGCGCCGTGGCGATGTCGTCGGCCCGGTGCGTGTGCTGGCACCAGGGCAGCTCCCCGTCCAGCACCCTCACCAGAACCTCGAGCGTGCCGTCGCGGTCGAACGCCTTGCCCTCCGCCTCGGCCTGCTCGCGCTTGGCCTTGTAGTCCTGCGCCTTGCGGAACGCGTCACGGATCACCGCGGCCACGCCCTGCCTGGTGGAAGGCAGCTTCTTCTGGTCACCGTACACACGCTTGGGGTTCTCACCGAGGGCGCTCTTCACGCTGACGGGCTCGCGGAGCAGCATCTCCTCGACCGTACGGCCCCAGCACTTCACCGCCACCGTCTGGCCGCCGATCGGGTTGCCCGAGCCCGGCTTGATGACCGTCGTGGTGACACCCCCGGACAGCGCGTCGCCGAAGCCGAGGTCGGCGGGGTTGATGGCGTCGAGCGCGCGCAGTCTGGCGCCGTTGGGGTCGGTCATCTCGTTGGTGTCCTGGCCGGCCCAGCCGTCGGCCTCCTCGTGAACGCCAAGGTGGCCGTGCGCCTCGACGAAGCCGGGCAGCACCCAGTTGCCCTCGGCGTCCACGACCGGCACGCCCTCGGGGATCTCAATGTCTCGTCCGACGGCTACGATCTTGCCGTCCTGGATGAGGACGGTACCGCCGTCGATCGGATCGCCGTCGACAGGAACCACATATCCGCTGGTGATCGCGATATTCATGCATGCAACCTAGCGGACCCGACCATCTTGTTTTCCGGGTTCATCCCTCCATGTCAGGAAATATCCGGCATGATGATCCGTCAGTCTGACGAAAGGAAACCGAGCGTGTTCAAGTCTCTTCTCGCGGCTACGGTGATCCTCGGCGGAGTCCTGGCGGCGCCCTCGACCGCCAACGCCGCCGGATACACACCCGAAGGGATCTGCGGCAACGGCTTCGCCGTTGTCAACAAGGCGCCGGTGGGTTCCCTGGGCACCGTCTACCTGCTCTACAACCGCAGAAACGGGCTCAACTGTGCCGTCACCATCAAGTCGAAGCTCCAGGGGCTCAGCACCCGCACCACGGTCGAACTGCGGGTCGCACGGCCTGCCGGCAACGGCACCGCGTCGTACGAAGAGATAGACTCCGACACCGGCAGGTTCAAGTACTACGCTGGCCCGGTGAAGCTCCAGGGGAAGGGCATGTGCGTGCAGTTCTTCGGCTCGATGGCGAACGGCTACGCCAAGTCGAAGATGTCGTACGGCGGCAGCAAGGATTGGAGCAACTGCGGCTGACCTTCCTCGTCCGGGACATGCCGGTCCAGCCGCGACGCAGTCCAGCACGTGCCGGTCGAGCCACGACGCCACCGCCGCCAGGTTGCCCTGCGTCAGCGGGAGCGGCGGCCCAGCGGAAACATCTGCCACGAGATGGTGTCGCCGAGCGGGCAGAGCGCTGACAATCGAACCCAAGTGGGTGTGCCGTCGCGTGGCGCCTCTTCCGGCCAGCGCCTCGACCGGTCTCCGGCAGCCTCCGGCTGCGCCCATCGGCCAAGGGCGCCGTGAGTCGAGGGCGCCGTGAGTCGAGGGCGCCGTGAGTCGAGGGCGCCGTGAGTCGAGACTCCCATCGGTCAGGGTCACCTTCGGCCGGGATCACCCCGACCCGAGGCTCCCATCGCCCACGAACACCTTCGGCCGGCCCACCCCCGGCCCGAGGCCCTATCGGCCACGGTCAGCGTCACCCTCGGTCGAGGTCATCTTGGGCCGGGACTTTCTTTGGCCATAGTCCCCATCGGACAAGATCCCCATCGCATCGTCCCGATCGGCCCGGGTTCCCATCGCCAGGGTTGCCGTCGGCCAGGGCTCCCGTCAGTGAGGCGTCCCTCTGACAGGGCTGCCGTCAGCGAGGGTTCCTGCGGCGGGGGGTCAGGGCCAAGGTCGCCGTCGGTCAGGGTTCCAGCAGGCGGCGCGGCCCAGGGCCCTGGGTGCCGAGGGTGTCCTGGGGATTGACCAGCGTGCACTGCTCGAAAGACAGGCAGCCGCAGCCGATGCACTCGGTGAACCGGTCGCGCATCCGCTCCATCTTCTCGATCCTGGCGTTGATCTCCTCGCTCCAGCAGTGCGAGGCCCTCAGCCAGAACTCCCGCGTAGGCGGCACGTCCTGGGGCAGGAAGCCCAGCACGTCGCCGATCACCGACAGCGGCATGCCGACGCTCTGCGAGGCCCGGATGAACGCCACCCTGCGCAGCGTGCTGCGGTGGTAACGGCGCTGGTTGCCGGTGGTGCGGCGGCTGCTGATGAGGCCTTCCCGCTCGTAGAAGCGCAGTGCGGAGGCGGGCACGCCGCTGCGCTCCGACAGCTCCCCGATGGTGAGCTCCTTGGCGATCACTGCGGGCTCCGGCACGCCGCCCAGCCTAGCCCGGCGCGTGGGCGCGCCGTACGCCTGAAGTTGGTCGCGGAGAATATGACTCCAGATGCCAGGTCCGTAGGCGCTTCGATCGACCGGATGAGATATCCGCGTCCTCAGTGTTCTGCCGTCGGGAAGATCCAGTTCGTACGTGACGCGATGGGTCCCCGTTCCTCATCGTTCGTTCCGCCCGAGATGCCAACCCTCGATCCGGCAGAAGCGATCATGATGGTCACGGATGGGCTGCGGCCAGCTCACCGGACCTCCCCTACCAGCCATTCCCGCAACTGCTCGTCGTCGCTGAGGCTGATCAGCTGCACCAGCCCCCAGTTCTCCCGGTGGTTCGGCGCATCGAGCAGATGGTCCTGCCAGTCCTCCGCGTACTCACGCAGCCCTTCAACCATCTCCGCAACGGCTTGGTCGAAGGTCGCGCCAT
This sequence comes from Nonomuraea sp. NPDC059194, assembly GCF_042754765.1. Taxonomy (NCBI): domain Bacteria; kingdom Bacillati; phylum Actinomycetota; class Actinomycetes; order Streptosporangiales; family Streptosporangiaceae; genus Nonomuraea; species Nonomuraea sp. NPDC059194. The sequence goes on along the minus strand of NZ_JBHZBH010000032.1, from coordinate 26,878 downwards.
CCGTGGCGACAGGAAGCCCTGGGATGAAGACCGACCAGCCACCGGCTTCGGGAACCACGTGCGCCCGAGAAGGAGTGGCCACCGCGAGGTGGTGTCGCGGTCTTTCAACGTCCACGAAGGCAGTCATAGCCGACTCGCGTCGCACCGTAGCCACCCTGCCTCGTTCGGCTGCATCCAAGAGCACTTTGAGATGCGCGCGAGCCTCTTTATAGCTGTCAAAGTGAATGGCGGTCATGGCGGAACCTCCAGTGAGACGCACCTCCACAGTGCCACGTCAAGTACGTCATGTACTGATCGACCTGACCCGCGTAACCAGCCGCCCTCGTCCACTACAGGGTGGCCGGCGACATCAAGCCCCGCCCAGTCGCTGGGACAGAAATCACGAACGGGGCGTCGATACCCCCGACACCCCGTTCACGACCAGGCACTTCACATCTATTTGACGCCCAGAATCAGCTGCAGCCGCTGGTGGAGCCGCAGCCCTCGCAGACGTAGCAGCTACCCGCGGGCCGCATCTTCGTGCCGCAGGTCATGCAGAGCGGCGCGTCGGCGGTGAAGCGCTGGTGGCTCTCCAGCGTCAGCTCCTTGGCCTCCCGCGCCGGCGACGTGGGTGCGGCGGGCTCGACGGCCTTGGCCTCGATCGGCGCCGACTGCGCGAGCTCCTCCCTGTCGACCGCGGGGTCCTCGCCGCGCTGCTGAGCCGTACGCTCGGCGGCGGAGAAGATGCCGAGGGCGGCCCGCTCGTCGTAGGGCAGGTGGTCGAGCGCCAGGCGACGGAAGATGTAGTCCATCACCGAGGTCGCCATCCGCACGTCGGGGTCGTCGGTCATCCCGGCCGGCTCGAAGCGCATGTTGACGAACTTGCTGACGTACGTCTCCAGCGGCACGCCGTACTGCAGGCCGATGGACATCGCCACGGAGAAGGCGTCCATGACGCCGGCCAGCGTCGAACCCTGCTTGGACATCTTCAGGAAGACCTCGCCCAGCCCGTCGTCGGGGTAGGACGAAGCGGTCATGTAGCCCTTGGCGCCGCCCACGGTGAAGCGGGTGGTGGTGCTGGGCCGCTGGTTCGGCATCCGGCGCCGGGTCGGCCTGTTGACCTCGATGACCTTGACCTCGGGCTCCTGCGCCTCGACGGCGGCGGGGGCCTCCTTCTTGCCCGCGGCCGACAGCGGCTGGCCGACCTTGCAGTTGTCGCGGTAGACGGCCAGGGCCTTCAGGCCCATCCGCCAGCCCTCCATGTAGACCTGCTCGATGTCCTCGATCGTCGCCGACTCGGGGAGGTTGACGGTCTTGGAGATCGCGCCGGACAGGAACGGCTGCGCGGCGGCCATCATGCGCACGTGGCCCATGGGCGCGATCGCCCGCTCGCCCATCGCGCAGTCGAACACCTCGTAGTGTTCGCGCTTCAGCCCGGGGGCGTCGACGACGTGGCCGTGCTCGCCGATGTACTCGACGATGGCCTCGATCTGCTCCTGCTGGTAGCCGAGCTGCTTGAGCGCCCGCGGGATCGTCTGGTTGACGATCTGCATGGAGCCGCCGCCGACGAGCTTCTTGAACTTCACCAGCGCCAGGTCGGGCTCGATGCCGGTGGTGTCGCAGTCCATCATCAGGCCGATGGTGCCGGTCGGCGCGAGCAGCGAGGCCTGCGCGTTGCGGTAGCCGTTCTTCTCGCCCAGCTTGAGGCAGTCGGACCACTGCTTGGACGCCTCGGCGTGAATCTTCGCGTCCATCGTGCCGACGGTGCGCAGGCTGTCGTTGGCGCCCGCGTGCTTGCGCATGACGCGCTTGTGGGCGTCGGCGTTCCTGGCATAGCCCTCGTACGGCCCGACGACCGCGGCCAGCTCGGCGCTGCGCCGGTAGGAAACGCCGGTCATGAGGGAGGTGATCGCCCCGGCCACCGCACGGCCGCCGTCGGAGTCGTAGGCATGGCCGGTCGCCATGAGCAGCGCGCCCAGGTTGGCGTAGCCGATGCCCAGCTGGCGGTAGGCGCGGGTGGTCTCGCCGATCTTCTCGGTCGGGAAGTCGGCGAACGTGATCGACACGTCCATGGCCGTGATGATCAGCTCGGTGAGCTTCACGAAGTTCGGCACATCGAAGGAGTTGTCGTCCTTCAGGAACTTCAGCAGGTTGATGCTGGCCAGGTTGCACGAGGAGTTGTCCAGGTGCAGGTACTCCGAGCACGGGTTGGACGCGGTGATGCGGCCGGTCTCGGGGCTGGTGTGCCAGTCGTTGATCGTGTCGTCGTACTGCACGCCGGGGTCGGCGCACTCCCACGCGGCCTTGGCCATCTTGCGGAAGAGGTCCTTGGCGTCGATCTGCTCGATGACCTCGCCCGTCAGGCGGGCGCGCAGGCCGAACTCGCCGCCCTTGTCGACCGCGCGCATGAACTCGTCGGAGACGCGGACGGAGTTGTTGGCGTTCTGGTACTGGACGCTCACGATGTCCTTGCCGCCCAGGTCCATGTCGAACCCGGCGTCACGGAGCGCGCGAATCTTGTCCTCCTCACGCGCCTTCGTCTCGATGAACTCCTCGATGTCGGGGTGGTCGACGTCGAGGACGACCATCTTGGCGGCCCTGCGGGTCGCGCCGCCCGACTTGATCGTGCCGGCGGAGGCGTCGGCGCCGCGCATGAAGCTGACCGGGCCGCTGGCCGTACCGCCGCTCGACAGCAGCTCCTTGGAGGAGCGGATGCGGGACAGGTTGACGCCCGAGCCCGAACCACCCTTGAAGATCACACCCTCTTCCTTGTACCAGTCGAGGATCGACTCCATGGTGTCGTCGACGGCCAAGATGAAACAGGCGCTGACCTGCTGCGGGCTCTGCGTGCCCACGTTGAACCACACCGGCGAGTTGAAGGCGAACACCTGGTTGACCAGCGCGTGCTTCAACTCGTGGTCGAAGATCTCGGCGTCCTCGTCGGTGGCGAAGTAGCCGTTCTCGACCGCGGTCTTGGTGTACATCCCGACCACGCGGTCGACGAGCTGCTTCAGACTCCACTCGCGCTGCGGGGTGCCGACCGCGCCCCGGAAGTATTTGGTGGTCACGATGTTGGCCGCGTTGACCGACCAGAACGTGGGGAACTCCACGCCCCGCTGCTCGAAGTTGATCGAGCCGTCGCGCCAATTGGTCATGACGACGTCTCGGCGCTCCCACGTGATCTCGTCATAGGGATGCACTCCGGGCTTGGTGAAGATCCTCTTCATCTTCATCCCCTTGCGCTTGCCCCCACGCGTCGCTGACCCGCTGACCGTCTCCGTCATGACTCCCCCTTCTCGGCTTTAAGTTGCTTGATCTCGGCCTCGAAGTCCGCCAGGCTCTCGAAACCGCGATATACCGATGCGAACCGCAGGTACGCCACCTCGTCCAACTCCCGCAGCGGCCCGAGGATCGCCAGGCCGACCTCGTTGGAGGGGATCTCGGCCGCGCCTCTGGCCCTGATGGCCTCCTCTACCCGCTGCCCGAGCTGCGCGAGCGAATCCTCGCTGACAGGCCGGCCCTGGCACGCTCTGCGCACGCCTGCCACCACCTTGTCTCTCGAGAACGGCTCCGTCACTCCGCTGCGCTTGCTCACCATCAGCAGGACCGTCTCCTGCGTGGTGAACCTGCGCCCGCATTCGGGGCAGGTACGGCGACGCCGGATGGCGGCCCCGTCGTCCGTGGAGCGGCTGTCGATGACCCTGGTGTCCGGGTGACGACAGAACGGACAGTGCACGCTTCGCCTCCTCGGCACGCCACCTGGTTCACCACTCGTAAAATGCTCGTCGGCAGATGCTCGCGCCCGCTCTACGGGCAGCCATGGAGCGGTCACGGAAACACAAGTTGTGGTGAACTACATCGGTGTAACTACTAGATGTTGTGGTCCAACCGTAGAAGCGCGCGACCATGAACGCAAGTTGACGGGGGTCCCCGAATCGAAGTCGCTGATCAGCCACGCAGGGCCGGGCGTGTCGCACGCGAGTGACGTGGGCACGCTGGCGTGACTCGTCCGGAAAGACCGACTGTGGCGCCGATCCGGCGGGGGTGCGACGGCTCGTACCGCGTCTTCAGCGACTGCGAAATCAGCTCGGCGAACGACCTGTGCCCCTGCGACACGACGTCGGCCAGCACACCACGCTCGCCGACGTCACCGGGATCGAGTAAGCCACATGACAGGAGATCTGCGGCTACCACCGGAGGATGACGCCGTCGGGGTCGGTCTCGCCGCCAGGTTCATCGTGACGGCCGCCATCACCGTCAGACCACCCTGGTCACTGAGGACACCACCACAACCGCATCATCATTGTGACCGGCGACGTCATCAGCGGACCACGCTCGTCACCGTGAGCGTCGTCTTGGGATCATCCCCGTCGAGGTAGTACGTGAGCGTCGAGCCACATCCACTCGAGGTCGCCTGCCCGTGGCACGGAGTGCGCCGGGAATCCGGGCCGCGTTCCGTCAGCCGTTCGACACCAGGTGGACGGCGGGTAACGACGGTGGGAGCGCGCGGCCGAGCCTCGCCTCGGCCGCGTCCAGCTCCTCCTTCGAGGTGGGCGCGTGGCCCAGCCAGCCGCTCGTGATCGGCACTCGGAACGCCGAACGAGGCATCACCGGATGCGTGGAGAACCGCTCCTCGCTCCAGCACCGCAGGAACGGCAGCCACGTGTCGATGTCCATGCCACTCCTTCGCTTCCCGATGTGAAATCCATCCCACCAGACGGCACCGACAATTTCGGGGCCCCGCCGATGCGCTCCGGCGGGAACTTCGGCGGCATGTTCAGCGGAGGCATCGCCGTACCGCGCCCGAAGATCCTCCCTGCGCGCTCCACGCCGCAGTCAGCACGATGCCGGACACGAGAGACCACCACCGTCGACTGTGCACGGCCTCGGAGAACGCGCGCTTCCCCATCGGGCCTGACTGGCCGGGGTCAGGGCGAGCGGTCCGGGAGGTAGAGGCGCCCGCCCGGGCGGATGAGCGAACTGCTCAACCCGTTGAGCCGCATGATCTCCCGGGCCACAGCAGAAGGGTCGTCGCTCGGAGAGACGGCAGCCGCGATGGTCCACAACGTGTCGCCCTTCTCCACGACCACCCACGGCAGGCCTTCGTGCCCCGCGCCGGTCGTCTCCTGAGCGATGGCCCAGCTGGTGGCCTTGGCGCCGAGCACGAAGCCGCCCAGCGACAGCAGGGCGAACAACCCCACGAGTACGGCCCTCCCCCGCCTCGTCAGCCTCATGGGAGGAGCCTGGATTCGCTCCCCAGGCACCTCCGCCCCGACCAGCCGGAGACCACCCCGCCTCCTGCCCGCGCCCGACCGCACTCCCAGGGCTTTGCGGGTCGGCTCCCGCCTCTCACGGGCCCGGCGGATTCTCTCCCGCTTCTGCCGGACTCGGCGGACCTCCTGCCGGCCTTTCGGTTCCCGGCGCGCCTCACTTCGCGCCCTGCGGGCCTCCAGTCGGCCCTCTGGTTCTCGGCGCGCCTCACCCTGCGCCTCACGAGCCCTGCTGATGCCATCTCGCCCTTCGCGTGCTCGACGGGTTTCGCCCTGCGGCTCATGGAACCAGCGGATATCGCCCCGCACCTCCTGGACCCGGCGGACCTCTCGCCGGGTCTCACGCTGCGCCTCGCGGGCCCGGCCGACGCCCTCTCGCCCTTCGCGTATCCGGCCTGCGCGGGGGCCTGTCTCTGGATCACCCGGTCGAGTCGCGAGTCCTTGTGGCGCGCCCGCTACGGCACCGCCCTTCCGCCGCCATCTCCCCCTGCCCACCGTCCTGCGCCGCCGTCCGTTGCCCTTGCCCTGCGGACGACCCTGCTGCTCCTCCCGCCCGCCACGTGGCCCTTCACCGCGTCCGGTCCTGCCCCGCCGGTCGCCTCGTGCGCCCGATCGGTCGCGCATGCCGTACATCCCCGCCCCCGGATCTTCCTCTGGGTCGGTCGCGCCCATCCGCCCGCCCCGCCCCTGCACCTCCCGGTCGCGGACGACCCGCAACCGCCCGTTACCCGCCCCGCCGCGCCCTGTGGACCGTCCGCCCGGTGCCCCTCGCGACCCGGCGGACCACCCACCCCCGGCCTCGCGTGGACCCGCGGACCGTCCGCCGATCCGCGTGCCCCTGCGAACGTCTTGGCCGACATGGTCGCTCCGACCGTCCTGCTCGCCCTGAGTCTCAACGTGAACCGACGCCCCCGCGCCACGCCGCCTCACCGCGCGAGGCGCCGGGCCGCGCTCTGCCGTACCGCGAAGTGGGGGGACCAGGCGGAGGCGGCGGCCTCCGGGTGCGGGCGGGCGCCGGCGCTCCTCTCTCGTGATGTCAGCGATCAGGGTGAGTTGCTCGTCATGGCCGGTCGAATCTGTCGTTGTGGTCGCCCGCACTGATGACCTCCCGCCACCGTCGACCCAAGGAAAAGGTCAAACAAAGATCAGCGAATCGAACACGGTGTCGATCGAACTCCCGTACGATGTTGTACACCACGTCGCCGAGGATTTCGAGGAAGACTCGAACAATTGTTTGAAGTTGATCTTCATCGGCGGTACGGTCGCTGTGTGCGACATGAAGACCACGGACCGGAAGCTGCGCCGGTGAGGCAGGCCGCCGGGCGAGGAGGAGAGCATGAGCGAGCCGAATGACGGCAATGGCGTCAGCGACCTTGCGGTCCGCCGTCGCGACTCACTGGGTCTGACGCCCAGACAACGCAAGATCCTTGAGGTGATTCGCGACTCGGTGCAGCAACGCGGCTATCCGCCGTCCATGCGCGAGATCGGCGAGGCCGTGCAGCTGACCAGCACGTCCAGCGTGTCGCACCAGCTGACCGCGTTGCAGCGCAAGGGCTACCTGAGGCGTGACCCCCACCGCCCGCGCGCCCTTGAGGTCAGGCTGCCGGGTGAGCCCGTGCTCTGGGTCGACCCCGACGCCCGCGATGACGAGACGCCGGTCAGCAGGCCGACGGCCGCCTACGTGCCACTGGTCGGTCGCATCGCCGCCGGTGGTCCGATCCTGGCCGAGGAGAGTGTCGAGGACGTCTTCGCGCTGCCCAAGCAGCTCGTCGGCGAGGGCACTCTTTTCCTCCTCCAGGTCACCGGTGACTCGATGATCGAGGCGGCGATCGCCGACGGCGACTGGGTGGTCGTACGGCAGCAGCCTGTTGCCGAGAGCGGCGACATCGTGGCAGCCATGATCGATGGCGAGGCGACGGTGAAGACGTTCAAGCGCAAGGACGGCCACATCTGGCTGGTCCCGCACAACGCCAACTACGACCCTATCCCCGGCGACGAGGCCAGCGTGCTGGGCAAGGTCGTCGCGGTTCTCCGCCGCCTCTAGCCGTATCTCGCCACTCGATCGGCCCTCACCTTTCCCGAGGGTCGATCGAGTCGGCGTACCCTCGCGGCGAAGGCGTGGGTCTTCCCCGGCTGGTTCGCAGTGCCAATCAGCGGCGCGGTGCGCGGGTCCCCGATCCTGGGTCGCGGAGCGGCGTGGGCGTGTCGCGAGCGCCGATTCGGGCTGCTGATCAGCGGCGGTGGTCGGGTGGCGGATCACGGAAGGCGTGCTCCCGATCCTGGTCGCGGAGCGGTGTGGGCGTGTCCCGAGCGCGGGTTCGGGGTGCTGAGCAGCGCCGCGATGATCGGCGTGCTCTAGGGGGTGGGCTGGGAGCGGCCCGAGGGTCCCGCGCGCTGATTCGGGGTGCTGAGCGGTGGTCGAGTGGCTGCGGCGGAGTGGTGGGCTCGCGCGTTCCGGACGGGTCTTCGTGTGCGCACAGCACCGCGCCCCCTTCAATGGACGAAAGCCTGCAACCCAGGCCCTTCGGACATTCGGCGCATCCTGGGTGACACTGATCGGGTGGACGATACCTTCCTCCGCCCCACCAAAGACGGCCTGAAATGGGCGAACGCCGGTCCTGACGTCATCGCCTGCTGGATCGCCGACATGGACTTCCCCACCGCCCCCGCGATCGTCGAGGCACTTCAGCGGCGCGCCCGTGGCGACCTCGGGTACCCGACATGGGCGGCCGAACCGCAGGCGGGCCCGCTGGCCGAGACGTTCGCCGAGCGCATGCTCGTCCGGTACGGCTGGGCCGCCGACCCGTCAGCCGTCCGTGCCTTCTCCGACCTCAACCAGGCACTCCAGGTGGTCCTCCACCTCGCCACCGAACCCGGCGACGCGGTCGCGATGCACACCCCGGCGTACCCGCCGTTCCTCGGCACGATCGAGGAGATGGGCCGCATGCTGCGCACCGACCTGTCGGATCTGGCCGGTTGCCGCACGCTCCTCCTGGTCAACCCGCACAACCCGACGGGCAAGGTCTTCACCAGGTCCGAGCTGTCCGCCCTGGCCGAACAGGTGGAACGGCACGACCTGCTGGTCATCTCGGACGAGGTCCACGCCGACCTGGTGTACGCCCCAGCCGAACACATCCCGTTCGCCTCGATCCTGCCCGAACGCACGATCACGCTCACGTCCGCCACCAAGGCCTTCAACCTCGGCGGGGTCCGCTGCGCGCTGGCCCACCTCGGCCCGCCCCGGATCCGCGAGGCGCTCCAGGCACAGCCCTCCTTCCTGTACGGCGCGGCGAACGTGTTCGGCGTCGAGGCCACGGTGGCCGCCTGGAAGCACGCCGACGGATGGCTGCGCGACACCATGACCGTCCTGGACCGCAACCGGCGCCTGATCGCCTCGCGAGTTCCGGGGTACGTGGCGCCTGAGGCTACCTATCTGGCGTGGCTCGACCTGGGGCGTCCGGGGATGACCGAGGTGCTGGAGCGGGAGGCGCGGATCCTGGTGAGCGACGGGGCGGCTTTCGGGCCCGGCGGGGAGACGTTCGTCAGGATCAACTTCGCGACCTCGACGGGGATCGTGAGCGAGGTCCTGGATCGGCTTGGACGGGTGTGCTCGCTCCCGGAGCACGCGCTGCCGTAACTCTGGCCTTGGGCGCGTGTGCTCGATTCCGGAGCACGCGCTGCCGTAACCCTGGCCTTGGGCGTGTGCTCGCTCCCGGAGCACCCGCTACCGTAACCCCGGCCACGGCCACGACACGCGGCGAAGCGGCGGCTCGCGCCCAAGGGGTGCGGGAAGAGTGGCGGTCGCCCATGCGATCAGGGTGGCGGCCTTCTGGCGCGGGAGACAACGGCGCACGATCGAGGCGGGGTCAGTGGCAAGCTCCACAAGCAGACGGCGACGACGGTGGCGCGCGCCCGCCCCTCCAGACACCCGACGGTGTCGGAGTCGCGAGGGGCGGGCGGGTGGCTACTGCGCGGCCGGAGGGAGTTCCGGGGGTGTGGCGGCCGGGTGGTCGTTCAGCGCCGCCAACGCCAGTTCGACCGCCTTCTCCAGTTGCGGGTCCCGCCCCGCCACCCGGTCCTGGGGCGTGATGACCACCTCGACGTCAGGGTCGACGCCGTAGTTCTCCAACTTCCACCCCTCGCCGTCCAGCCAGAACGAGTACCGGGGCTGGGTGACGAGCGTGCCGTCCACCAGCTGGTACCGTCCGTCGATCCCGATCACCCCGCCCCACGTGCGGGTGCCGACCAGGGGTCCGAGCCGACGGTGCTTGATGCCCGCGCTGACGATGTCCCCGTCGGACCCCGCGAACTCGTCGGTGACCGCGACGATCGGGCCGCGGGGGGAGTCCTCGGGGTAGCGCATCGGCTCGTAGCCTCGCGAGATCGCCCACCCTGACACCTTGCGCGACAGCTTCTCCAGCACCAGTTCGGAGGTGTGCCCGCCACTGTTGCCGCGCACGTCCACGATCAGCCCTTCCTGCGGCATCTCGGTGCGCAGGTCGCGGTGGAACTGGGCCCAGCCGCTGGCCACCATGTCGGGCACGTGCAGGTAGCCGAGCCGGCCGCCGGAGGCCTGCCTGACGTAGGCGCGCCGGTTCTCCACCCAGTCGTGGTAGCGCAGCGCGGTCTCGTCGGACAGCGGCGTCACGACCACACGTCGGGTGTCACCGCCGGAGGCGGGCCTGATCGTCAGCTCGACGGGCTGCTCGGCCGTACCGGCGAGGAGGGGGTGCGGGCCGCGCACCGGGTCGACGGGCCGGCCGCCGACGGCGACGATCGCGTCACCCTCGCGGACGGCGACGCCGGGGGCCAGCAGCGGCGAGCGGGCGGCGTGGTCGGAGGACTCGCCCGGCAGGATCCTGGTGACGACCCACGAGCCGTCCTGGAGGGCGAGGTCGGCACCGAGCAGTCCCTGGCGCCGCTTGGGGTCGATGGCGCCGCCGTTGGGACGGGCGTAGGCGTGGGAGGTGGCCAGTTCGCCCTGCACCTCCCACAGCAGGTCGATCAGCTCGGAGTGGGCGCCGATGCGTTCGACCAGCGGCGCGTAGCGGGCCAGGGTGGCGGGCCAGTCGACGCCGTTCATGTCCTCGCGCCAGAAGTGGTCGCGCATGAGGCGTCCTGCCTCGTGGTAGGCCTGCCGCCACTCGGCCACCGGGTCGACGGTGACGGTGATCCGGTCGAGGTCGATGGTGATGACCTCGTCGCCTTCGCTCGCCGATCGGGTCTGCAGGCCGTTCTTGCCGTTGACGACCAGGCGGGTGCCGTCACCGCTGACCTCGAAGGCGCGCACCTCCTTGCCGATCTCCGACTTGGCGCGCTTGTTGAGGTCGTAGCGTTCGAGCACGACCTCCTCGCGCTCGTTGCCGTCGCCGAGTTCGCCGGTGAGCGGGTGTCGCAGCCACAGCAGCGCGTCCTTGGTGGTGCGCAGGTTGGTGTAGCGCCCGGCGGGGACGGGGACGGCCACGACGCGGGCGGGCAGGCCGTCGGCGTCCACCTCCGTGGCGGGTTTGTCCTTCTTGTCCTTGCCGCCCTCGGAGGAGTCCGAGGAGGAGTCGGGGGACTCTCCGTTGAAGCCGCGACCCTCCAGTGAGGGGGCGAACGGCGAGGGCGTGGTCGCCCGCAGTGGCACCAGGTACGGCTTGGCCCCCGCGGGGAACGACAGGTCGAACACGTGCGCGTCGTAGACGGGGTCGAACGTCCTGATCGACAGGAACGCCAGGTGCTTGCCGTCCTTGGTGAACACGGGCGCGTAGTCGCTGAAGCGCTGCGAGGTCACCTCGATGGTGGAGGTGCCGTCGATACGGCCCATCTTGATCTGACGCAGCGGCTCGTGGTGCGGGTGCGACCAGGCCAGCCAGGCCGAGTCGGGCGAGAACGTGATGCCGTTGATGTCGCCGTTGGCGGTCCTGTCGAGCTCCCTGATGGCGCCGGTGGAGGTGTCGACGACGAGCAGGCGCCCGTCGTGGGTGGCCAGCGCGACGTGCCTGCCGTCGGGCGCCGCGGCCAGGTCGAGTACTCGCCCGATCTCGCCGGAGGCCAGCGTGCGGAGCTCACCGCCGGGGCGGCCGATCTCCAGCGCGTCCTCGCCGGTCGCGTCGCTGACCCAGACGGCCTGGCCGTCCTCGCCGAGGACACGGGGCAGCCGTACCCTGACGCCGGGCTCGGCGCGCAGCACGCCCGAGGGGCCGTCGCGGTGGGTCACCCAGTGGGCGCTGCCGCGGATCTCGACGGCGCTGGCCCTGCCGCCCGCATCGGGCGCGAAGTCGCCGATCCGGCTCGGCGCCGGGCGCCGGCCGCGTGCGGGGCGCGGTCCGCCCAGCCTGATCTCCAGCGGGTACGGCTCGCCGTCGAGCGAGTCGAGCACCCACAGGTCGCCCGCGTGGCTATAGATCACCCTGGTGCCGTCGGTGGCGGCGTGCCGGGCGTAGAACTCCTCGTGCGGCGTGTGCCGCCGCAGGTCGGAGCCGTCAGGCAGGGCGGAGTAGAGGTTGCCGACGCCCTCGTGGTCGGCCAGGAAGGCGATCCGGTCGCCGAGCCACACGGCCGACCAGTATTGCGCGATGCTGTCGCCGAACAGCCTGGTGAACTCGCCCGATCCGGCGGCGTCGATCCAGATCTTGGCGGCGGTGCCACCGCGGTAGCGCTTCCACTGCGACGGCTCGCGCCACACCGGGGAGACGCTCACCACGCCGCCGTCCGCGTTCGCGTCCGCCTCGCTCACCCATCCGTACGGCAGGCGCTCGGCCTGACCGCCGTCCAGCGGTACGGCGTAGGCCCACGTCCTGTCGCGCGAGGCCTGCCCGGTCGCGCTGATCGCCAGGACCCTGCCGTCGGGAGTCCAGCCGCGCACGCCGGTCGTCGGGCTGCCCCAGTGGGTCAGCCGTTCGCCCTCTGGCCCGTCGATCTCCGCCGCGAACGCCTCGGGCGCACCCTCGCGGGTGCTGGTCCAGGCCAGCCGGGTGCCGTCGGGCGAGAAGCGGGGGTGGGAGACGGGAGTGCGCTCGGCGGTGAACCGCCAGGCCCTTCCACCGTCCAGGGGGGCGAGCCAGACGTCGTCGTCGGCCACGAACGTGATCAGGTCTCCGTACAGATGCGGATACCTTAGGTAAGCGCCAATTGTCACAAGTGCACACTAATGCGCGCCTCGCCGCCAGCCGAAGATTTTTCTCCTGGAGGAACGGCGATGCCCCCGCTCAGCGTTCCTGTCATCGGCCGTCAGGTACAAGACGTGACGGCGGGCCGCGAAGTCCCGCTGGAGTACGCGTGACAAGCGGACGGCCACCGAGTGACCCCGGTGGCCGTGACCCCGCTTGCCGTACGGAAGGCTCGAAAAGCCGCGCGCGAACGCCTACGGGACGATGTTGACCAGCTTCGGCGCGCGGACGATCACCTTGCGCGGCTCGCCCGGCACCAGCGCCCGCACCTTCTCCGAGGCCAGCGCCAGCTCCAGCAGGTCGCCCTCGGAGATGTCGGGCGAGACCTCCAGCCGGTCGCGCACCTTGCCCGCGACCTGGACGACCGCCGTCACCGAGTCCTGTACCAGCAGCGCGGGCTCGGCCACCGGCCAGCCCGCGTGGAAGACCGAGCCGGTGCGCCCCATCCGCTCCCAGCCCTCTTCGCTGGTGTACGGCGCGGCCAGCGACAGCATGACCGCCAGCACCTCCGCGCCCTCGCGGACCGCGGGGTCGGCGGCGCCGGGGCCGGAGTCGATCGCCCTGCGGATGGCCGAGGTCAGCTCCATCATGCGCGCCACCGCCACGTTGAAGCGGTGGGACTCGACCAGCTTGGTGACCTCGTCGATGGTCCGGTGGGTGAACTTGCGCAGCTCCAGGTCGCCGCCCTCGAAGGAGACGCCGGGCTCGCCGGCCACCTCGGCGAAGACCCGGAAGGCCCTGGCCAGGAACTTCTGCGAGGCGGCGGGCGAGACGTCGGCCCAGTCGATGTCGTCCTCGGGCGGACCGGCGAACACCATCGTCAGGCGGACCGCGTCGACGCCGAACGCGTCGATCTGCTGGCCCAGGTCGACGCCGTTGCCCAGCGACTTGGACATCGCCTTGCCCTGGTTGATGACCTGGCCCTGGTTCAGCAGGCGGGTGAACGGCTCGGTGAAGTCGACCATGCCCATGTCGTGCAGGACCTTGGTGAAGAACCTGGAGTAGAGCAGGTGCAGCACCGCATGCTCGACGCCGCCGACGTACTGGTCGACCGGGCCCCACTGGCGGACCTTCTCGACATCGAACGGGCCGTCGGCGTAGGTCGGGTCGGTGTAACGCAGGTAGTACCAGGAGCTGTCGACGAAGGTGTCCATCGTGTCGGTGTCGCGCTGGGCGGCGCCGCCGCACTTGGGGCACTCGACGTTGACCCACTCGCTCGCGCCGGCCAGCGGGGAGATGCCCTTCGGGGCCAGCGCCTCGCCGCGCAGGTCGGGCAGCGTGACGGGCAGCTGGTCGTCGGGGACGGGGACCTCGCCGCAGTCGGGGCAGTGGATGATCGGGATCGGGGTGCCCCAGAACCGCTGGCGCGACAGCAGCCAGTCGCGCAGGCGGAAGTTGACCGTGGCGGTGCCGGTGCCGCGCTCCTCCAGCACCTCGATGATCTTGGCGATCGCTTCGACCTTGCTCAGGCCGTCCAGCGGGCCGGAGTTGACCAGCAGGCCCTCGCCGGGGGTGGCGACGCCGGTCTCGCCCGGGTCGGCCAGGCCGGTGTGGACGACCACCTTGACCGGCAGGTTGAAGGCGCGGGCGAAGTCGAGGTCGCGCTGGTCGTGCGCGGGCACGGCCATGATGGCGCCGTGGCCGTAGTCGGACAGCACGTAGTCGGCGGCCCAGACGGGGATGCGCTCGCCGTTGACCGGGTTGATCGCGTAGCGGCCCAGGAAGACGCCCGTCTTGTCCTTCTCGGTGGACAGCCGCTCGATGTCGCTCAGCTTGGCGACCTCGGCGCGGTAGGCCTCGAAGGCCTCCCTGTGGTCGTCGTCGCAGATCTCCTCGGCCAGCGCCGAGTCGACGGCGGCGACGAAGAACGTCGCGCCGTACAGGGTGTCGGGGCGGGTGGTGTAGACGGTGACGGGCTCGTCGCGGCCCTCGATCTCGAACTTCACGTCGGCGCCGGTGGAGCGGCCGATCCAGTTGTTCTGCATGGCCAGCACGCGGTCGGGCCAGCCGCCCTGCAACTGGTCCATGTCGTCCAGCAGCCGCTGCGCGTAGTCAGTGATCTTGAAGTACCACTGGGTCAGCTCGCGGCGGACGACCTCGGCGCCGCAGCGCTCGCACCGGCCCGCGACGACCTGCTCGTTGGCCAGCACGGTCTGGTCGTTGGGGCACCAGTTGACCAGGCCGCCCTTGCGGTAGGCCAGGCCGCGCTCGAAGAAGCGGATGAACAGCCACTGAGTCCACTTGTAGTACTCGGCGTCGCTGGTGTGCAGGCGCCTGGACCAGTCGAAGGAGATCGCGTAGCGCTTGAACGAGGCCGCCTGGGTCTCGATGTTGGCGTAGGTCCACTCGGCGGGGTGGGCGTTGCGCTTGATCGCCGCGTTCTCCGCGGGCAGGCCGAAGGAGTCCCAGCCGATGGGGTGCAGGACGTTGTAGCCCTTCTGGAACCAGTAGCGCGCCACGACGTCGCCCAGGCCGAACGCCTCCGCGTGGCCCATGTGGAGGTCGCCCGACGGGTACGGGAACATGTCGAGCAGGTAGCGCCGCTCCCGGGTGTCGGCGGCGTCCTCGCTCGCCCGGAAGGGGTCCTGTTCCTCCCACCGCTGCTGCCACTTGGCCTGCAGCGCCTGCGGATCGTACTCACTCACGGCGATTTTCCTTCGGTTGGCTTGACCCATAAGAAAACCCCTCGTTCCCGCAACGAGGGGTTGCCGCGACGGCGGGAGTTCAGCTCGACGGCCGTCGCGGCCCGCTAAGAAGCTGGGTCGCGGAACGCATACGTCAAGACTAGCGCAGCCCGCAACTCCTCGTCTTCCGGGAAAGCCATGTCCGGAGCAGGATCCCCGGGCACAATGGACGTTTCTGCTACTGCGAGACCCGTTGGTGAAGCATGCAGCGTTTCCTCGCTGTTCCCACCCGACTACCTACGCCCCATGTGCCCGCTTATGTCCCTTTAGATTACTCTCGTCACCGTGGCGCGCCCAGCTGAGCCCGGATGGGACCCCGACGACCTGCCCATGCAGGACCCGCCGACCGATCCCACCGGCTTCTCACGTTTTGCTGCGGAACTACCGGCTTCGCATGAGATCATGCCGGGTGCGTCCAATCCGGACATAACCTCGGGAGGTACGGCAGCAATGGCAACGGAGAATTCCGGAGCGTCACCCTTGCCGCCGTCCTGGCCTGACGTGCCGACGTCGTGGCCCGAGGTACCGCGCGACGAGCCCGTTCCCACCTCCTGGCCGGAGTCCGGGCGCATCGAGCCCGCCTCGGGCTCGTGGCCCGAGGCCCCTCGCGCCGGTGGTTCGGCGCCCGCCTGGCCCGAGCAGTCGCCGCCGGCCCGTGATCCGCTGCCGGCCTGGTCCAACCTGTCCAGCCCCGCGCCGTGGCCGCCGAGGGACGCTGCGGCGACGCCGTCCGGGGCCGACCCGCTCGGCATCGACCCGTCCGACCCCTTGGGTGCGGGCACCAGCCCCTCCCACCCGCGCCTCGACCCGCTCGGACCGGGTACCAACCCCTCCCACCCGCGCCTCGACCCGCTCGGGTCCCAGCAGCAGACGGGGCATCCGGGCGCGGGCCACCCCCAGGCGAGTGACCCTCGGGCCGGTGACCCACTCGGCGCCGGTGGTCCCGCCGGGAGCATGCCGCCCCAGCCCGGCCACGGGCACCTCCAGCACGGCCCCATGGGCGACGGCATGCGTAACGGCCACGCCGCGTCCCCCGGCGGCCCCGGACTCGGCGCTCCAGGACACGGCGCCCCAGGACTCGGCGCTCCAGGACACGGCGCCCCCGGCTCCGGCGCTCATGGACAAGGCGCTCATGGACAAGGCGCTCACGGACACGGCGGTCCCTCACAGGGCGCTTCGCCACAGGGCTCGCCCGGTGAGCCGCGGCCGGGCGCCAACCTGAGCCGCGACCCCTCCGACCCCGACAACCGCTTCGTCACCGCCGGACAGATCAGCGGCTCCCGCACCCCGCCGCCCGAGCGGCAGCAGGAGCTCTGGGACACCGTCTTCGGCGACAACTACGAGGCCATGGGCGAGGACGACGACGGCCCCGGCAAGCCCGTCTGGATCTACGCGCTGGCCGGATCGGTCGCCATCGCGCTGGTCGCCGCCCTGCTGTGGGCCTTCCTCGCGGGCCCGCTGGCCTCGGAGACCTCGGCCGCCCCCATCTCCGACCCGACCTCGACCGGACCCGTCGACAAGAAGCCCCCCACGAAGAAGCCGTCCGTCGGCCGCCTGCCCAGGTTCCAGGGCGAGCCCTCCCCCGTCACGGGCGTCACCGCCGACGCCACCGCCGGCATCTCCGTGCCGCGTCTCGGCGGCCCGTGGAAGCCCGACCTGCGCAGCACCATGAAGTCCACGTACGGCTACAGCACCCGCCAGTTCGCCCTTGCGGGCACCGACGCGGCGGGCAAGGAGGTCGTCGCCCAGGTGATGACCGGCCCGCTTCCCGCCAAGCTGGCCGGCCACTACGCCTCGCCCGACAATCTCGAGCCGGTGATCAAGGCGGTCGTGGTGTCGGCTCGCAAGCTGTACTTCTCCACCCCGAACTCCGCCAGGAAGACCGCCACCCAGGCGCTGAAGGTCGGCGGCATGCCCGCGCAGCTCAACGCCTACGAGGTCACGGTCGACGGGGTGAAGACGACCGTGGTCGCCGCGGCGATCAGCACGGGCGCGGACGTGCCCGCGATCGTCTACATGTCGGTCCCGACGGAGCACAAGGAACTGCTGCCCGACATCAACAGCGTCTTCAGGCAGATCAAGCCGACCGCCTCCTGACAGCCCGGCGGGAGGTCGGTCGGCGGGGGTCAGTCGGCGGAGGTCAGAACGTGCACTCCATGTGCTTGATGCCGTTGATGAAGGCGGAGTGCAGCCGGTTGGGCCTGCCGCCCTCGAGGCCGGGCACCCGGTGCAGCAGTTCGCGGAACATCACCGTGATCTCCCTGCGCGCCAGGTGAGCGCCGAGGCAGAAGTGGGGGCCAGGCCCGCCGTAGCCGACGTGGGGGTTGGGGTTGCGGGTGATGTCGAAGACGTGGGGGGCGGTGAAGACGGCGGCGTCCCTGTTGGCCGACCAGTAGAACAGGACGGCCTTCTCGCCCGCCTTGTAGAGGTGGCCGTTCATCTCGAAGTCGCGGGTGAGCTTGCGGCGCATGAAGTTGACCGGCGAGGCCAGCCGTACGATCTCCTCCACCGTGCCGGGCAGGTGCGCCTCCATGTCGGACAGCAGCAGGGCCCGCTGGGAAGGGTTCTTGGTGAGCAGGCGCAGGCCGTAGGAGATGGCGTTGCGGGTGGTCTCGTTGCCCGCCACGACGAGCAGGATGAAGAAGGAGCCGAGCTCCTGCAGCGTGAGCCGCTCGCCGTCGAGGTTGGCGTTGACCAGCGCGGAGGTCAGGTCGTTCGTGGGGTGCTCGGCGCGGTAGGCGGCCAGGTCCTGCACGAGCTGCTGGAGCTCGAAGCCCGCGTTGAGCAGGCGGGTGGCGATGTCGCCGATGTCCGGTCCGGTGTATTCGGGGTCGAAGCCGCCGAGGATGAAGTTCGAGCGGTCGAAGACGAACTGGTAGTCCTTCTCCGGGATGCCCATCATGTCGCAGATGATCTTCAATGGCAGCCGGGCGGCCACCTCGGTGACGAAGTCGCAGCCGGGCCCCTTGGCCAGCAGGTCGTCGACGATGCGGGCGGCGGCGGACTCGACGTCGGCCTCGAACTGCTTGATCATCTTGGGGGTGAAGGCCCGCGAGACGATCCGGCGCAGCCTGGCGTGCCGCGGGTCGTCCATGTTGATCATCGAGCCGAAGTACTCGGCGAACTCGGCGGGCATGTCGGGAATGTTGGTCGCGCCGCCGTCGCCCGAGCAGAAGACCGCGGGGTTGCGGCTGGCCTCGAGGATGTCGGCGTGCCGTACCAGAGCGTGGTAGCCGGGCCCCTTCGGCGCGAAGGACACCTCCATCTCCTCGAAGAAGACGGGCTCGTCGAGCGCGCGCAGCCGCGCGAACGCCGCCTCGCGCTCGGCCATGGGCAGTGCCCAGAAGGCCTGGTCCGACAGGTCGAAGTCCACGGCAGTCATGAACCCCATAGTTAGCGAAAGTGACCACTTACGTCAAGATTGTGTGCGGGTCCGACAAGATCCCGTGCCGACGTTCGTCGGATGCGTCAACCACGCGGGCGATCTCTACCCTGCAGCGTGGAGGCATGAGATCTGACGTGGTGATCACCGGGCTCGGCGCGACCACCCCGCTGGGCGGGAGCGTGCAGGCGACGTGGGAAGGGCTGCTGGCCGGGCGCTCGGGCGTGCGGAAGACGGAGTGGGACCTGCCCGCGCGGATCGCGGCGCCGCTGGCCGACGACCCCGCCGAGGTGCTCGGCAGACCGCTGGCCCGCCGCCTCGATCGCTGCGAGCAGGTGGCCCTGGTCGCGGCGCGGGAGGCGTGGGCCGACGCGGGCAGCCCCGAGGTCGATCCGGTACGGCTGGCCGTGGTGATCGGCACGGGCACCGGCGGCGCGCTGACCATGCTCGGCCAGGACGACATCCTGGAGAAGGAGGGCGTGCGCAGGGTCTCGCCGCACACGATTCCCATGCTCATGGCCAACGGCCCGGCCGCCTGGGTCAGCATCGAGCTCGGCGCGCGCGGCGGCGCCCACACTCCCGTCAGCGCGTGCGCGTCAGGCTCGGAGGCGATCGCGCTGGGCCTCGACCTGATCAGGCTGGGCAGGGCGGACGTCGTGGTCGCCGGCGGCGCGGAGGCGTGCGTCCACCCGCTGACGCTGGCCGGGTTCGCGCAGGCCAGAACGCTGTCGAAGCGCAACGACGAGCCCGAGCGGGCCTCCAGGCCGTTCGACGTGGGCAGGGACGGGTTCGTCCTGGGTGAAGGGGCGGGCCTGGTGGTGCTGGAGCGGGTCGAGTTCGCCGCCGCGCGCGGCGCCCGCGTGCTGGCCACGCTGGCGGGGGCGGCGATCACGTCGAACGCGGTCCACATCACCGCTTCCGACGTCGAAGGCCAGTCCAGGGCGATCACGACGGCGCTGCGGGAGGCGGAGCTCGACCCGGCCGACGTGGGGCACGTCAGCGCGCACGCCACTTCCACCCCCGAGGGCGACCCCGTGGAGGCTGCGGCGATCGGCAGGGCGGTCGGCGGGCATCCGTCGGTGACCGCGATCAAGTCGATGATCGGCCATCTCTGCGGGGGCGCGGGCGGCGTGGCGGCCGTCGCGGCCGTGCGCTCGATCATGGCGGGCCTGGTGCCGCCGACCGTCAACCTCGACGCGCTCGACCCGGCGATCGAGCTCGACGTGGTGCGGGGGTCGGCCGCCCCGCTGCCCCGCGGCGCGGTCCTGGTCAACGCGTTCGGGTTCGGCGGCCACAACGTCAGTTTGGTGCTGGGCGGATAGCCCGCCTGCTCAGGCCCGCAGCCAGGACAGGATCAGGTCGTTGACCTCTCGGGGGCGTTCGAGGTGGAGGAAGTGGCCCGCTCCCGCGACCCTTTCCGCCCTGGAGCCCTCGGGCAGGTGGGCGAGCGCGTCCTTGGCCAGGTGCTCGCCGAGGCAGCCGTCCTGGGCGCCGTGCAGGTAGAGGACAGGCCGGTCGGGGGCGGGAGGTGCGGGGTAGCGGCCTGAGGGCGGCGTGGTGCCGAGCATGGCGCGGTAGTAGCCGATGGCGGCGGCCAGGTTGGCGGGCGCGCCGATGCTGTGGCGGACGAACTCCAGGTCGCGGGTGGCGTCGTAGCCGGGCGACCAGTCGCGCCACAGGCCCTCGATGAAGCCGGGCGTGGCGGCGGCGCTCTCGGCCAGGCCGGTCTGGAACAGGAAGACGTAGAAGGAGCGCTTGAGCTGCTCGTACTCCGTGAAGCCGCCCAGCAGCGCGCCGACCGGCGGTACGGCAAGGGCCACCGACCTGCGGAAGCGGCCGGTCGTGCCGTACACGGGGACGGCACCCCAGTCGTGGCCGATGATCACGGCCTGCTCGTCGCCGCCGAGCTCCTCGTGCAGGGACACCACGTCGGCGACGAGCGCCGCCGCCTCGTAGGCGCCGTCGGCGGGGACCTCGGTGGGCGCGTAGCCGCGAAGGAACGGCGCGACCGCGCGGTAGCCGTGCGCGGCCAGCTCGGGCATCAGGTGGCGCCAGGTGTGCGCGGTGTCGGGAAAGCCGTGCAGGCACAGGGCGAGGGGGCCATCACCTAAGGCCAGATATGCGAACTCCAGCCCGTTGGCGTGGACTGTCCTGATCTCCATGGCGGCCAGTCTGCCACGCATCAGTGCTCGTACCGCAGGCGCTTGACGCCGTTGATGAAGTTCGACAGCAGGAGGTCGGGCTCGCCCACCGCGCGGATGGCGGGCAGCCTGGTGAACAGCTCGCGGAACATCACGGTCATCTCCCTTCGGGCCAGGTGCGCGCCGAGGCAGTAGTGCGGTCCAGGGCCGCCGAAGCCGACGTGCGGGTTGGGGTCGCGGGTGATGTCGAAGACGTCGGGGTCGGCGAAGACCGACTCGTCCCTGTTGGCGGAGTTGTAGAAGAGCAGCACCTTGTCGCCCTTGCGGTACATCCCGTGGTCCCTGGTGACGGTCCTGCGGAACTGGATCACCGGGGTGGAGTAGCGCACGATCTCGTCGCACGCCTTGACGATCCGCCCGTCGAAGTCGGCCATGAGGTGCTCGCGCTGCTCGGGATGGTCGGTGAACAGCTTGAGCCCGTAGGCGATCGCGTTGCGGGTGGTCTCGCTGCCCGCCACGACCAACAGGATGAAGAACGAGCCCAGCTCCTGGGAGGTGAGCCGCTCCTCGCCGTTGACCAGCAGGCTGACCAGGTCGCCCGTGGGGCGCCTGCGCCGCTCGTCGCCGAGCCTGGCGGCCAGCCGGTTGAGCGAGTGGCCGGCGTGCAGGAGCTTGCCGAGGCCCTTGGCGACGTTCCACCGGTCGAGGTCGGGCCCGATGCCGGTGTACTCGGGGTCGGCGTTGCCGAGGATCACATTGGTACGGCGCAGCACCATGTCATGAAATTTCGGTGGAATCCCCATCATGTCGCAGATGACGCGGACCGGGAGCCTGGCGGCGATCTGCTCGACGAAGTCGCCAGGCCCTTCCTTGACCGCCGCGTCGACGATCTCCGCCGCCGCCACGGCCAGGTCGTCCTCCATCTTGGCCAGGATGCGCGGCGTGAACGCCCTGGAGACGATCCTGCGCAGCCTGGCGTGCCGCGGGTCGTCCATGTTGATCAACGAGCCGAAGTAGACCGCCAGCCAGCGCGGCATGTCGGGGATGCTGTTGGAACACGGCTCGCTGCTGAACACCGCGGCGTTGCGGCTGGCCTCGGTCACGTCGGCGTGCCGTACCAGGGCGTAGTAGCCCTCGCCCCCGCCGATGAACGGGACCGCGTTCTCCTTGACGAACACCGGCCGGTCCAGCTCGCGCAGCCGCCTGAAGGCCTCCATCCGCTCGGCCTGCGGAAGCCCCCAGAACGGGATCTGCGCCAGATCGATGTCCATGCCGCCCATCGTTGGCGCAAGTGTTCACTTACGTCAAGGGTCCACGCCGAGCCGCCGCGACCAGCAGGTCCGCCGCCTTCTCACCGATCATGACGGCCGGGGCGTGGGTGTGACCGCGGTTGAGCGTCGGCATGACCGAGGCGTCGGCGACCCGCAGCCCTTCCACTCCGCGCACCCGCAGCTCGGGATCCACCACGGAGCCCGCGTCCGTGCCCATCCTGCAGGTGCCCACGGGGTGGTAGAGGGTCTCGGCGCGCTCGCGCACCCACCGCTCCAGTTCCTCGTCCTCGCTCTGCCCGGCGTAGGGCGCCATCGGCCCCGACGCGTACGGCCGCAGCGCCCCGGTCGCGAAGATCTGCCTGGCCGTCCTGAGCCCCGCCACCAGCCTGCGCAGATCCGCCTCGGCCGACAGGTAGCGGGGGTCGATGACCGCGTCGCGGCCGCTCAGCCCCACCCGTCCCCTGCTCTCGGGCTGCAGCAGCACCGCGCCGATGGTCAGCCCGTGCTCAGTGGGCGCGACGAGCCCGTGCTCGAAGAAGAAGCCGGGCGCGAAGACCAGCTCGATGTCGGGGGCCGGCTCGTCGGGCGAGGTCCTGACGAAGGCGACGGCCTCGCCCACGTTCGTGGTCAGCGGCCCGTTGCGCAGCACCAGGTAGCGCAGCAGGTTGCCGAAACTCTCGGCGGCCTTGGTGAGCGTGATCGGCCGGGGGCAGCTCATGTAGACGGCCGAGGCGAGGTGGTCCTGCAGGTTCCTGCCGACCTCGGGCAGGTCGTGGACCACCGGCACACCGGCCTCTTTCAGTTCTCCCGCCGCGCCGACGCCCGACAGCAGCAGCAGGTGCGGGGAGCCGATCGCGCCCGCCGCAAGGACCACCTCGCGCCTGGCGGTGATCCTGGCCCCACCGTCATGTTCGACGCCCACCGCCCGCCTGCCGTCGAAGACCACCCGCTCGACCCGGGCGCCGGTGACGACGGTCAGATTGCGCCGCCTGAGCACGGGCTTGAGGTAGGCGTCAGCCGCGCTGCACCTGCGGCCGCGGTTCTGGGTGACAGGGGTCGGGCTGTAGCCCTCGTTCGACGGCCCGTTGAGCTCGTCGAGCCTGCTCATGCCCAGTTCCTCGCAGCCCTGGAGGAAGGCCAGCGTGGTGGGGCTGGGGCTGCGCAGTTCGGAGACGTGCACGGGTCCGGCCTCGCCGTACACGCCGCCGGTGTTGCTGCCGACGCGGCGCTCGGCCCTGCGGAAGTACGGCAGGACGTCGTCGTAGCCCCAGCCGGGGACCTGCCACTGGTCGTAGTCGCGCCGGTGTCCACGCACCCACATCTGGGCGTTGAGCGAGGAGGAGCCGCCGAGGACGCGGCCGCGCGGCCAGTAGAGCTCGCGCCCGGCCAGCTCGTCCTGCTTGGCGGTGGAGTAGTTCCAGTCGTAGTCGGTCTTGAAGAGCTTGGCGAAGGCGACGGGCATGCGGATCTCCAGCTTGTCGTCCCGCCCGCCCGCCTCGACCAGCGCCACTGTCACCGAGGGGTCCATGGAAAGCCTGTTGGCCAGCACGCAGCCCGCCGAACCCGCGCCGACGATCACATAGTCATACTCCACAGGACGTGCATACGTCAGCTTGCCCGGCTCGTCCATACTCATCTGTAACCTTTGTTACCTACCGGTTGGTATGTACTTGCTGCCAAGATGTCGCGGGTAGGAGTAAGCGCGAGGGAGGAAGGCCTGCCCATGCTCAACCTGTCGATCGTCCTCGAGGACAGCGCCCGCACCGCGCCCGACGACACGGCCGTCGTCTTCGGCGATATGCGCCTGCCGTACTCCATGGTGGACACGGTCGCCAACCAGGTGGCGAACCTGCTGGTGGCGCGCGGCGTCGGCAAGGGGGACAAGGTCGCGCTCGCCTGTCCGAACGTGCCCTACTTCCCCTTTGTCTACTTCGGCATCCTCAAGGCCGGGGCGACGGTCGTGCCGTTGAACGTGCTGCTGCAGTCGAGGGAGATCGCCTACCACCTCGACGACAGCGACGCCAAGGCGCTGTTCTGCTTCGAGGGCACCCCTGAGCTGCCGCTCGGCGAGCGCGGCAGGGCGGGCTTCGAGGCCGCCGACGGGTGCGAGCACTTCTTCGTGCTGCCGGCCACGCCGCTGGCCACCGAGTCCGTGTACGGCGAGTCGATCTGGGCGGCGCTGAACGGCATGCCGGGCGAGTTCCAGACCGTGCAGACCGCCCCCGACGACACCGCGGTCATCCTCTACACCTCCGGCACCACCGGCCAGCCCAAGGGCGCCGAGCTGAGCCACCAGAACATGCTGATGAACGCCATGGTCAGCGACGAGATGTTCCCGCGCACGCAGGGCGGCGACACCTACCTGGCCGTGCTCCCGCTCTTCCACTCCTTCGGCCAGACCGTCGTGATGAACACCGGTTTCCGCCGCGGCGGCACGCTCGTGTTCATGCCGCGTTTCGAGCCGGGCGAGGCCCTGGGGCTGATACTCAGGGAGAACGTGTCATTCCTCGCGGCCGTGCCGACGATGTTCTGGGGCCTGCTCACCAAGATCCACGCCGAGGGCGCCGAGGTGCCGACCTCGCTCAAGGTCGCCGTGGCCGGCGGCGCCTCCTCCCCCGTCGAGGTGCTGCGCGACTTCGAGCAGACCTTCGGCATCGGCATCCTGGAGGGGTACGGCCTGTCGGAGACCTCCCCCGTGGCCAGCTTCAACCAGCTCGGCCGGCCGACCAAGCCGGGCACCATCGGCACCCCGATCTGGGGCGTGGAGATACGACTGGTCGACAACGACTGGAAGACGATCGAGGGCGAGGGCCCCGGCGAGATCGCCGTCCGCGGTCACAACGTCATGAAGGGCTACTACAACAGGCCCGAGGCGACCGAAGAGGTCATGAACGACGGCTGGTTCCGCACCGGCGACATCGCCACCCGCGACGAGGACGGCTACTACGCCATCATCGACAGGGCCAAGGACATGATCATCCGCGGTGGGTTCAACGTCTACCCGCGCGAGCTCGAAGAGGTCCTGATGACCCACCCCGCGGTCTCACTGGCCGCCGTGGTCGGCATCCCGCACGAGTCGCACGGCGAGGAGATCAAGGCCTACATCATCCCGAACGCGGGCGCCTCGATCACCGAGGACGAGCTGGTGGCCTGGTGCAAGGAGAACATGGCCGCCTACAAGTACCCCCGCGTCGTCGAGTTCCGTGAGAGCCTGCCGATGACCGCCACCGGGAAGATCCTCAAGCGCGAGCTTCGCTGACCGGAACGGGGGATGATATCTTCCTTAGTGCAACACTTGCACAGGAAGAGGAATCCCCCGATGGAACCGAGCGTGGTCTTCCGGCAGTACCTCAGCGCGGTGGTCCTGCACAGCCTGGCCAGCGCCGAATCGGCGGGGCTGAACGCCACCGACCTCTACGCGCTCAACACGCTGGCGCTGTCGGGCCCGCTCACCTCGGGTGAGCTGGCCGTACGCGCGGGGCTCACCACGGGCGCGACCACCAGGCTGATCGACCGCCTGGAGCGCAGCGGCTACGTCAGGCGGGTCGCCGACCCCACCGACCGGCGCAAGGTGATCGTCGAGGCCTCCGGCAGGCCCGCCCGGCTCGACGAGGCGCTCAAGGGGGCCAGGCGGCGGCTGGCGGAGTTGCTGGGCGACTACACCGACGAGCAGCAGGCGACGCTGTTCGACTATTTCGGCAAGGCCGCCAACGCCTTCCAGGAGGCCACCGACGAGCTGACCACCGACCGGGGGTAGGGAGCGCCCCACCTCCGGTCCGGGTGCGCGCAGGGCTGATCCGGCCTGGGTCGTGCGTGGAGACTGCGTGCATGGTCACCGTACAGACAGCCTCCGTTCCGGCCCCCGTCCCTGCCCCCGTCAGGGCCGCCGCCACCCTCTGGTTCGCCGCCGTCGGCGCGGGCGCCTTCGAGGCCGCCCTCGCCGTCGGGCAAGCGATGTCGGCCGGCGCGCCGTTCTCCTCCCTCGCCGGCGGCCTCGCGGTACGGCTGGCGGTCTTCGCCGGCGCCGTCTTCCTCGCGATCCGCCTGCGACAGGGCCGAAACTGGGCCAGGATCGCGCTGGCCCTCACGCTCGGTGTCTTCGGCACCGTGTCACTGGTGATCGAACCCGTCCAGTGGCTGCTGGCGGGCAACTCCGTCACGGCCTTCTTCGCCTCCGCCGACCTGCCCACCTACGCGTTCACGGTCAGCCGCGTCCTGCACCTGGCGGCGGTGCTGGGAGCGATGGTGTTGATGTTTAGTTCTGCGGCGAATACCCACTTCCGGGAAAGATGATGACAACCTGTATCGTTTCCGGACATGCAGAATCGTCTGACCGGAATGCTGGTCGGTGCCGTCTTCGGAGCGGTATTCGTGATCGTCAACGCGCCGGGCCCCCTGGGCTCCGTGATCGCGACCGTCCTTCGAGTGGCCGCGGGTCTCGCCGCGGCGTACGCGATCTTCCTGTGGTTCAGCGCCGGTCGGCGCCTCAGGTCGGGCGCCCAGCCTCCCCAGCCGCCCGAGGGCGGCACCATGTTCGGCCGCGGCTACCTGCTGATCGTCGCCGCGGAGGCGATCCTGCTGTTCGGCGGCCTGCAGGTGCTGCGCCTCATGGAGCGTCCCGTCGAGACGAATGTCGCGTGGGTCGCCCTGATCGTCGGCGTCCACTTCGTCGCGCTGGCCCCGGTGTGGAAGGAGCCCAGCATCCTGATCCCCGGCGTGGGGCTGACCGCGCTCGGGATCATCGGTCTGATCATGTCGTTCACCCCCGCCCTGGCCTGGGTGCCGTTCGTCAGCGGCGTGCTGTCGGGCGTGACGCTCCTGTCGGGAAGCATCGCCTACGCCAGGAAGGGGCTGGCCGCGCTCTCCCCCACCCCGTGACACCCGAGGACCGCGCCCCCCCCGGGGGGGGGCCGGGCACACGACGGGGCGGAACAGGGCCCGCCACCCGGGGGGGGCCCGGCGAGTGTGCGCCCCCCCCCCAAGGGAGCGAGTAGGCC
>NZ_JBHZBH010000031.1:0-105399 GCF_042754765.1 Nonomuraea sp. NPDC059194 | reverse complement strand
GTTCCCATGCGCAGCGTGTTACAGGACCGCGACCAACACCAATCGCACCAGAACTCACATGCTGTAACCGCTACCCCGTGGAGTGAGACAGAGCCAGAACTCCCTGTCCGCTCACATGCAGGATTCGAACCTGCGCACCCGGCTCCGGAGGCCTCTCCACGATCACAGTTCTACCTGCGTCTTCCATGGCAAGTCCGTAGGTCTGGCTCGCAACGGGCTCGAAGGGCCGCCTACACTGCGCTGCCCGCGAACGGTTCGCAGTTCTTGTGCTGCCCGAGCAGGCTGGCCAGGAAGGGGCCGAGTCTTCCCTTGGCTCCGTAGTACTGGAACGGAGGGCGCAGCGCCACGGGGATCCCCGACCACCACAGTCAACACGCGCACGCGCAACCAACTGCATCAGCATCTCTTCCTGCGGTTGCAGGTTGGCCACTGCATTATGGGTAGCATGTCGCGCGTCCGTCGATTTCTCCCCCAGCTACTCCTGCGCCTGCTCGGACAGCCCGAACCGAAGCCAGAGCCGCGACGCGCCATACGAACTCCCGCCCGCGTACACCTGAAGCACCCCGCCTCGTCGTCGAAGATCACCCGCCTGGCCGCCAAACGGGCCCAGCTCCGACGTGACCGGGCCAACCGGACACGGGGATTGGAAGGGCGGCTACTTCAGTGGTGGACCACAATCGGTACCGTCCTTGCCGGACTCATCGCCGTACCCGCGCTCGTCATCTCCACAAAGGCACTCAGCGTCAGCAAACAGCAGCATGACGACACACGACAGCTATTTGCACAGCGAGTCGTCATGGGCGACTACCCAGCCAGGAAGCAGCAGTTCCTACAGCACCGGACCGTGACCATCAGCAACGGAAACAGCATCACGGTGAGAACCACCTTCACCGTCATGCACTTCGACGACGTCTGGAAAAGCCAGCTCTACATGGCCGCCATACCCTCGTGCACGGAGATCGACTACGCCCTAAGCCTGGGAGTGATACCCCCAGCCGATGCCAACGTCGCTATCTTCGGCTCGTTCTACAACCCACTGGACAAGCAACAGTGGTCAGTCACCACCATGGGTGGGCCAGCCAAGCCAATCGACGCCGCCACCTGGTCGGAAATGACCATCGGCGTCCCTGAAGCCGAGATCCAAGCACACACGCTGCGGCCCATCGACGAGTGCGTGTGACCTACCCAGCCTAGTGGACGAGTCCCAGCCAGAAATGGTGCGCGAACGGTCCCTCGCCGCCTACGGAGAGTGGCTGCGCCGCGGACCAGCCTGATCCAGACGCCCTCGCCTGAGACGGACGAGAGCGTCCTTTGCTACTCATGAGCGGGCAGCTGACCGCAGCTGCTTCTGTGCGTCCAACTCGTTGTCGACGCTCAGCCACCACGGGTGGTCGAGAAGACCTGCACGCAGGAGTCGGGGCATATCAGTGCGTACGGGGCAAACGTGATCGCCTTGTGGGTCGATCGCGATTGACAGCGAAGATCGCTATGTAAGGGTGGACAGCATGAACATGAGACCGCGCGGCTTGATCGGCATGGGGTACGAGGGCGTTGAGGACATGGCATCGTTCCTGCGACGTGTTCAGGCGCACGACGTCGCAACCGTCGTCGATGTGCGCCTCAATCCCATCTCGCGGAAGCGCGGCTTTAGCAAGACCGCGCTGGGCAACGCGCTAGCCGATGTTGGAGTGGCTTACGTCCACGCACGTGAACTTGGCAACCCGAAGTGGAATCGGCCAGGGTTCGCCGGTCCTCACGATGAACTGATGGCGGCTCGCACGACGTATGAGAAGACCATCGACAGCGCTGATGCCGATGCTCGACTCGATGAGATCGCCGCCGCGGCCAACGAGGGCATCGTGGCTTTGTTGTGCTTCGAGGCCGACGAGTTCCGCTGCCATCGGCACGTTCTGCTGGACCGGCTCAGGTCTGGCACGAGCGTCCTGGCCGGCATCGGCTATCGGCGGGGATAGAAGACGCCGAGCACACTGAAGACGTGCTCACGCTTGGCCTGGTTTCCAACGTAGAACACCACGTCATTGCTGGGAGCACAGATTTCGCTAAGCCACCGTTGCCGCAGGGCTTCCATGGCCTCTCGGTCGTCGAGACTGGTCAGCTTGCGCTGCAGCGCCACCAGTTCCCAGTCCAGGAGTCCCTGCCGATGGCCCGAGCAACGCGCCTCGTGGCACCGATACCGATACCACGCCTTGAATCGCGGAGCCTGGAGCGCCGTGCGCGGAGCCGACTCGAACAGGTCGAGCTGGCTGACGTACGTCTCGATCTTCGCCTGTTCATCAGGAGTCCATCCCGGATGCGGTTCAATGTCGAAACCGGTGACCTCGCGCGGACGGATGGCTGCCAATGACTGGCCTGGAGGCCTCGTGCGGACCTTCTCCAAGAGGCCGCACATCGTCCCTCGAATATGCTCTCGCACGTAGGGCAGTCGCCTCTTCCACGTCGGCAGGTGACTCTGCTTGGTGACCGTTGCGACAAGAGGTCGCCAGCTTTCCGGGCGTCGATCGGTGCGAGTCGGTCGCGCGTCGAGGGTGATGATGTCGTATTTCTTGAACTTGTTCGGCTGATCGAGCTCCCGATAGTTAATCGGGTAAAGCCGCACCCACCCTTCCTTCCCGAGATCGAGTCGAAGAGCGGCGACGCACACGGTCTCCCCGTATGTCGCGGACGGGTTCGGTGCCGCTTTCACTGTGATGAGCAGCCGCATCTGTTCGGCGCCTGGATCAACAGGTTTCACGGGGGCCTGATCCGGATCCGGAGCGAACAGCGAGGGCTGCGTCATCGTGAGCTCTCCTCCAGCTGATGATCTCGACCTTTCATAACTAGCCCGGAAATGCTGGGACAGCAATAGCCCTGGGGTGCTCGCCGCTGCAGGTCGCGAGTTCCATCTTGGCGGTTAAGGAACGCCCGAATCACCGCCACCGAAGAAGTCAGTCGGACGCGCCAGCGCCAAGAAGCTGAGTGACGGACGAACCGGGATCGCAGGATGGGCGGCAAGCGCCGCATGACCGCGCACCAACCCGACACCACCGCCGCCGCCCTCCGAGCCGCCGCGCAAGGCTGGCCCGTCTTCCCGCTAGCCGTTGGCGACAAGGCGCCCCCGCGCGGCCTCACCGACTGGGAGACGCGCGCCCCCTACAACATCGGTATTGCCACCGGCCCGGCCCGGCTGCTGGTCATCGACCTGGACATGCCCAAACCAGGCCAGCACCCGCCTCGCCCGTGGAATCTGCCCGGCGTCCACGACGGCGCCGACGTCTTCGCGCTGATCCGCCAGCGCGCCGGTATCCCGCTGGAGCTGGAGACCTTCCAAGTCCGCACCCGGCGCGGCGGCGCACCTGTACTACAACGCCCCGCCCGGCACCCGCCTGCCCAGCACGAACGGCAGCCTGGGGTGGCTCATCGACACCCGCGCCTGGGGCGGCTACGTCGTCGGCCCCGGCAGCATCGTGTCCCTGCCCGACGGGGTCGGCCCGTATACGGTGCAGCACCTCACCGCGCCCGCCCCGCTACCCCCCTCCCTGTTCAAGCTGCTTGAGCCCGCACCGATCCCGCCCAAGCGGCCCGTCCACGTCCCCATCCCCGGCAGCCGCCATTCCGCCTACCTGCGCGCGGCCCTGGAGCGTGAACTTGCGCACCTGGCCGTGGCCCAACCCAGCCAGCGCAACCGCACCCTGTTCGGAACGGCCGCAGCCCTCGGCGAACTCGTCGCAGGCGGCGCTCTCCCCGAGCAGGAGGTGAAAGAGCTGCTTGAACAGGGAGGGGTTGCGCTCGGGCTACCCCTCGGCGAAGTGGCCCGAACCGTCACCTCCGGGCTGCGCCACGGCTCCCACCGACCCCGCCGCCTTACCGCGTAGATCCGCCAAGGGAGATCCACCATGAGCTCTAAGCCGAACGGCGCTGACCTGCTTGACCGGCTCCGCGCCGCCCTGACCCGGTACGTGATCCTGCCCAGCGCCGAGGCTGCCGACGCCGTCACGCTGTGGATCGCAGCCAGCCACGCCCAACCCGCCTGGGCACACGCCCCACGCCTGGTCATCCGCGGACCGGAAAAGCGATGCGGCAAGTCCCGGCTGCTAGACATCGTGGAAGCCACCTGTCACGAGCCGTTCATCACCGTCAACTCCTCCAGCGCCGCCGTCTACCGCTCCATCACCGACGACCCGCCCACGATGCTCGTAGATGAGGCCGACACCATCTTCGGCCCCAAGGCAGACGGCAACGAAGACCTGCGCGGCCTGCTCAACGCAGGACACCAGCGCAACCGGCCCGCCAAACGCTACGACGCCGCCACCAACCGCGTAGAAAGCATTCCGACCTTCGCCATGGCAGCCCTGGCCGGAATCGGCGCCATGCCCGACGCCATCGAAGACCGCGCCGTCGTCATCCGGATGCGCCGCCGCGCCCCCGGCGAGAGCGCCGCCCCCTACCGGCACCGCCGCGACCGATCTCCGCTCCGCCAGCTCGCCGCCCACCTGGAACAGTGGCTACGCGCCGACCTGGCCACCCTGGAACAGGCAGAACCCGGCATGCCGTCGAAGACCGCGCCGCCGACACCTGGGAACCCCTCGTCATCGTCGCCGACCACGCGGGCGGCACCTGGCCCGAACGCGCCCGCGCCGCCGCCCTGGTGCTCACCGCCGAAGCCGACGACAACGGCCAAACCTCGGCGCGCGTACGGCTGCTGGCCGCCTGCCGTACCAAAGAAGGGCGAACTCTTCGACACGGAGACCGGTCTACCCGCCTCCATGCTGGCCGCCGACGCCGAGGCACCGCCCATGAGTTGGTACGACTTCGCCGCCAAGTACACCGCCATGCGCTGGCCCGGCGCTGCCGCGAAGACGCGCGAGAGCATCGTGGATTGCTTGGCTGTGGCCACGTTCGCGATGCTTGTCGCCCTGCCCCGCAAGGAGATTCGTGCCGCCATGCAATGGGCGCTGATCCCCCGCGAGGATGGCGAAGCCGCACCCCCGGAGTTGAAACCGACCGTGCGGATTCTCCAGAGGTCCACGCTCCCGCTCGCCGACATGGCGGACCCCATCGTCGCGCGCCGCGTGAGCGATGCCCTCGGCCTCACCCTGGATCGGCTTCCCGCCGCTGCGGACACCACGGCGCGACGCCGCCGAGGGTTGAACACCGCACTGGAATACGGCGTTGACCTCGGCGAACTCAAGGAGAACCCACTCAAGCGGATTAAACAGAAGAAGATTGCCAAGGATGCTGCCCTAGACCGGCGCGCGGTGGTCAACCCCAAGCAGGCGCGGGAACTGCTCGCCGCCGTGTCGTACGTCGGGAGCTGGCACCGCGACCGAGGGCGCCGCCTGGTGGCTTTCTACGCAACGCTGTACTTTGCGGGAGTTCGGCCCGCCAAGGCCGTAGGGCTGCAGCGAGACGACTGCGACCTACCCGGGGAAGGATGGGGCCTGCTCACCCTGGCCAAGACCCGCCCCAGCAGCGGAAAGCAGTGGACGGATACCGGCACCGTCCATGATCTGCGCGGCTTGAAGCAGCGCGACACGAGCGCCGTCCGAGAGGTCCCCATCCCGCCCGAGCTGGTGACCACCCTCCGCGCCCACCTGGAGGAGTTCGGCACGGCCCCGGATGGCCGCCTGTTCCGCAATGAGCGCGGCGGTGTCCTCGGCGCTTCTACCTACTCGCGAGCGTGGGAGGAGGCGCGCCGCCTCGCTTTCACCCCTCAACAGGTGGCCTCCCCTTTGGCCGGACGGCCCTACGACCTGCGGCACGCAGCCCTGTCTACCTGGCTCAACTCTGGAGTGGACGCCACCGAGGTGGCCGCTCGCGCGGGCAACAGCGTGAAAGTGCTCCTCAAGCGCTACGCCAAGTGCCTGGACGGCCGACAGGACCAGAACAACCGCCGGATAGAGGCCGCTCTGACCCTGTGAAAGCTGGTCCACAACTGGTCCACAACCAGCGAGCGCCAATGAGAACGGGCGGGACTCCATGAGACTGGAGACCCGCCCGCTCGTATGCTCTTTGTCCTGGTCAGCGCCTAGTTTTCGCTGGTCAAGATCGAGTGCCCCCTGCAGGATTCGAACCTGCGCACCCGGCTCCGGAGGCCGGTGCTCTATCCCCTGAGCTAAGGGGGCTCGACGACTGACAACGTTACCAGCATCTGCCCACCACTCTGCACCACTCCGAAGCTCCCAGCCCACATCCATCGAAAACCGCACGTGACCCCCTCTCGACGGGTTACCTTGGCGGCCGTGGGCGAGGATCTGGGCAGGGTACTGGTAGTAGACGATGACGAGGTCATCCGGCAGCTCATCGCGGTCAACCTGACCTTGGAGGGGTTCGAGGTGGCGACCGCGAGCGATGGGCAGGACTGTCTGGATCGGGTCATGGACGTGATGCCCGATGTCATCACCCTCGACGTGATGATGCCGCGGCTGGACGGCTGGGAGACGGCGTCGCGGTTGCGGGCGGAGGAGGGCACCGCGCACATCAAGGTGGCCCTCATCACCGCGAGAGCCCAGGAGTCCGACCGGCGGCGCGGCCTGGGGATCGGGGTCGACGCCTATCTCACCAAGCCGTTCGATCCGGCCGAGTTGATCCAGGTGGTCAGGGAGCTGGCTGTGAGGGCGAGAGCCTAGGGCAGCAGGCCCTGTTTGCGGGCGATGGCGGCGGCCTGGGTGCGGGTGGAGGCGTCGAGTTTACCCAGGATGTTGGAGACGTGGACGCTCACCGTCTTCTGCGCGATGAACAGCCGCTCGCCGATCTCCCTGTTGCCCAGGCCTTCGGCGACCAGTGCGAGCACCTCCACCTCGCGGGCGGTGAGCCCGCCGGTCGAGGTCGCGCCCACGAACCTGGCTCGCCTGCCGAACTCCTCGAGCGCGGCGGCGAACGGCGCGGCGCCCAGTTTGGCGGCCGTCTCGCGGGCGAGCGTCCATTCTTGCTGGGCGGCCGCCCGGTCGCCGGTGGCCAGCAGGGCCTCGGACAGGCGCCAGCGCGACCGCGCGACTTCGTAGACGAACCCGTAGGAGAAGGCCTCGACGACCTCGCGCCACCGGTCGGGGTCGGAGCGGCCGTGGGCGCGTGACCATTCCGCCTCGGCGCGCAGCCGCCAGGCGCGGCCTTCGAGGCCCATCTCGCCACGCTCGCCGTCGGGTCCGGTGGAGGCGGCGTAGCGGGCGCGGGCGATCAGTTCGTCGGCTCCCTTGGTACGGCCCAGCTCTGCCAGCACCGCCAGCCCGGTCGCCGCGACGCGCAGGGTGGCGGGGTCGTTGGGAGTGAGGATGCCCATGACCGCCTCGACGTGGTCGAGGGCGGCGGCGAGGTCGCCGTTCCACAGGGCGTGTTCGGCTGCCATGCCGCGCGACATGTAGGTGACGAGCGGGTCGGACCAGAACGGCTGGAGCCAGGCCAGGCGTTCGCCGACCTTCGGCAGGCCGCGGGCGACCTCGATGAACAGCGCGAACGACGACAGGATGGACTCGGGGACGGTGCCGACGCGGGTGGGGAAGCGGGCGGCCATGGCCTCGGCCTCGTGCCACTCGCCTGAGACGTAGTGGATGAGGAAGCGGAGGAAGCGCAGGTCGGTGCCGTAGGTGCTCCAGCTGAGCCCGGCCTCGGCGGCCAGAGCGATGCCGCGGTCGGCGACCTCGGCGGCCTGGTCGAGGCGGCCGAGGTCGTAGTGGACGCGCGAGAGGTTGAACAGGGCGCGCAGGTCGATCGCGAGGTTGCCCGAGGCGCGGGAGGAAGCCATATGGAAGAGGCTCTCGGCGCGGGCCCAGTCGCCGCGGAGTTCGGCGGCGGAGGCGAGCGTGACCAGGGCGCTGGCCTCGGCGTCGGCGGCGCCGGACGAGCGGGCGGTCGCCAGGGCGCGCTCGGCGAGGGGCTCGAGCTCGGCGTGGCGGTCGCTCCAGGCCAGGCAGCGGGCGAGGGTGGCCAGGGCGCGGGCGAGCACGACGGGCTCGGTGGCGGTGGCGACGGCGGACTCGGCGACGGCGATGGCCTCGTCGGTCTGGTCCATCTCCCACAGGTAGGAGGCCAGGCGCTCCTGGACCTCGGGGGTGGGCGGGACGGCGCGCAGGCGGGCGACGGCGCCGTGGTTGTCGCCGCTGTCGGCGGCGGCGATGGCGCTGCGCATGGCGATGCCGCGCCTGGACTCGCCCGCGCGCTGCTCGGCGTCGGGGACCCGCTCCCACAGCTCGATCACCTGGTCGTAGTGGCGGTGGGCCTCGGCGGGGGCGCCGAGCCGCTCGGCGATGCGGCCCGCCTCGGCGGAGGCGGTGAGGGCGCCGGCGAGGTCGTGGCCCGCGAGGTGGTGGTGGGCGAGCTCGGCGGGCGAGGTGAGGCGGGCGGCGAAAGCGTTGTGGAGCCTGGTGCGCTCGCCGGGCAGCAGGTCGGTGTAGACGGCCTCCTGCAGGAGCGCGTGGCGGAAGGCGTAGCCGTACCCGTCGACGAGGAGCAGGCCGCGGGAGACGATCTCGCGGACTGCCTCCTCGAACTCGCCGACGGGCAGCCCCGAGACCTCGCGCAGCAGGGAGTCTTCGACGCGGCGGCCGGCGACGGCGGCGGCGCGCAGCACTCGCTGGCCCGGCTCGGACAGCAGCTCGACGCGGGACAGCAGCAGGCTGGCCAGGCTGTCAGGCAGGGCCTCGCCCTCGGCCATGGCGGCGAACAGCTCCTCGGCGTAGAAGGGGTTGCCGTCGGCGCGGGCGACGATCTCGCCGAGCCCGCGGGCGCCCACCTCCCCCAGTGTCGCCACATAGTCGGACATCTCGCTGGAGCCGAGCGGGCGCAGCTCCACGGCGGTCACCGAGGGCAGGCGTTTGAGCTCGGCGAGCACGGGACGCAGCGGGTGGCGGCGGTGCAGGTCGTCGGTGCGGTAGGTGCCGACGACGCAGACGCGCTCGGACTGCAGCATGCGGCTGAGGAAGACCAGCAGGTCGCGGGTGGAGCGGTCGGCCCAGTGGAGGTCCTCGATCACGAACAGGACGGGCTGGACGTCGGCGAGCAGGCCGAGCAGCGACCCGAACAGCCGCTGCTGGGTCAGCCCAGAGGAGGAGGCCACGGCGCTGCCGTCGTCGAGCAGCTGGCCGAGGATGGGGCGGGCGGCGACGGCGTCGGCGAGCGCGGGGTCGCGCAGCGCGTCGGCCAGCGGCAGGTACGGCAGGGCGTCGCCGAGCTCGGCGCACTGGCCGACCAGGACGTTGAGGCCGCGCTTGCGTGCCTCGGCGACCAGCTCGGTGGCCAGGCGCGTCTTGCCGATGCCCGCGTCGCCGCCGAGCAGGGCCACGCCCGCGCTACCGTCCATGGCGTTTTCGAGCACGCGAACGAGCCCGCCCAGCTCGGCGGATCGCCCGATCAGCAGCCCGTTCATCCGGCCACTATGCCACGGCCGGCCGACATTCCGATTGGACCGGACAACCGGGCTTCCATTGGACTCCGGCCGTGGACCAAAGGCGGCGTACGGTACCCGCATGCTGCTCTTTCTCGTCGCCTCGCTCACGCTGGTCCTCATCCCCGGGCCCAACCATCTCTACATCGCCGCCCGCGGGCTCTCGCAGGGCAGGGCGGCGGCGCTGGCCAGCGCGTTCGGGGTGGAGGCGGGAACGCTGGTGCACATCGCGGCGGCGGCGGGCGGCCTGTCGTACCTGATCGCGCAGTCGGCGACGTGGTTCGGGGTGGTGAAGTGGGCGGGGGTGGCCTACCTGGTGTATCTGGGGGTGCGGACGCTGACCGGCAAGGACGAGCCCACGGCCCGTACGGCGCAGCCGCAACCGCTGGGGAAGGTGTTCCTCGAAGGGGTGCTGGTCAACCTGCTGAACCCCAAGGTCATCCTGTTCTTCCTGGCGCTGCTGCCGCAGTTCGTGGACCCGGCGGCGGGCTCGCCCGCGATGCAGATCGTGCTGTTCGGCGGGACCTTGCTGCTGCTCGGGCTGCTGTCGGACATCGTGTACGCGTTCATGGCGGGGGCGTTGAGCGGACGGCTGGCCAAGCGGGCACGGGCGCTGCGCTACTTCAGCGGGATCGTGTACATCGGGCTGGGGATCGCGACCGCGTTCACGGGCCGCCGCGCCGCCTGACTCCCCGGAGCTACGATCTCCCACATGGCACCGCGCAAGCAGCAGGAGATCTTCGACGCCACCCTCACCCTGCTGGCCGAGCGCGGCTACGAGAGCCTGACCATCGAGGGGGTGGCCGAGCGCTCCGGCGTCAACAAGACGACCATCTACCGCTGGTGGCCGTCCAAGCCCGCCCTGCTGGCCGCCGCCCTGATCGAGGCCGACGCGCTCGCCATCGACCCGCCCGACACCGGCACCCTGCGCGGCGACCTCGAGGCCCTCGTCGAGAGCATGGTCGCGCTGCTTACCCGCCCGCCGTCCAGCGACGTCGCGGTGGCCGCGCTCGGCGCCGCCGTCCACCATCCAGAGCTGAACGTGCGCGGGTTCTTCGCCGACCGGTTCGCCCGCGAGCAGGAGATCTTCGAGCGCGCGCGGGTGCGGGGGGAACTGGCGGGTGACACGGATCCGATGCTGGTGGTCGATCTGCTGGCGGGTGCGGTGTGGGTGCGGGCGGTGTTCAGGGGGCTGCCGGTGGAGCCGGGGTTCGCTCAGCGCGCCGTGTCGGCGGTGCTCGACGGCGTAGCATCCAGCGAGGAGCCGTAGTGCTCCGACGCCTGCTCGCCACGTTCCTCGTCGCGGTGCTGACCGCCACCGGGTGCGCCGCACCGGGCACGGCGCGCGAGCTCACGATCGTCAGTGAGAAGAAGGAAGGCCGCCTCGTCACGATGGAGGTCGACTCGCCCGCCGTCGGGCGGCGGGCCGAGGTCCAGATCCTGCTTCCCACCGGCTGGCGTCCCGGCACCACCTGGCCCGTCCTCTACCTGCTCGACGGCTGCTGCAGGCACGCCGGAAACGCCTGGGTGAGCGACGGCCGCGCCGACGAGGTGACCGAGGCCGCCGCCGCGATCGTGGTCATGCCCGAGGCGGGCTACGCGGGCTTCTACAGCGACTGGCTCGACGGACCCCAGTGGGAGACCTTCCACCTCACCGAGGTCCGCGAACTCGTCGAACGACGCTACGGCGCCACCGCCAGAAGAGCGATCGCGGGACTGTCGATGGGCGGGTTCGGCGCGCTCTCCTACGCGGCCCGGCATCCCGGCATGTTCAGGGCGGCCGCCTCCTTCTCCGGCCTGCTCGACGTCAGCAGGCAGGACCTCGACCACCTCACCGCCCGCTCCGGCGACGACCCGGACAAGCTGTGGGGCGACGACCTCGCCGCGCACAACCCGACCGCCCTCGCCGAGAACCTGAAGGGCATCCCCGTCTACGTCTCCTGCGGCGACGGCCGGCCCGGCCCGCTCGACGGCAGGAACACGCCGAAGGACGGCGGCGAGGCGTTCATCGAGCAGGAGAACCGCGCGTTCGTCAAGGCGGCGAGGAAGGCGGGCGTCGAGCTCACCGTGAACCTGTACGGCGCGGGCACGCACCGCTGGCCGTACTGGACGAGAGAGCTGGAGCGGGCCCTGCCGATGCTGCTCGACAGCCTCAGCTGAGCGCGGCGGGGATCCGGTCCAGGGTCGGGTACGGCACCAGCCCGTAGGCGTAGAAGTCGACGGCGGCGGCGCCCGCGGCCTTGGCGCCACGGACCTTCGCGACGAGCCGGTCGGTGGTGTCGCTGTCGGGGTTGCCCGGCCGCAGCACGGCCCGCACCTCCCGGTCCTTGCCGACGGAACGCAGGTAGGCGGCCACGTCGTCGGCGACCCTCGCCGCGTCGCGGGCGTAGGCCAGGACGCCGAAGGACGGCACGAGGTCGCCGAGCGCCACCAGATCGACGCCGAGCTGCCACGCGTCGTGGGCGGCCAGGCCAGGCGAGGGAAGCCCGTGCTTGTAGCCCTTGACCGCGCCGGTGGCGTCGACGAACGTCAGCTGCGACCCCTCGGCGGCGACCGCGGCCGACACCTCGGACACCAGCGAGGTGACGGTCTCGGAGCGGGCGCGGGCGTAGTTGACGACGTCGGGCCCGGCGTAGGCGGTCAGCGCCGCCCTGGTCACCTCGCCCTGCGCGGGCGGCTCGCCGTCCAGGACCGCGCCAACGACGCGTGAGCACTCGTCGCGGGCCGTCTCGACGTCGACGCCCAGGTCGCTCGCCCTGCGCATGCAGAAGTCGCAGAAGCACAGCGACATGAGGTAGGCGTCCATGGGCCCGAGCGGGACGAACGAGCGTTCGGCCTTGAGCGGGCGGTAGTGCAGCGACTCGGCGACCACGCTGTCGACGCCCAGCCTGGCCACGGCCCTGGCCAGCGCGACGGCGTAGAGCCTGACGTCGGGGTGGGCGGGACACAGGTCGGTCGGGTAGCCGCGGTCGCCGAAGCAGTTGCGCACCGTCACGTCGGGATGCTTGACCCCGATCGACTCGTTGCGCAGGAACACCGTCCAGCCGTGGAACTTCAGACCGCGCGAGGAGCACGCCTCGCGCAGCCCGTCGAGGACGTCGAGGTAGCCGGGGGCGGGACGCAGGCGCAGCCCGCCGAACAGGTCGTCGGACAACGGGAAGTGCGCTCCGTCCTGGCGGAGGGTGAGCCTGGACAGTCCGTGCGGGGTGACGTCGCGGGTGCGGTGGTGGACGACGCCGACGGTCGCGCCGCCGACGCCGTATCCGCGGATCCTGTCGAGCACCTTCTCCATGCCCTCGCTGCGCAGATCCTCGGCGAAGACGTACACGGAACTGTCCACAGGCGAACCTTACGCGCTCTTGTGCGCGACGAAGTCGATCTCCACGAGGATGTTCATCAGCTCGGAGCCGACCGTGGTCCTGACGGGGTACGGCTGGGTGAAGTACGACTTGTAGACCTCGTTGTAGGCCGGGAAGTCGCGCTGCAGGTGCTGCAGGTGGACGGTCGACTTGATCACGTCGTCGAAGCCGAGGCCGTGGGCGGCCAGGACCGCGCCGAGGTTCTTCATGGTCTGGTGCGTCTGGGTCTCGATGTCGTCGCCGACGATCTCGCCGGTCTCCGGGTCGAGCGGGCCCATGCCGGAGGTGTAGACGAAGTCGCCGACCACGAGGCCCTGCGAGTAGGCGCCGACGGGAGCGGCGCCTTCGGTGGTCCTGAGTTCCTTCTTCACCGGATCTCCCTAGAAGTGGGTGTTGACGGTGCCGACGACGGTGTAGTCGTCGTCGACGAGCGGGAGCACGCGCCACTTGTCGAAGGCGGTGCAGGGGTGGGAGATGCCGAACGCGACCAGTTCGCCCACCTTCAGCGCGCCCTGGACGACGGTGTGCTGGTCCTGCATCTTCACCACGGTCAGGTCCGGTCTGCGCGGGACGGGCAGGCCTTCGTCGTAGGGGGCGTCGCGCTTGCCCATGCCGATGATCGCCAGGTCGGGTTCGGGGGTGGACAGCACGTGCGCCCAGATCTCGAAGGCCGGCTCCAGGCTGCCCTCGACGCGGTTGAAGGGGGTGCGCTCGCGGTAGTAGCCGTCGTCGTGGGTGACGTAGGCGCCCGCCCGCAGGACGATCGCGGTCTGGGCGGTGACGAGCTCGCGGCCGATCACGTCGAACCACTGGCTGCCGCCGACGCTGAGCATCGGCGCCCTGAGGTATTCGACGGCGTTCTGCAGGATCGCCAGATACTTCCTGACCTCGTCGGCGGTCTTCAGCGCCCCCTCGTACCCGGCCACGCCCGCGAGCTCGACGCCGTCGGTCGCGCGCACGTAGGCGGCCAGGTCGAGCAGGTCGTCGAGCTTCCTGCAGCCGGCCCGGCCGCCGTGGTGCCCCATCTCGACCAGCACCTGGAAGGGGCGCGTGCCTGCGTGCCCGGCCAGCAGGTCCACCCCTGCCCGGGAGTCGACGAAGCTCACGAACTCGAAGGAGGGGTCGGCGTCCAGCTCGGCGGCGGCCCAGGACAGCCCCGCGGGGTCGACGACCTGGTTGGCGACCATGATCCGGGACACGCCGAAGCCGCGCACGGTCATCGCCTGGCTGGGGGTGGCGACCGTCAGGCCCCACGCGCCGGCGTCGAGCTGCATGCGGGCGATCTCGGGTGACATGTGGGTCTTCGCGTGGGGCGCGAACAACATGCCGTGGTCGCGGGTGAAGGCGGCCATGGTGGCGACGTTGTGTTCGAGGGCGGCGCGCTTGACGACCATCAGCGGGAAGGTGAACGCCCCGCCGAACACGCCTTCCCCCAGGCACTCCGACCGAATCCCTTTCATCGCCCAGACCCTATCCCGCCTCTCGGCGTGATCTTCATTCGGTACGGCAAGCCGTTCCACGCGCCTCCGTGGTCACCGGCGCGGGTCTGTCGAAGGGACGCTCCTCGGGCGCGCATGGCCGGGCGCCGCAACGGCGCACCTGAACCCGACACCGTCCCCCGGGCCGCGGCCGTACGCGAAAGTCACGCGGTGGGGCGTAGGGCGCGGCCTGGGGTGTGGCCGGTCAGGGCGCCGTGCGAGAGCACCCGCGTCCCGGAGACCAGCACCTCCGAGATCCCCGTCGCCGGAGTCCGCGGTGCGGCGTACGTCGCCAGGTCCGCCACCGTCGCCGGGTCGACCACGACCACGTCGGCCACCATCCCTGGCCGCAGCAGCCCCCTGTCCAGCAGCCCGAACCGGCGCGCCGGATGCGCCGCCAGGTGCACCGCGGCCTGCTCCCACGTCCAGTCGCCCAGCTCTCTCACGTGCACGCCGAGGAAGCGGGCGAACGCCCCCCAGCCGCGCGGGTGCGGGTGCCCGCCCACGTAGATCCCGTCGGAGCCGCCGGTGTGCGCGGGGTGGCGCAGCATCCGCCGTACCGACTCCTCCCCCTCGGGCCCCTCGTCGGGCCTGGCCACCACGCAGCCCGCCTCGAGGCGCGTGTCGACCAGCAGCCTGCGGCAGAACTCCGCGGGCGCGACCCCCTTGCGGCCGGCCGCCTCCACGATGGTCAGCCCCTCGGCCCACTCCTCGCCGGGCGCGTGCGACACCGTCAGCCGCGGCCACAGGCCGTCGAGCGTCGGCCACCAGTCCGCGAGCGAGGACGATTCGAGCACGTCGAGCGCCCTGTCCACCTCGGCGGCCGGCACCTGGGGCGGCAGCACGATCATCGCGAGGATCGTGCTGCCGCGCAGGTAGGGGTAGGTGTCGAAGGTGAGGTCGACCTCGCGGTCGAGCGCGCCCTGCACGAGCGGCAGCAGCACGTCGGCGGGGCCGTGCAGGTGGGAGACGTGCACCGGCGCGCCCGATGCTCCGGCGATCTCGACCACCTCGGCCATGCCGACGCCTGCGCCCGCGCCGTAGGCGCGCATGTGGGTGACGTATGGCAGCGCGCCCAGCGGACGGCAGAGCGCGGCGAGCTCGGCGGAGGAGGCGTTGCGGCCCGGCAGGTACTCCAGGCCGCTCGACAGCCCG
This sequence comes from Nonomuraea sp. NPDC059194, assembly GCF_042754765.1. Taxonomy (NCBI): domain Bacteria; kingdom Bacillati; phylum Actinomycetota; class Actinomycetes; order Streptosporangiales; family Streptosporangiaceae; genus Nonomuraea; species Nonomuraea sp. NPDC059194. The sequence goes on along the minus strand of NZ_JBHZBH010000031.1, from coordinate 90,031 downwards.
ACCGCGCCCTCGGCGAGCCCGCGTTCGACGTGGGCGAGCATCCGGGCGAGCTGCTCGGGTGACGGCTCGCCAGGGGCGGCGCCCATCACGTCGTAGCGGATGGTGCCGTGCGGCAGCAGGTAGGCGGTGTTGAGCGCGGTCGCCCTGTCGTATCCGGCCAGCAGGTCGGCCACGCTCGCCGCGCCATCGGGAAAGTCGTCGAGAAAGGGGTGCACCCCGTTGACGGCGGCGAAGTAGCGGGTGGCGTAGCCGACGGTGGCGGCCGAGCCCGGCGCGTAGGACAGGCCGTCCTGGCCGAGGACGAACGTCGTCACCCCCTGACGCAGCGCCGCCAGCTGCACCTGGGGGTCGAAGACGAGCGCGTCACCGTGAGCGTGGCAGTCGACGAACCCGGGCATGACCAGGCGGCCCGTCGCGTCGATCACCTGGCCTGCCGTGGCCGGGTCGAGCCGCCCGACGGCGGTGATCCGCTCGCCGGTGATCCCGATGTCCGCCCTGAAAGCCGGAGCGCCGGTGCCGTCGAGCACCCGCCCGCCACTGATGACCACGTCGAACGTCACACGAAGATTCAACCATTACTCTGATTTGCTGCTTTTCTCGCGCCGCGTTTCCCGGAAGAAATGCGGCTCCCTTTACTCAAGGGGTTTCACGCGAGCGCGGGGCGCAGGTCGTGTTCTGCACGACCGGGTGCTCGGCCAGCAGGGCGCGGGCCTCGGCCCTGGCGAGGTTCCAGCCGTTCCACGGGTCGGGCTCGTCCAGGCCGTTGGCGCGGATGACGTCGGCCAGGACGCAGCTGCGCAACGGCTCGGGGAGCCGGTCCAGCTCGGGGACGGCCTCCGCGCCGAGGTCGCCGACGTAGTCCTGGTCGATGCGCTCCACTCCCCTGATGTCGACCTGGGTCCTGGCGACCTGGAGGTCGGGGTTCCAGACGGCGAACGTCAGCAGGCCGACCCCGGTGATCAGGACGAGGGTCCTCGGCAGCCACGCCGAGCCGCGGCCCGCCAGCCGTACGGCACCGGCCACGAGGACGACCGCGAACACCGCGCCGAGCCACCAGATCGTCGCCGCGACCGAGGCGCGCAGCCGCGACAGACCGTAGGCGTCGGTGTACAGGTCGAGGCGGTGCAGCGCGGAGACCAGGATGACCATCGTGAACGCGCACAGCACGCCCAGCAGCATCGCCAGCGCCACGCGGTCGCCGCGCTCGGTCCGCACCACGCTGCCGGCCACGGCGACGATCGCGAGCACGAAGACGCTGACGACCATGAGCTGGAAGAAGCCCTGGCGGGCGTAGTCGGCGTAGGTCAGGCCCGTGGTGCGCAGCAGCCAGGCGTTGCTGCCGAACAGCGCGGTGACCTGGACGGCGACGAACGCGGCGAACAGCAGGTTGAGCCCGGTGAGTGGCACCACCCACAGGCTGCGGTTCAGCCTGATCCTGAACGAGGGGCTGACCGGGTCTGCGACCGGGCGCATCGCCACAAGGACGGCGGCGGCCATCAGCACGGCGAACACCGCGAAGACGAACACGCGCAACGGCAGCGTGTCCGCCCACTCGGGCGCGACGAACAGCCGGTTGAGGAAGGAGGCGAAGACCTTGTCGGCCGAGGCGAACAGCAGGCCGAAGACGACCAGCAGGACGGCGGTGATGCCGAGCCCCGCCACCAGCGGCAGGATGCGCCGCCGTACGGTCAGCGTCTTCAGCGGGCCCGCGAGGAACCACGGCACGGGGAAGACGGCCAACGCCACCGAGATGCCGCCCCTGATCAGCGCCAGCCAGCCGCGGCCAGGCCCTGAGACGGCGATCGCGCCGAGCCCGAAGGCGGCCGCCAGCAGCGGCAGGACCAGCCAGTCGGCGTCCCTGACGGCGACCATCGAGACGAGCGCGTAGGCGATGAGCCCGAAGGCGGCGGTCCACGGGGTGAGCCTGCGCAGGACGGCGGGCAGCGCGGCCGCGCCGAGCACGAGCGCGACCAGCGCGATGCCCAGCCCCGCCCTGGCGTACGGCAGCGCGACGGCGGCGAACACGCCCACCCCCGCCGCGGCGGGCAGCAGCCAGCGCGGCGTGTCGGGAAGCTCGGGCCGGGGGAAGAGCGGCGGCGGCACATAAGGCGGCGCCGGGGGCCTCGGCCCCTGCGGCTGCAGCCCGTGCGGCGGCGGCCCCTGTGGCGGCGGCGCCTGCGGCGGTGGGCCAGCCGCCGGGGCGCCTTCCACCGCAGGACCGGCGGGAGCGGCCCCCGGGTGCGCAGGCGGCTGGTGGTTCATCGCGGGGTACGGCGGCGCCTGCCCCCTGGCCGACCCGATCGCCGAGCCGACGGCCGCCCCCGTCGCGCTGACCACCATCATCACCAGGATGGCCGCGATGGTCCCGAAGACCATGCCGATGAAGACCGCCAGGAACAGGCCGATGAGGACGCCGCCTCCCAGGCCGACCACGGTCCACAGCATGATGCCCCCCACCCCGCCCGCCGGTCTGGGCGGCGGCGGCTGCGCAGGGACCGGGACCGGCCAGGTCACGGGTTCCACCGGCTCCTTCACCTCGGCGGCCTCCTGTGCCGGGGCGGGCTCGCTCTCCTGGACGTCGGCCGCGTGGCCGATTTCCGGTTCCTGGACGTCCTCGGTCGCGCGGGTGATCCCCAGTCGCGCCATGTCGGGTTCCACTGTGATCCTCTCTGGAAGGTCGACGACCATGCGGCACCCCGCGCCGTCGTCGATGCGGATGGATCCTCCGTGCAGTTCGACGATCTCCTGCACGATCGCCAGGCCGAGCCCCGAGCCGCCCGCGTCGGCCGCCCTCGCCGTGTCGAGCCTGGAGAAGCGCTCGAACACCCTGGTCCGCGCCGCCTCCGGAATCCCCGGACCCCGGTCGGCCACCAGGAGCCGCACCCCTGAGCCGTGGCCGTGCGCCGACAGCGTGACCAGGCCCGAGGGCGGGCTGTGCCGTACCGCGTTGTCGAGGAGGTTGGCCAGCACCTGCGCCAGCAGGTCGGGGTCGGCCCGCGCCACCAGGCCGGGCGCGCAGACTGGCCTGATCGTGACGTCGTCGCGCGCCATCGCGGCCTCGCGGGCCGCCTGGTCGAGCAGGGGCTCCAGCGCGACCGGCTCGGCCTCCAGCAGGCGCACGCCCGAGTCGAGCCGTGACAGGTCGAGGAGCTGGGCGACCAGGCGACCCAGCCGTTCGGTCGCGGCCAGCGCCGTGCCCATCGTGACGGGGTCGGCGGCCGAGACGCCGTCGACCACGTTCTCCAGGACCGCGCGCAGGCCCGTGATCGGCGTGCGCAGCTCGTGGGAGACGTTGGCGACCAGCTCCCGCCGCTGCCTGTCGACCTCGCCGAGGTCGGCGGCCATCGCGTTGAACGCCCTGGCCAGCTCGCCCACCTCGTCCCGCGAGGTGGCACGGACGCGCAGCGTGTAGTGGCCCTTGGCGATCGTCTGGGCCGCGGAGGCGAGCTGACGCAGCGGCTTGGTCATGCCGTGCGCGAGCACCTGCACCATGATCAGCGCGAGGATGCTGGCGACGGCGATCCTGACCTCGCGGGAGGCGCCCGCGTTCAGCCCGACCTCGTTGACCACGAACGCCGTGCCCACCGCCAGGACGATGACGATGCCCAGCTTCACCTTGATGCGGCCGAGGAAGTCGAGGGGCCTCATCGGCGTACCAGGGCGTAGCCGACGCCGTGGACGGTGCGCACGACGTCGGAGCCGAGCTTGCGCCGCAGGGCGCGCACGTGGCTGTCGACGGTCCTGGTGGCGGCCGCCTCGGAGAAGCCCCAGACGTCCGAGAGCAGCCGGTCGCGCTCGAAGACCTGCCCGGGACGCTCGGCCAGCCGGCGCAGCAGGTCGAACTCCGTGCGGGTGAGCTGCGCCTCCGTGCCGCGCACGAACACCCTGCGGGCCGCGGTGTCGATCTCCACCTCGCCCACCCTGATCACGGTGTCCTCGATCGCCAGCTGGGCGGCCCGCTCGACCCTGCGCAGCAGCGCGTGGATCCTGGCCACCAGCTCGCGCATGCTGAACGGCTTGGCGAGGTAGTCGTCGGCGCCCACGCCGAGGCCGACGAGCACGTCGGTCTCCTCGCCGAGTGCGGTCAGCATGAGCACCGGCACCGGCCGCGCGGCCTGCATCCTGCGGCACACCTCCAGGCCGTCCAGTCCCGGCAGCAGCCGGTCGAGGATCACCAGGTCGGGTTCCGCTCTGCCGTACGCGGTGAGTGCCGCCTCGCCGTCGCTCGCGACGCGCACGTCGAAGCCCTCCGCGGCCAGCCGGTTGCGTACGGCCAGCGCGATCGTCTCGTCATCCTCGACCACGAGGATGCGTCGCTGGTCTGCCACGGACAGCAGCGTAGAAGGGACGTGTGCAGACGACACTCCCCAAGATGTGCACATCCCGTGCAGACTTGTCGGTCGTGGACATCACCGCTTATCTGCGCAGGCTCGGACTGGAGAGCGCCCCTCCCACCCTGGACAGTCTTCGCGCGCTGCACGCCGCGCACGTGGAGCGCGTGCCGTACGAGGTGCTGGAGATCTGGCTCGACCGGCCGACCACGATCGATCCGGCCGAGTCGGCGGCGCGGATCCTGAGCGGGCGCGGCGGCTACTGCTACCACCTCAACGGCGCGCTGTCCGCGCTGCTCACCGCGCTCGGCTACGAGGTGACCAGGCACGTCGGCGGCGTGCAGAACCACGGCGCCGAGCCCGGCGTCACCGGCAACCATCTGGTGCTGACCGTGCGGCTGCCCTCCTCAGAGGGTCCTGAGGAGTGGCTGGTGGACGCGGGGCTCGGCGACGCGCTGCACGAACCGCTACCGCTGGCCGAGGGCCGCTACCGGCAGGGCCCCTTCGAGTACGGCATGCGGCCCTCGGAGGTCGCGCCGGGCGGATGGCGCTTCGACCACGATCCTCGCGGTTCGTTCGCGGGCATGGACTTCGGCATGAAGCCGGCGGAGATGGCGGAGTTCGAGGCGATGCACGAGCACCTGTCCACCTCGCCGACCTCGGGCTTCGTCAGAACGGCGACGCTCAACCGGCGGGATGCCTCAGGTGTCGACATCCTGCGCGGCCTCGTGCTGACCAGGGTCGGCGACGACACCACCTCGACGACGCTGGAGAGCGAGACCGACTACTTCGCCGCCCTGGCGGACGTCTTCGGCATCGCCCTGCCCCCCGGCGACCGATCGCTGCTCTGGGGCAGGCTGGTCACGGCTCACGAGGCCTGGATCGCCTCGGCGAGCACGTCGTCGACCGATGACGGCTTGACGCCCAGCACCTCCTCCGTCTCGGAGTAGTCCACGACGTAGGGGCGTCCGGGCTTTTCCAGCACCTCGTTCAGCGCACTCCAGAACGGGTTGGTCAGCGACAGCAGCGCGATGTCCCTGTCGGTCATCAGGTCGAGCCTGGGCGCGGCCACGCCCGCCAGCTCGGCCAGCCTGGTGGCCAGCTCGCGCACCGACAACGTCACCGTGGGCACGTGCCAGGCCTGGCCCCACACCCGCTCGTCCCTGGTCGCGGCGACCAGGGTGCGGGCGGTGTCGCCGATGGCCGAGTAGCTGTGCGGCACGTCGAGTTCCTGGGGCACGACGGCCGGCGACCCGGCCAGCACCTGCGACTGCACCATCAGGCTGAACACCGACACCGCGCCCGCGCCGTAGAACTGGGCGGCCCGGATCTCGGTCACCTGCGCGCCCGAGGCCGCGGCCTGCTCCCACATGGCCGCGCGCACCCTGCCCTTGGGGCCCTGCGCCAGCAGCGGCAGGTCCGGCCCGATCGGGCCGTCGACGAGGCCGTAGCCGTACAGGTTGCCCAGCATCACGTACGGCGTGCCGGTCCGCCCGGCCGCCTCCACCAGCGACGACGCGAGCGCGGGGAACTCCTCCACCCACCGGTGGTAGGCCGGGGCCGCGCAGTTGATCAGTGTGTCGGCGCCGTCGAGCAGCTCGACGAGCCGCCCGGTGTCGGTGGCGTCGGCCGCCACCCGCTCGATCAGCGGGTGCTCGGGGCCCGTTCCGCTGCGGCTGACCAGCCGCACCCGCTCGTCGTCGTCCGCCAGGAGCCTTGCCGTACGGGCCGCCGTCGCGCCCGCACCGGTGATCACATGAAGTTTCCGCATGCCTCCACCCTCGCGACAGGACAGGTCATGCGATAGTGGCCGGAATGCCAACCATCCGGAGGATCGGGCCATGCAGCTGACCATGCATCGGATAGCCGTCGTCATCACCCCGCCCGTGATGAGCTTCGACGTGTCGATCCCGCACATGGTCTTCGGCGACGCGGCCGGGTACGAGATCCAGGTCTGCACCGCCGTACCGGGCATGATGGCCACCATCGGCGGCCCGCGGATCCACGTCCCCGACGGCCTCGAGGTGGTCAAGGACGCCGACACGGTGATCGCCGTCGGCAGCGGCGGCGAGGAGGCCCACCCCGACACGCTCGACGCTCTCCGCGCCGCGCACGCCGCCGGGGCGCGCATCGCCTCGCTGTGCACCGGGGCGTTCGTGCTCGCGCAGGCGGGGCTGCTCGACGGGCGCGCCGCCACCACCCACTGGGGGCTGGCCGGTGACCTGGCCGCCCGGTTCCCGTCCGTCGACGTCCGCCCCGACGTCCTCTACGTCGAGGACGGCGGCGTCTTCACCTCCGCGGGCGCGGCCGCCGCCATCGACCTCTGCCTCCACCTGGTCAGGCTCGACTTCGGCGCCGCCACCGCCAACGCGGTCGCCCGCCTCGCCGTCGTCTCCCCTGTCCGGCCCGGCGGCCAGGCCCAGTTCATCGAGACCCCGCTGCCACCCGAACGCGGCACCTCCCTCGCCGACACCCGAGCGTGGGCGCTGACCATGCTCGACCGGCCCCTCACGCTCAAGGACCTCGCCGCCCACGCCAACACCAGCGTCCGCACGCTCACCCGCCGCTTCCACGCCGAGACAGGACTCAGCCCCCTGCAGTGGCTGCTCCACCAACGCCTCGACCGCGCCCGCGAGCTTCTCGAAACCACCGACCTGCCCATGGACCAGGTCGCCGCCCGCAGCGGCCTGGGCAGCGCGGACTCCCTTCGCAAGCACCTCACCGCCAGGGCCGGACTCACGCCGACCGCCTACCGGGCCGCGTTCACCCGCCGGCTGTGATGGTGGCATTTCCCGACAAACCGATATCGTGCTGTGTCGCTGCACGCGTTTGGACGGAGAGATCACCATGAACGGCCAACGCCGGCTGGCCGGACGCTATCGGCTGCTGAACCCCCTGGGCGCCGGGTCCCTCTGGCTCGCCGCCGACGACCTCATGCGCCGCGACGTCGGGATCAGAGAGGTACGGCTCCCGCCCGACCCCTCGGCCCGCAGGGAGCTGTGCGGCATGGTCGGACGCGAGGTCGGGCTCGTCACCGGACTCGGACACGCCTCCATCGAGGCCGTCCACGAGGTGATCGTCGAGGACGGCACGCCGTGGCTGGTCGTCGACCTGCCCCAGGGACGCACACTCGAACAGACGGTCCTCGAACGGCACCCGCTCCCGCCCGTCCAGGTCGCCAGGATCGGCGTGCATCTGGTGGCGGCGCTGCGGGCCGTCCACGGTGTCGGGGTCGTCCACGGCGACATCCAGCCGTCCACGATCGTGCTCACGCCGACGGGCAGGGCGGTGCTGACGGGCTTCGGCGTCGCCACCCCGTTCCGTCCCCAGGGGGTCGGGCCCGCGGCGGACCTGTGGTCGCTGGCCGCGACCCTCCACTTCGGCCTGGAGGGCCGCCCTCCCCAGCCTGGCCAGCCAATCGGCGGGGCGCTCGGTCCCCTGCTGACCGACATGCTCAACCCGGACCCGGCCGCCCGCCCGACGGCCGAGACGGTGGCCGCCGCCTTCGCCGACCTCGCAGGCACCGCGCCCCCGTCACCCGCCCTGCCACCCCCCACCCCGCCGCTTCCCGCCCCACCACCCTCCGCAGCGTCGCCCTCCGCTCCGCCGCTCTCCGCCCCGCCGCCTTCCACCGCGTCGCCTTCCACCGCCTCGCCCTCCGCGCCGCCCCCCTCTAACGCATCGCCCTCCGCCCCGCTGCCCTCCGCCCCGCTGCCCTCCGCCCTGCCGCTTTCCGCCCCTGAGCCCGCGCCTCTTTCGCCATCCCCGGACCCGGATCCCGCCACGCCCGCCTCAGACCTCTCCACCGACGACGCGCCGCCACCGTTCACCCCTGCGCACCCGGTGGCCACCCCCGCGTCGGGCCCGTGGTCGCTGCGTCCGGTCGACGAGGACGCCGAGCAGACGACAAGGGTCGAGATCGTCCAGCCGTCGCGTCCCCTGGAGAACACTCAGCGGGACCCGCTGGAGGTAACCCGCCCCGCGATGCGCCACGAGGCCCTCCAGTTCGACGCGCTGGAGGCCACCCGGCCCGCCCACCAGACCGAAACCGCCGCTCCGGGCGCCGCACCCTCCGGTCCGCAGGCGATGCCCCACGCGTTTCCCGCCGACCCCACGAGCGGCCAGGCCACACCCCAGGGTTCCGGCCCCATCGAAAGCGCACCCGAAGGTCCGGGGTTCGGCCCTATGGGACCCGAGGGAGCATCGCAGGGCCCCGGCTTCAGCCCAGCGGTACCCGAGGGCGCACCCGAAGGTCCGGGGTTCGGACCAGCGGGACCGGACGGCGCGTCCCGCGGCCCCGGCTTCGGTCCAGTGGGGCCGGAGCAGGCGTCCCAGGCAGGAGGGTCCGGCCCGATGGGAGCCGAAGGAGCACCCCAGGACCCCGGCTACGGCCCCCTTGGACCTGAGCAGGCGTCCCAGGGGGGAGGGCTCGGCCCGGCTGCGCCGCAGGGGGAGCCCGAGGGTGCGGTGTTCGACGCGATAGGGCCCGACGGTGTCCTGGGAGGTCCGGCGGCACACCCGGCGGACCCCGTGGCGGCGCCGCTTCCGGCGTGGGCGCCAGCCCCTGGAAGCCCTCCTCCGGGTCCCGGTGGCATGCCGCCCGGTCCCGGTCAGCCGTTCCCTCCCGCGGGTGCCGGGCCTGCCGCGGCACCGTCAGAAAAGCCTTCGCTGCTCCGGAGGGTGCTGCGGCGCGGTCCCAAGGACAACAAGACCGCTCCCCCGCAGCCAGCCGGATGGGGGCCGGTGCCCTCGGCCCCTCCCGTCGTAGGTGGCCCGCCTCCCGCCGACGCCCCGTGGGGCGCCTCGCAAGGACCCGTTGACCCCGCGGCCATCGGCTCCCACCCAGCCCAGGCCGCCCAGCCGGGACAGGCAGGGCCGGAGCAGCCCTCCCCTCACCCTGGCGGTGTCCCTGGCTCATGGGGTCCAGCGCCGGGGCCCGAAGGGTGGGGTCCGCAGCCCAACGCCGCACCCGGCCCATGGGGACCGCCCGGCCACACCCCCGCAGGATCGGGTCCGTCCGACGGGAACGGCACTGGCCCATGGGGACCGCCCGGCCACACCCCCGCAGGATCGGGTCTGACCGAGGGGAACGGCGCTGGACCATGGGGACCGCCCGCCCACGCCCCCGCAGGATGGGGACCTCTCGAGGGGAACGGACCTGGACCATCGGGACCGCCCGGCCACGCCCCCGCGGGATGGGGTCCGACCAACGGGAACGGACCTGGACCATGGGGTCCCCACGGCGGGAACGAACCTGGGCCATGGGGACCGCCTGGCGAGAACGGTCCCGGGCCATGGGGGCCGCCCGGCCACGCCCCCGCAGGGTGGGGGCCGCCCGGCGGGAACGGACCTGGGCAGTGGGCTCCCCCTGGCGAAAACGGACCTCCGCCGGGTGGGAATCCGGCCGAGGGGCAACCGCCTCGCGCCTCCCTGGGCTGGGGGGTCACCGACGACGCCGCCCCGCCGGTGCTCGCCGCGATGCCCGGCGAACCCGAGCCCGAGCCCGTGCCGATTGTCGAGACGACGGCTCCGTTCAGGCGGCCGACGTTCACGGGTCCGCTGGTGCTGACCGACGAGCCGCAGGGTAAGCCGAGCCGACCCGAGGCAGTCCCTGAGCAACCGCCGCGTCCCCTCGAGCACATCCTCCACGCGGCGGGCCCGCTGGCTCCCGAGGAGGCGGCCGCGGTCGGCCTGGGCGTACTCGACCTGCTGGCCCCGCTCCACGACGCGGGCCACTACCACGGCGACCTGAGGCCGGAGACCATCCTGGTGGGCGGCGGCGGGCAGGTGACGCTGGCCGATCCCGCGCCCGCGCAGGGGATGTCCCCCTACACCGCTCCCGAAGGGAACGTGGGCCCCGCCGCCGATCTGTGGTCGCTCGGCGCGACGCTGTTCACGGCCGTCGAGGGGCGCGCGCCCGCACCCGGTGCGCCGCTGACGAGGGCGGGAGTGCTCGCCCCCGTGCTGTTCCGTCTGCTGTCGGGGGCGCCCCGCCAGCGGCTCACGGCCGACGAACTGCGCCTCGACCTACAGGCGATCGCCGCGGTGCCCACCTCCCCCCAACCGTGACCCGCCCGGAACGCAAGAAACGTCCGCCGCCGACGAGGTGACCGCCAGGATGCCGTGACGATGCAGAACCACGGACGTCTCCCGAACTGGCGACCGAGGGGCGCGGTGGCGACGGAAGACGGCATCCTCTCCCAAAGGATGCGCCCGACGGGGGGTCGGGCGTCTCTCGAAGGGGCGGCGCCGAGAGGGCGCGGCGGCGTGGGGGAGACGGCGAGCGTCTCCTCGAAGGGGCGGGCCGAGGAGACGCGGTGGCGATGGGAGGCAGCGAGCCTCTCCCTGTGGGGAGCCCTGGCGGCGGGGGCGGGTGCCGCGGCGGTGGGAGGCGGTGGGGGTGTTCCGAAGGGGGCGGCCAAAGGGGCGCCGTTACGGCGGGAGGGGGCGGGCACGAGGAGCGTCCCCTGGACGGGCGGTCAGCGGTGACCGCGGAGGCGCCCTCCCGTGCGGAGCCGTACAAGAAAAAATAAGATATATCGCGGATGGAACCACTCGCCGGGCGCGGGCGTTGAATGGACGACGCAGAATGTGGAGAGGCGGGGCGCGGGCTCCGCGTTCGGAGGGATGTTGAGGATGTCGCCCGTCCAGAAGTACGCCATTGGCGCCGGTATCGCCGTCCTGCTGTCGTGGATGTTCCTGCCCGGCTGGCTCACCCTGCTCGTGGTGCTCGGCGTGGTCGCCGCGCCGGTGGTCGGCTACATGATGCTCGACCCGTCGCAGCGCGAGCGGCTCAAGAGGGCCCGCAGGCGCGGGATCGGCAACTGACGATCAACAAGAATGCAAGGGGGCCGTCAGGCGATGGCCTCCTGCACTCTGGCGGTCACCCGGCGCTCGATGTAGAACGACAGCAGGGGTACGGTGCCCGCGAGCATGACGCCCAGCATGTAACTCCAGCTCCAGCGCGCCTTCATGCCGAGGTTCATGACCGCGACCAGGTAGAGCATGTAGAGGAATCCATGGATCGGCGAGACGATCTTGGAGGGTTCCGGGATGTCGAAACCGTACCTCAGCACGATGGCCGTGCAGAGCACGAGCAGCATGGCGCCGACGATGTACGCGAGGACCCGGAAGGGCTTGAGTGCGGACTCCACGATCATCAACCTTCTAGAACGACTTCAGACGAGGGGGACTTGGAGGCGCGTACGGCGTCGCGGACGAAGTGGAACCACATGAACACCGCGAACCCCGCGAAGATCCACCAGTTGGCCGCGTAGGCCAGGTTGCGCCAGGTCAGCGTGCCGCCGGTGGACGGGGGCGGCACCTTGACGGGGGTCAGGCCGGGGGTCTGGGCGACCACGAAACCGTTGCGCACCTTCTCCCCCCGCCACAGGTTGATCAGCTCGGCCGTCGAGACCGTCTGCACCTGTCCGGCGGGCACGCCCTCGGGCCGCCGCTGGACGCTGTCGGTGTTCTGCGGCGCGCGCAGCCGCCCGCTCGCCGCCACCTGGCCGGACGGCACGGCCACGCCGGGGTCGTCCGCCTTGGCCACCCAGCCGCGCACGACCGGCATCAGCGTGCCGTCGTTCAGCGTGATCGGGGTGAGCACCCAGTAGCCCTCGTCTCTCGCGACGTTGCCGCCCGGCGCGGACACGTCGGGTCTGCGGTCGGCGACGAGCAACTGGCGTCCGGCGTCGTAGGCGCCGGAGACGGTGACGCGCCGCCCCACGGAGGCGCCGTCGATGTGGGCGCCGACCTGGCTGAGCGTTTCGACGCCGACGGGCGCGGGGTCGGAGGAGGCCGCGGGCTTGCCCGAGTCCTCGAACACACCGAGCTGCCAGCGGCCGAGCAGGATGAAGCCGACGAGAACCCCGATCGCGAGCAGGTGCAACCCGAGCATGCGGGGTGCGAGCAGGGTTCTGAGCATGCGTCCACGCTATCCGGCCTTACCGGCGGTCCGATAATCGAGTGCCCCTCACCGAGTCCGGCCAAACGGTGCAAATCCACCAGCTGATCCCGCTAGAGTGCAACGCATGTCTGACCAGCACATCGACCCCGCGGGCAACACCCAGCAGTTCCGCGCGTTCGCCCAGCGGGCCGAGCAGGAGTCGGCGGCCGCGCCCAAGCGTTCCGCGGCCCTGCCGATCATCGCGGTGGTGCTCGCCGTCGCGATCGTGGGCGTGATCGCCTACCTGCTCCTGGTCTAACGACCAGGAGGTTTCCCACCCGCCGTTCGACGAGGTCGCGGCGGGTTCTTGTCGTTCCGGGACACCGTGACGCCCGGTTCCTTCACTCTTTCGCAGGGTCACCGCCTCTGGACCTCCCACACCTGTCCAATTACATTGGACTTGTTGTCCAATAGAGCCACGCTGGGAGGTCCCGTGGAATCCAGTGACAAGCTGGGAATCGTCATCATCGGTTCGGGTTTCGCCGGGATCGGGATGGCGATCAAGTTGAAGGAGGCGGGGTTCCACGACTTCGTCATCCTGGAGAAGGCCGACGACCTCGGCGGAACCTGGCGCGACAACACCTATCCGGGCTGCGCGTGCGACGTGCCGTCCCACATGTATTCCTTCTCCTTCGAGCTCAACCCCGGCTGGTCGCGGATGTTCTCCCCGCAGGAGGAGATCCGGGAGTACATGCGGGCGTGCGTGTGGAAGTACGGCATCGACCCGCATATCCAGTACGGCAAGCAGGTGGTGAGCCTCGAATACACCGGCAGGGAATGGGAGATCGTCACCTCGGACGGCCACACGATGCGGGCCAACGCGGTGATCTCCGCCGTCGGCGCCCTCCATGTCCCGAAATTTCCGGAGTTTGGGGGTGAGTTCGCGGGGCCCGCCTTCCACTCCGCCGAGTGGGACCACAGCGTCGATCTCAAGGGCAAGCGCGTGGCCGTCATCGGCACCGGCGCCTCCGCCATCCAGTTCGTCCCCCGGCTCGCCGCCGAGGCAGCCGCCCAGCTCACCGTCTTCCAGCGCACGCCCCCGTGGATCCACCCCAAGCCCGACTTCGCCATCCCCGACCGGATGCAGCGGCTGCTCAAGCTGCCGGGCGCCGCCCGCGCCATGCGCAACGGCATCTACTGGGCACTGGAGAGCAGGGCGCTCGGCTTCGCCGTCGACCCCAGGCTGATGGCCGTCCACGAGCGCCTGGCCGTACGGCACCTCGAACGGCAGGTCCCCGACCCCGAGCTGCGCCGCAAGCTCACCCCCGACTACACCATCGGCTGCAAGCGCATCCTCATCTCCAGCGACTACTATCCCGCGCTGAGCAGGCCGAACGTCTCCCTGGTCACCGACGCCATCGCCGAGCTGCGCGGCCACGCGGTGGTCGACGTCACCGGCAGGGAGCACGCGGCCGACGTCGTCGTCTACGGCACCGGCTTCAAGGTGACCGACGCGCTGCAGGAGCAGCGGATCGTCGGCCGGGACGGCGTCAAGATCCAGGACGCGTGGCAGGACGGCATCGAGGCCTACTACGGCATCACGACCTCGGGCTTCCCCAACCTGTTCTTCCTGCTCGGGCCCAACACGGGGCTCGGCCACAACTCGGTGGTCTTCATGATCGAGTCGCAGGTCAGGTACGTCATGGACTGCCTGCGCCTGCTGTCCAGGACGCAGGCCAGGGCGATCGACGTCAGGCCCGAGCGGCAGCGGGCCTTCAACGAGCGGCTGCAGGAACGCCTCAACCGCCTCGTGTGGACCGAGGGCGGCTGCCGGTCCTGGTATCTGGACGAGCACGGAGTCAACCGGACGACCTGGCCGGGCTTCACCTTCGAGTACTGGGCGCGCACCAGGAGGATGAAGCCCGACGCCTTCGAGCTGATCTACTAGCTAGCAGTGGCGGGCGGGGGCGAGGCGGTCCATCCGGTGGCCGAAGCGCCGGTAGTAGTTGGGGCTGTAGTCGCCCTCCCCCGCCCTGCGCCGCTCGGTCCAGCTCCACTCGGAGTCGGCCGTGTCGACGAAGCAGACCTCGACGTCGGCCACGAACGAGCCCACCCGGTCGGCGTGCTCGGCGCCGATGTGGACGTTGCCGTCGGCCACCCGCCAGGTGAAGACCTCACCGGTGTAGTCGGCTCCCGTCCACAGGCACACGTCCGCCCGGCACGAGGGCCGCGCGGCGGCCTCGGCCGGTGGCCCCGGCAGGGCCAGGGCACCGGCGAGGAGGGCGGAAACGGTCAGCAGGCGCATGGGGGGTTCCTCCCGTGAGGAGATGCGAACCCCAGCACATTACGTCATCGGCCGATCACGATGTGCTACGAACCACCATCGCGCTGCCGCCGCCCCGCCGTACGGGCTCGGCCACGGCCTGGATCTTCCCCCTTCCGGTGAACTCCAGTGCGGTCGCCGCGCCGATCTCCGGGTTCAGCGTGAAGGTGTGACCCTTGGCCTCGAGCTCGGCCCGGTAGCGGTCGAGGAAGCCCTGCTCCGCCTGGGTCTGCGCGGTGTTGCGCTGGGTGGCCCGCGGCGCGGCGAGCGCGTCGGGCAGGTTCATGCCGAACTCGTAGCGGTTGAGGATGATCTGCAGCACGGTCGTGATGATCGTCGAGCCGCCGGGCGAGCCGACCGCCAGCACCGGCCTGCCCTCGTCGAGCACGATCGTCGGGGCCATCGACGAGCGGGGGCGCTTGCCGGGCGCGGGCAGGTTCGGGTCGCCGGGGGCGGGGCCGAAGCTGAAGTCGGTCAGCTCGTTGTTGAGCAGGACCCCGCGTCCCGGCACCACGATGCCGTTGCCGCCGGTCGACTCGATGGTGAGGTTGTAGGCGACGACGTTGCCCCACCGGTCGGCGACGACCAGGTGGGTGGTCTCCGGGCCTTCCTCCGCGGGCGGGGTGCCGGCCTCGTCGAGCGGCTCGCCACAGCCGGTGTAGGTGCCATCGGGCGTGCCGGGGGCGGCCGGGTGAGCCATCGCGCGCTCACCCACCAGGCAGGAGCGCTCCTTGGCGAAGCCGTCGCTGAGCAGTTCGGCCAGCGGGACGTTCGGGATGTCGCCGACGTACTTGCCGCGGTCGGCGAACGACAGCCTCGACGCCTCCAGGTACTCGTGGAGGCCGACGCTGGGCAGCACCTTCAGGATGTTGAGGGCCTCACCGACGGTCGAGCCGCCCGAGGAGGGGATCGCCATGCCGTACACCTGCATGCCGTTGTAGTCGACGCGCGTCGGCTCCCGCATCAGTGCCCGGTAGGAGGCCAGGTCGGCGACCTCCATCAGGCCGGGACGCACCTTGCGGGTCGCGCCGGGAGTGATCGGCGGGTTCTTGACGGTCCTGACGATCTCCTGGCCGAGCCGCCCGCCGTACAGCCATTCGGGGCCGCGCCTGCCCAGCTCGCGGTAGGTGTGGGCGAGCTCGGGGTTCTTGAACACCGACCCGACGGGCGGCGGCGCGCCGTTCGGCAGGTAGAGCTTGGCGGTGGAGGCGATGTCCTTGAACCTGGCGGCGTTGGCGGCGGTCTGGTCGTGGAAGGTCTGGTCGACGACGAAGCCCTCGGACGCCACCTCGATCGCGGGCTTCAACGCCTGACGCAAGCTGATCGTGCCGAACCTGCGCAGCGCCAGATCCCACTGCGCGACCGCGCCCGGCACGCCCGCCGACAGGCCGCTGGTGACGGCCTCCTCGAACGGGATGCCCTCCAGCGAGGTCGACGTCATCGCGGCGGGCGCCGCCTCGCGCCCGTCGATCGAGTAGACCCTGCCCCGTCTGGCGTCGTAGTAGACCATGAACCCGCCGCCGGCCAGGCCCGCGGAGTACGGTTCGGTCACGCCGAGCACGGCGCCCGCCGCCACCGCGGCGTCCATCGCGTTGCCGCCCTTCTTCAGTACGGCTATCGCGGCCTTGCTGGCCTCGAGGTCGACGGTTGCCACGGCCCCGCCGTAGCCCTCGGCGACGGGCTGCTTCTGCCCGGGCGGCGGCTTGTGATCGGCCGGCCCGGCGATGGCGGGCGCCGGCTCGTGATCGGCCGGCCGCGCGACTGCGGGCGCGGCGACGAGGAAGGGGGTGACGGCGACGAGTGCGAGGATGTGTCGGCGCATGATCCCAACAATGGACCAGGTACGCCGGTGGTGGTAGGGCCCCCTGCGACATCGGGAGGATGTCTTGGCCGAACGGGGTCGTCTAGCGTGGACGGGTGAACAGGACCCCATATCTCGCCCTGGTGGTCGCCGCGTTCCAGGTGATCGCCTCGCACGGGGCGAGCCTGCCACAGCCTGACCGGGCGAAGGTCGACGCGGTGGCGAGCCTGCTGCTGCTCGTCGGCCCGGCGATGATGCTCTTCAGGCGTCGCTTCCCCGCCACGACGCTGGGCGTCACGCTCGTGGCGACCTGCCTCTACCTGCTCGGCGGCTACCCCTACGGGCCGGTGTTCACCAGCCCGATCATCCTGCTCTTCCAGGCCGTGGCCGAGGGGCGCAGGAAACTCGCGCTGGTCGCCGCGGGGCTGACCACGATCTTCTTCCTGGTCTACTCGACCTGGCTGGTCTCTCCTCCGCCTTCGTCCGGCCTGTGGCACGTCCTGGCGATCGTCGCGGTCATGGCGCTCATCCTCGCGGCGGGCGAGCTGGCCCGCTACCGGCGCGAGGGGCGGGCCGAGCGGGCCAGGGTCGCCGAGGAGGAGTCCAGGCGGCAGGCCAGCGAGGAGCGCCTGACGATGGCGCAGGAGCTGCACGACGTGCTCGCGCACAACATCTCGCTCATCCACGTGCAGGCCTCCACCGCCCTTCACCTGATGGACGACGACCCCTCGCAGGCCCGCTCTGCGCTCACCACGATCAAGAGCGCCTCCAAGGAGGTGCTCGGCGAGCTGCGCTCGGTGCTGAACGTGCTGCGTGAGGGCGCGCCCCGCTCCCCGACCGCCGGGCTGGACCGGCTCACCGACCTGGTCGAACGGTCGGGGCTGGACGTGTCGCTCGAACAGGCCGACGCGCGGGCACTGCCCGCCCAGGTCGAGCGGGCCGCCTACCGGATCGTGCAGGAGTCGCTCACCAACGCCGCCCGCCACGCGCCGGGGTCGCGGGTGTCGGTGCGGCTCGACTACCTGCCCGCCGAGCTGGTCATCACGGTTGCCGACACGGGCTCGTCGATGCCTGCCGTACTGGCCGAGGAGGGCAGCGGCAACGGCATCCCGGGTATGCGGGAGCGGGCGGCCGCGCTCGGTGGGACCCTGGTGGCCAGGCCCGCGGGCACCGGGTTCCGGGTCGAGGCCAGGCTGCCCCTACCGGAGGAAACACAATGATCAAGGTGCTGCTCGCCGACGACCAGGCGCTGGTGCGGGCGGGCTTCAGGGCGCTGCTGGACGCCCAGCCCGACATGAGCGTCATCGCCGAGGCCGCCGACGGGGCCGAGGCGGTACGGCTGTCGCGGGAGCACGCGCCCGACGTGGTGCTCATGGACATCCGCATGCCGGGCACCGACGGCCTGACCGCGACCAGGCAGATGCCCGAGGGGCCGCGGATCATCATCCTGACCACCTTCGAGCTGGACGAGTACGTCTTCGAGGCGTTGCGCGGCGGGGCCAGCGGCTTCCTGGTCAAGGACACCGAGCCGGCCGAGCTCATCCAGGCGGTGCGGGTCGTGTCGGCCGGCGAGGCGCTGCTGTCGCCGAGTGTGACCAGGCGGCTGATCGCGGAGTACGCGAGCAGAGCCAAGGAGCCGGTCGTGGCCGACGGGCTCGACCTGCTGACCGAGCGGGAGCGCGAGGTGCTGTCGCTGGTCGGCACGGGAATGACGAACGACGAGATCGCGACCAGGCTGTTCATGTCGCCCGCCACGGCCAAGACCCACGTGAGCAGGGCGATGATGAAGCTCCACGCCCGCGACAGGGCGCAGCTCGTCGTCATCGCCTACGAGTCGGGCCTGGTCAAGCCGGGCTGGCTGTGAAACGCGCCCGCGGGTGAAACAACTGTTACTGGCCGCGTCCGGGGCGTGACGTTACGGTTTCGAGCGTGAGGAGGTCGATCGCCCGGTTGCGCGGCCCTGACGGCCCGGCGATCGGGGGCTGATCGTGGATCCTGTCGCCCTGTTCGTCAGCGGGCTCGCCGCCGGGCTGGTGGCGGGCACCGCCTCGTGTACGGCGATGCAGGGCGGCCTGCTCTTCGGCCTGACGGGGGCGTCCCCGTGGACGATCGGGCAGTTCCTCACGGGCCGTCTGGCCGTCCACGCCGTGGCCGGTGGCCTGCTCGGCGCCCTCGGCTCGGCGATCAGGCTGCCCGCCCAGGTCCGCGCGGCGCTGCTGGTCGCGGCGGGCATCGCGGTGATCCTCTTCGCCGTCAGGTCGCTCCGCCACGGCCGCTGCGCTTCCCCACCGCCCGGCAGGCCGCTCAGCGCGCCGCTGCTCGGCGCCGCGACCATCCTGCTGCCGTGCGGGGTGACGCTGGCTATGGAGGTGGTGGCCGTCTCCAGCGGCTCGGCCATCGGCGGCGTCGCGGTGCTGACGGGGTTCGTGCTCGGCACCTCGCCCGCCCTGGCCCTGCTGGGGCTCGTCCTGCGCCGGATCTCGCGCACCAGGCTCGCCGTGCTCGGCGCGGCCGTCGCGGCGGCCGTCGGGCTCTGGACGATCGGCTCGGGGCTGAGCCTGGGCGGCTGGCTGCCCCGCGCCGCCCCTGCCACGGCTGCGGCCGGCCTACGCGGCCCGGGGGGCGGCCCGGGGAGCGGCCTGGGGAGCACGGTCACCGTCTGGGCCACGAACGACGGCTACCGGCCAGGGATCGTGACCCTGCCCGCCCGCACCCCCGTCACGCTGGTCTTCCGCACGAACACCGCCGGGTGCGCGAGGACGGTGACGATCGCCGGGAAGGACGTGGCGCTCCCGGCGACCGTACGGCTGCCGCCGCAGGAACCGGGGACCCTGCGCTACTCGTGCGCGATGGGCATGTACCCGGCCTTCATCAGATTCGTCGCCTCCTCCGGTTAGCCGCCCTGGCGTTCTCCTCGATTACACTCCGCGACCAAGCCGCCACGTGTCACTCTGGCGCAATGACGTGGTGGCAGAACGAGCAGCAGGTGGGGGCCGCGGCCGGACACGGAGTCGAGACGCCCCCACCGGTACCGGCGCCCCGCTCAGGAGACGATCCCGACCTCCTCGCCGCCGCCCAGCACGGCGACCCCCTGGCCGCGCACCGGCTGGGCAAGCTCTACGCCCAGCGGGGCGACCGCTCGGCCGCCAGGCACTGGTGGGAACGCGCCGCGGCGGGCGGCAACATCGACAGCGCCTACAACCTCGGCGTCTGGCACGAGAAGCACGGCACACTCGACGAGGCCATCCGCTGGTACGAGCTGGCGGCGGGCACCGGCGACGCCGAGGCCGCGGTCAACCTGGCGACCCTCCTCATGGAGCAGCGCGGCGACCTCGACGCCGCCCGCCGATGGTTCGAGAGCGCCGCCCACGCTGGATCCAGGCCCGCGGCCAGGCGGCTGGCACTGATCTGCGAGGACGCGGGCGAGCTGCCGCCGGCCCGCGAATGGCACCGCAGGGCGGCCGCCGACGGCGACGTCGCCTCCGCCCACGACCTCGGGTTCCTGTCCTACCAGGCGGGCGAGCAGGAGGAGACGGTCCGCTGCTGGGAGTACGCCGCGCGGGGCGGCCACGCCGAGGCGGCCTACCACCTCGGGCTGTTCCTGCAGGCCACCCGCGACCCCGAGGGCGCCGAGGCGTACTTCAGGCTGGCCGCCAAGAGCGAGCACCCGGGCGCGGCCTCCCAGCTCGGCGGCATCGCGCTGTCGCGCGGAGACCTCCGTACGGCCCGCGCGTGGTTCGAGCGGGCCGCGCAGGCGGGGCGGCTGGAGGACCAGCGGATGGCGGGGTTCGTCTGCGTGGAGCTGTCCGACTCGCAGGGGGCCAGCCACTGGTTCGGCAGGGCGGCGGCCAGCGGCGACGCGGAGTCGGCGTTCAACTTCGGGCTGCTGCTCATCGCCGAGCTCGGCGACCTGCAGGGCGGGCAGCACTGGTTCAGGCAGGCGGCGGTGGCCGGGCACCACCGGGCGGCGCTGGAGCTCGGCGGGCTGCTGTCGGCCACCGGCAACACGCAGGAGGCGGAGCGGTGGCTGGCCGACCCGCCGCCGCCCACCTGGGACCGGCTCACCGAGCCCGAGCTGGCGGCCAGGGCCGAGCTGGCCGCCGCGGCGACGGGGCGCAGGGGCGGCGTGATGATGCGGGTGCGGGACCTGACGGAGATCCTCGGCACGTGGGACCTGATCACCCGGCTGCTGCGCGAGCACGCCGACGTGGTGGCGTGGCTGGCCGAGCGCAGCGGGCTGCGGCCGTCGGCGGTGGAGCACCTGGCGTCGGTGTGGACCACGATCGTGCTGCCGGGGACGTCGCCGTGGCCGACGCCTTCGGAGGTGGAGCACGTCCTGGCCACGGCCCGCGACCTCCGCCTCCGCCTGGGCGCCCGCTGAGCCCCATCTTTCAACCCCAGCCCCGCACCCACGCACCGGGGCCGCGAACGCGCGGGAGGGCACGGGGTTGAGGTCTTTTGGGAGACGCCCGGGGGGAACTCCGGGGCCGCGGAACGCCGGGCCTGTCCCCATCCCCCAAAGAACCCCAGCCCCGCACCCACGCACCGGGGCCGCGATCGTGCGGGAGAGCACGGGGTTGAGGTCTTTTTGGGAGACGCCCGGGGGGAACTCCGGGGCCGCGGAACGCCGGGCCTGCCCCCATCCCTCAAAGAACCCAGCCCCGCACCCACGCACCAGGGCCGCGATCGCGCGGGAGAGCACGGGGCCTTTTGGGAGACGCCTGGAGAACACCGGCCCGCCACGCCTGGGGCTGCGGTGCTGGAGATGGCGACGCCCGCCGGGGGCGATCCGGCGGGCGTCGTCGTGAGGGGTGGCTGTCAGGCGGCCAGGACGTCGGCCACCGGCACGTACGGCAGGCCGAGCGCCTCGGCGACCGGCCCGTTGGTGACCTGACCGGCGTGGGTGTTGAGGCCGAGGGCGAGCGCGTCGTCCGCCTTCAGCGCCTCCTTCCACCCGAGGTTGGCCAGCTTGACCGCGTACGGCAGCGTCGCGTTGGTCAGCGCGTACGTGGAGGTGTTGGCCACCGAGCCCGGCATGTTCGCCACGCAGTAGAAGACCGAGTTGTGCACCGGGTAGGTGGGCTCGGCGTGCGTGGTGGGGCGGGAGTCCTCGAAGCAGCCGCCCTGGTCGATCGCGATGTCGACGAGCACGGAGCCGGGCTTCATCCGCGACACCAGGTCGTTGGAGACCAGCGTCGGCGCCTTGGCGCCCGGGATGAGGACGGCGCCGATGACCAGGTCGGCCTTGAGGACCTCCTGCTCCAGCGCGTAGGCGTTGGACACGAGCGTCTTCAGCCTGCCCTGGTAGATGGCGTCGATGAAGCGCAGGCGGTCGATGTTGGTGTCGAGGACGGTGACGTCCGCGCCCATGCCGACGGCGATCTGGGCCGCGTTCAGGCCGGAGACGCCGCCGCCGATGACGACGACCTTCGCGGGGGCGACGCCGGGGACGCCGCCGGGCAGCACGCCGCGCCCGCCGTTGAAGCGCATGAGGTTGTAGGCGCCGACCTGCGGGGCGAGGCGGCCCGCGACCTCGGACATGGGGGCCAGCAGCGGCAGGGTGTTGCCGACCTGGACGGTTTCGTAGGCGATGCCGGTGGTGCCGGCCTTGAGCAGCGCGTCGGCGCACTCCTTGCCGGCGGCCAGGTGCAGGTAGGTGAAGAGCACCAGGTCGTCGCGCATGCGGTGGTACTCCTCGGCGATGGGCTCCTTGACCTTGAGCACCATCTCCGACTCGCCCCACACCGCGTCGGCGGTGTCGAGGATCTTGGCCCCGGCGGCCAGGTACTCCTCGTCCGTGATGTGCGAGCCGAGACCGGCGCCCCGCTGGACGTGAACGTCGTGGCCGCCCCGAACCAGCTCGTGCACGCCGGCCGGGGTGGCCGCGACGCGGTACTCGTGGTTCTTCACCTCGGCGGGAACGCCGATCTTCATGGGTTGGTCCTTTCTTGGGTGAGGGTGTGCTTAGAGGAGGTTCAGGCCTTCGGTCAGCACGTTGCGGATGACCGACTCGATCTCGTCGAACTCCTTCTGCCCGGCGATGAGCGGCGGAGCGAGCTGGATGACCGGGTCGCCGCGGTCGTCGGCGCGGCAGTAAAGGCCGTTGGAGTAGAGGGCGTTGGACAGGTAGCCGCGGATGAGCCGCTCGGACTCCTCGGCGTTGAAGGTCTCCTTCGTCGCCTTGTCCTTGACCAGCTCGATGCCCCAGAAGTAGCCGGAGCCGCGCACGTCGCCGACGATCGGCAGGTCCTTCAGCTTCTCCAGGGTGCTCTTGAACGCGCCCTCGTTGCGGGAGACGTGGCCGAGCAGGTCTTCCTTCTCGAAGATGTCGAGGTTGGCCAGCGCGACCGCGGCACTGACCGGGTGCCCGCCGAAGGTGTAGCCGTGGGCGAACATCTCCTCGCCGTTCTTGAACGGCTCGAACAGCCTGTCGTGCGCGATCATCGCGCCGAGCGGGGAGTAGCCGGAGGTCAGGCCCTTGGCCGAGGTGATGATGTCGGGCGTGTAGTCGAACTTCTGGCCGCCGAACATCGTGCCGAGCCTGCCGTACGCGCAGATGACCTCGTCGGAGACCAGCAGCACGTCGTACTCGTCGCAGATCTCGCGCAGCCGCTGGAAGTATCCGGGCGGCGGCGGGAAACAGCCGCCGGCGTTCTGCACCGGCTCGACGAAGACGGCGGCGACGGTGTCGGGGCCCTCGAACTCGATGGCCTGGGCGACGCGGTCGGCGGCCCACAGGCCGTACTGCTCGGGCGTCATGCCCTTGACGCCGGAGATCTCTTCGGCGCGGTAATAGTTGGTGTTCGGCACGCGGATGGAGCCGGGCACGAGCGGCTCGAACATCTGCTTGAAGGCCGGGATGCCGGTGATCGACAGGGCGCCCTGCGGGGTGCCGTGGTAGGCGATCTGGCGGCTGATGACCTTGTGCTTGAGCGGCTTGCCGGTGACCTTGTAGTACTGCTTGGCCAGCTTCCACGCCGTCTCCACGGCCTCGCCACCGCCGGTGGTGAAGAACACGCGGTTGAGGTCGCCTGGCGCCTCCTGGGCCAGCCGGTGCGCGAGCTCGGCCGCCTTCGGGTGGGCGTAGGACCACAGGGGGAAGAAGGCCAGCTCCTGCGCCTGCTTGGCGGCCGCCTCGGCGAGCTCCTGGCGGCCGTGGCCGACCTGGACGACGAAGAGGCCTGCCAGTCCGTCGAGGTAGCGCTTGCCGTGGATGTCGTAGATATAGGCACCTTCACCCCGCACGATCGTGGGGATCTCCTGCTCCTTGTAGGAGCTGTGACGGGTGAAATGCAACCACAGGTTGTCTTGAGCGGCCTTGAGAACGTCGTTTTCGGGCTGCGTCATCGGTATCTTCCCTCGTGTCTGAACTCCCCACAGTGTGCATGGTCACATGGGGTGTTGCCAAGCGAAAACGTGGCAACAGTGTGCAAGAAACCCGAGATCCGCAGTCCGTCTATGTAATATCGACGAAATCCGCACGCCACGCCAGACCCGTTTCCACCATGTGGAACCTTCTGTGGTGCAATGAGGCGTACTGTCCAGAACGACTCCGGGGGACAACCCGTGACTCCTGACCAGCTAGAGAGCGCCGTCGCGGCGGGAATGCCCCAGGCCATCGAGGACCTGAAGCGGCTGGCGTCCATCCCCTCCGTGGCCTTCCCCGGCCACCCAGAGGAACCCGTACTCGCCGCCGCGGCCGCCACCGAGGAACTGCTGCGCAGCGTGGGCCTGCCGCGCGTGCAGCGGATTCCCGTGGAGGGCAGCTTCCCCGCCGTCTTCGGCGAGGCCCCCGCTCCCCCCGGCGCCCCCACGGTGCTGCTGTACGCGCACTACGACGTGCAGCCCGCCGGCGACCCCGCGGCCTGGCGCACCCCGCCCTTCGAGCCCACCCTGATCGACGGCGCCCTGTACGGCCGGGGCACCGCCGACGACAAGTCGGGCATCATCTCCCACGTCGCCGCGCTGCGCGCCTTCCACGGCCGCTTCCCCGTCGGCATCAAGGTGATCATCGAGGGCCAGGAGGAGTATGCGGGCGAGCGCCTCGAGGCCTTCGTCGAGCGCAACCCCGAGCTGGTCCGCGCCGACGCGATCATCGTCGCCGACACCGGCAACCCGCGCGTCGGCGACCCGTCCGTCACGACCTCGCTGCGCGGCATGGCGGCCTTCACCATCGAGACGCGCACGCTGCGCGAGCCCGTCCACAGCGGCTCCTTCGGCGGCGCCGCCCCCGACGCGCTGGCCGCGCTCATGCGCATGCTCACCGCGCTGCACGACGACAACGGCGACATCCGCGTCCCCGGCCTGCCGCGCGGCTCCTTCCTCGGCACCGGCCCCTCCGAGGAGGAGTTCAGGCACACGGCGGGCGTGGTCGACGGCGTCTCCCTCGTCGGCTCGGGCTCGCTCGCCGACCGGCTGTGGTCCTCCTACGCCATCACCGTGACGGGCATGGACGTCCCCACGGTCTCCGGCGCGATCAACGCCGTCCAGCCGGCCGCCCGCGCCAGGGTGACGGTCCGCATCCCTCCGGCGGGCGACCCCAAGACGACGGTCGACGCCGTCACCGAGTTCCTGCAGCAGGTCGCGCCCTGGGGCGTGAAGGTGAGCTTCAGCGACGTCGTCCTCGGGTCGGGCTTCCAGGCCGACTCGGGCGGCAGGGCGCGCTCGGCGCTCAACAGGGCCATGGAGCGCGCCTTCGGCCGCGCGCCCCGCGACGTGGGCGCCGGCGGGTCGATCCCGCTGGTCAACACGCTGCTCAAGCAGTTCCCGCTGGCCGAGATCCTGCTGTTCGGCGCGGAGGACGAGGACGCGGCGATCCACGCCCCGAACGAGCGGGTGAACCTGGAGGAGTTGCGCCGGGTGGCCACCACCGAGGCCCTCTTCCTGGCGGAGTACGGCTCGCCCTCGGCCCTGGGGGTCTGACCCTTCGACCACTCGGTCCCCGGCACACCTTCGCCGGGGACCGAGTGGTCGTGCGTTTTCGCCCGGAAGTGGGCATGGGATGCCAGGCCACTCGTCCGTAGGTTGGTCACATGATCAGCATCGGCAAGCCGCTCCCGTCCGACAGGCCCCAGTGGGAGGCCCTGTTCCGCGCCTACATCGACTTCTACCAGCGCACCGAGCCCGACCGGATGTACCAGCGGGCCTGGGAGGAGTTCGAGAAGGACGAACGGATGCACGCCCTCGTCGCAAGACTGGACGGCAGGCTGGTCGGCATCACGCACTTCCTCTTCCACCCCAGCACCTCGGCGCCGGACGCGGACGTCTGCTACCTGCAGGACCTCTTCACCGCCCCTGACGTACGCGGCAGGGGCGTGGCGCGGGAGTTGATCGCGGCGGTGACCGAGGAGGCGAGGCGGCGCGGCTGCGGGCGCGTCTACTGGCGCACCCACGAGTCGAACGGCACGGCGCGGCGGCTCTACGACCAGGTCGCGGAGAACTCCGGCTTCCTGACGTACGTGATCCTGCTGCCATAGCGGTCGTGGTCATCGTCACACCGGCCCGGTAAGGGTCGGTGCCGTCCCATGCGCTAGTTTTTGTACTGACTGGTCAGTTCTAAAGAGGAGCCGTGGTGATCGTCGCGAAGGGTCTGTCGGTGGAAGGAGTGTTCGCCGACGTCTCGCTCGAAGCGGGCGCGAACACGCTCACCGTGGTCGCGGGCCCGACCGGCAGCGGCCGTACGAGCCTGCTGCTGGCGCTGTCCGGCCGGATGAAGCCGACCTCGGGCACCCTGCACGTGGCAGGGCACGCCAGGCCGCGCGCCATCCGCAAGGTCGCCGCGCTGGCGCTGGTCGACGGCGTGACCGACTTCGACAAGGCGCTGACCGTCCACGAGCACCTGCACGAGCGCCGCAGCGGCCGCAAGCACCACGCCGAGGCCCTTGAGGGGGCGGGCCTCGACGTGGACCCGCGGACGCTCGTGCGGGAGCTCGACAGGGAGCAGCGAGTACGGCTCGGCGTCGCGCTCGCGCTCCTCGACTCCCCCGCCCTGATCGTCGCCGACAACATCGACGCGGGCCTGCCGTACGAGCGGCAGATCGCGCTGTGGAACCTGCTCAGAGACCAGCGCACGGCCGTGGTCGCCTCCTGCGTGAGCCCACCCGCCCGCTACGACCACCTCGTGGAGCTGTGATGAAGGAGCTGCGCCGGTTCTCACGGTCCCGGCTGACCAGGGCGGCGATCGCGGGTGTGGTGATGCTGCCCCTGCTGTACGCGGGCCTGTACCTGTGGTCGTTCTGGGATCCGCAGGGCCACCTCGACAGGGTGCCCGTCGCCCTGGTGATGGAGGACCGTCCGGCCGACGCCGACGGCAGGACGCTGCACGCGGGCCGCGACCTCGCCGACGAGCTGAAGGACCGCGAGGTCTTCGACTGGCACGCGACCACCGCCGCGCAGGCGGCCGACGGCGTGCGCGACGGCAGCTACTACCTGTCGCTGAGCGTCCCCGCCGACTTCAGCGCGCGCCTGGCCTCGCCCTCCCAGGACGGCACGCCCACTCCCGCCCAGCTCGGCGTCGAGGTGGACGCCGGCCGCTCCTACATCATGAGCTCGATCTCCGACGCGGTCTTCAACGAGGTCAGGGCGGCGGCGGCGCAGACCGCCGTGCGCGACTACTTCGACCAGGTCTTCGTCTCGATCGGCGACATGCACGACAAGACGACGGAGGCCGCCGACGGCGCCGACGAGCTGCACAAGGGCGCCAACAAGATCGACAAGGGCCTGGGGAAGACGGAGGACGCCACGCAGCGGCTCTCGGCCGGCCTGGGCAGGACGCACGATGGCGCCCAGCAGCTCACCGTGGGCCTGGGCAGCGCGAACACCGCCACGGGCAAGCTCGCGGCGGGCTCGGCCAAGGTCACCAAGGGCCTGGCCACCGCCCAGGACGGGCTCACCAAGCTCGGCACCGGGCTGACCAAGCTCGGCGACGGCGCGCAGAAGGTCGCCGACGGCAACAAGCAGGTCTACGACCAGGTCCACGCGAACTCCGGCAAGGTCAACGCCGCCGCCGACAAGTACGTCCCGGTTCTGGAGGAGTGGGGTCCGCGGGTGGGCGAGGCCGCCGACCGCCTCGCCGACGGGCTGGACGCGATCGCCGACGGGCTCGGCTCGGTGCAGGGCCCGGCTCCCGACCGCGTCAGCGGGGCGGCCGAGCAGGCGGCGAGCAGGGCGCAGGCCGTACAGGACTATCTGGAGGCCCACCCGGAGGCCGACCCCGAGCTGCGCCGCCTGGCCAGGGCCGCAGCCTCGTCGGCGCAGTCGGTCGTCGACCGGGCGGCCACCACGGGGCAGCGGCAGGACACCGGGTCCGACACCCGTGATCGCCTGGCCGAGCTGCGGCGGGAGGCCAGGGAACTGGCCGCGAACGCGCGCAAGGTGGCCGAGGCGGCGCCCAAGGTGGGGCCGCAGGTAGAGGCGCTGCGCGAGCAGTACAACCAGCTCGACGCGGGCCTGGCCAAGCTCACCGACGGCGCGGCCCAGGTGAACGCGGGCATCGCCAAGTCCGGCACCGCCGTTGGCAAGCTGACGACCGGCGTCGGCAAGCTGGCCGACGGCTCCCAGCAGGTCGGCGACGGGCTCGGCAAGCTCGGCGGCGGGCTGGTCAAACTGACCGACGGCGCGACGCGGCTGCGCACCGGCGTCGGACAGCTGAACGACGGCGCCGACCAGCTCCACTCCGGCGTCGGCAAGCTGCACGACGGCTCGGGCAAGCTCAGCGACGGCTCCAAGGACCTCGCGAACGGGCTGTCCGACGGCGCCGAGCAGATCCCCGACTACAGCACGTCCGAGCGCGACGGGCGCACGGACATGATGAGCGACCCCGTCAGGCTGGCCACCTCCGTCGACAACGAGGTGCCCAACTACGGGACGGGCTTCGCGCCGTTCTTCGTGCCGCTGGCCCTGTGGGTGGGCGCGATGATCGCCTACATGGTGCTGCGTCCGCTCAACCCGCGCCTGCTCGCCGGTACGGCAGGCGCGCTGCGGGTGGCGCTGTCCGGCTGGGTCCCCGCCTTCGCGCTGGGCGCGGCACAGGTCGGCGTGCTGCTGGCCGTCCTGAGGTTCGCCCTGGGCTTGGAGGCGGCGCACTGGGCCGGGGTGGCGGGCCTGCTGCTGCTGGCGACGGGCGCGTTCATGGCGATCGTCCAGGCGGTCAACGCGCTGCTCGGCGCGCCCGGCAGGGTCGTCGCGCTGGCCCTGCTGATGCTGCAGCTGACCTCGGCGGCGGGCACCTACCCGATCGAGACCTCGCCCGGCTTCTTCCAGACGATCTCGCCGTGGCTGCCGATGAGCTGGCTGGTGTCGGCGCTGCGCCGGTTGATCAGCGGCGGCGATCTGACCGTCGTGTGGCAGGCTGGCGGCGTGCTCACCCTGTTCCTCCTCCTCGGCCTCGCGCTGACGGTCCTCGCCGTCAACAAAGGCCGCACCTGGACCGTCAGCCGCCTGCACCCGGAGCTGTCCCTGTGACCAGGGCGGAGACGCGCATTAAGGTGTTCGGCGCGGCGATCGAGCTGATCGCCGAGCAGGGCTACGCGGCCACCACGGTCGACGCGATCGCCGAACGCGCCGGGGTGGCCAAGGGCACCGTCTTCTACAACTTCGGCACCAAGGAGGCGCTGTTCACCGCCCTCCTGGAGCACAGCATCGAGCGCCTGGCCGACGCGCTGGGCCAGGCGGCGGTCGGCGACACGGGCCTGGCCGCGCTCGACGCGACGGTGCGCGGCCAGCTGGAGTTCTTCGAGCAGTACGGCGCCTTCGCCAGGGTGCTGCTGGCCGAGATGTGGCGCACCGCCTGGCAGGAGGCGGTGGCCAAGCTGCGCTCGCAGGTGCTCGGCGTCTACACCGACGTCCTGCGCAGGGCCGTGGCGGAGGGCGCGGTACGGCACGACCTCGACGTCGAGACCGCGGCGACCGCGATCTTCGGCATGGTGCTGACGGTCGCGATCGAACGGCGGGCGCTGCACCCCGGACGCCCGCTCGACGAGACCCACCGCACGCTGGTCGAACTGCTGCACGGACGCGTGCGGTAGGCGCCGTTCCGCTGAGTTAGGAGCGGGGCACGACCCCATCGAAGGCGACGCCGTCCAGCGTGCCGCTGACGGCGGCGGAGTCGGCGGGCTCGAACGGCTTCCACTCGATGACGGCATGGACCGTGGACCGGCCGCGGGTGAGGTCGAGGGTGGCGGATGCCCGGCCCGCCGCGTCGAGCCGGATCTCACCGCTCACCGCGAGATCGGCGACGAAACGGTCCCCGGACAACCGCGTCGCATCCGCGCCGTAGTCGATCCGGCCGCCACGCAGCCCCGCGACGGAGAGGTCACCGGCGGCCGGCATGCCGTTCGGGTTGCGGCGGGCCACCGCGTCGTCCGCGGCGGCGAAGGCGGCGGCCAGCAGCCGCCGCCGGTGCGCGTCGAGTCCGTCCACGCGGGCCCGCCGCAGGTCGTGCGACGTGCGCGGGAAGCGGCCGAGCGCGCGGTAGTTCTCCGCGGTGCACCGGACGTCCGACACCGGGCCTGGCGCGCTGAGGAACGAGCGCACGGCCGAGCGCAGGCAGGTGTGGACCTCGCTCTGCCCGAAGGAGGCCCCGACGTGCGCGCCGAAGGGCACGGTGACGGCCGTGCCCCCGAATCTGCCCCCGAATCTCCGCGCCACCTGTGTCGCGTTGGCCGGCGGGGTCACGGCGTCGAGCTGCCCGCCGATGGTCAGCGCGGGCACCCGCGGGGGGCGGGCGGTGTCCGGCAGCGGCGGGTTGCCTTC
The DNA here is from genome assembly GCF_042754765.1 of Nonomuraea sp. NPDC059194. Classification (NCBI taxonomy): domain Bacteria; kingdom Bacillati; phylum Actinomycetota; class Actinomycetes; order Streptosporangiales; family Streptosporangiaceae; genus Nonomuraea; species Nonomuraea sp. NPDC059194. The sequence continues at coordinate 59,936 of NZ_JBHZBH010000031.1, read as the reverse complement.
GCGGGTCGGCCACTCCAGGCACCAGTCGGCCGCCTCGCCGCCCGCGCCGAGCGCCTCGCCGGTGGTGTAGGGGCGGGCCGGCCGCGCCGCCCGGTAGCGGGCGAGCTGGGCGCGGCGCTCATCGAGCCCCGCCTGCCTGCCGTACGGCAGGGCCGCGTCGGCGCAGGCGTAGGCCAGCAGCGCCGGATCGCTCGGCATCGCCGGAGGGGCGGGGAACCGGGTGACCAGGCGTCGTAGCGGCGCGACATCGCCCCGCAGGTAGGCGGCAGCGGCGGCGTTGGCCTGCCTGCCGACGAGGGGATCGGCGAGGTTGCCACTGAGCCGGGCCAGATCCGCGACCTTCACCTGGGCGTCAGGATGCGATCGCAGCCGCGCGACGAGTTTCGCCCAGCGGCTCGCGGCTGTGCCTGGCAGCTTCGCGCACGCGGCCGACGGGCGGCACACGGCGTCGAGATCGGCCGCCGCACGCCGCGCGGCGGAGGCCAGCGACATGTCCGCGTAGCCGTCCCGGCCGGCCGTCAGCGCGCTGTCGAACAGGACGGCGCGGGTCCCCCTGCCGGGATACCGGGCGGCATACGCCTGACCGATCAGGGTGCCCCACGAGTAGCCGTAGACGGTCAGCGCGGGCACGCCGAGCTCGGCGCGCAGCGCCTCGATGTCGTGCGTGGCGTAGGCGGTCCCGAAGAAGCGGGCGCGCTCTCCGAGCCTGGCGGCGCATCGCCGTACGGTCTCGGCGTCGGTCACGTCGAGCCCCGGGCACGACAACGGGCTCGATCGGCCCCAGCCCCGCTGGTCGAGCATGAGCAGGTTCTGATGGTCGAGGGCGGACCCGAGCCAGGCGCGGGTGTTGTCGACCGCCCACAGCGAGGGCGCGGGCCCACCGGGAAGGACGAGAACGGTGCCGGTCGCCTGCCGCGTCCGGTCCTTGGCCGGCACCCACGTGTAGGCGATCGAGAGCTTGTCCCCCTGCGGGTTCGCCGGGTCCAGCGGCACCTCCAGCGTGCCGTCGCAGCGTTCGGCGGCCTGCGCGCAGGAAGCGGCGCGCGCCACAGCCGGTGGCGACACGGCGGTGAGGGCCGCGGTCACCGCCAGGGCGGCGAGCAGGCTGGTGGTCCTTCTCCTCATGAGCACTCCGTCCGGATTCTGTTCGGTGCTCCCACCCTTGCGGCCGCGCCCCTGCCGCCACATCTGCCTGCCGGCCACACCTGATCCCTCTCGAGGCAGAGCCGGCGGCGCCGCGAGCGTGCCTAGACTTGGCCGCATGTCGCGGATCAACCACCTGGTCAGGTGGGGACAAGGGCATCGGGCCCTCCTCGACGTCGCCCTCGCCGCGCTGTTCGGCCTGCCCCTGCTGGTCTGGACCGGATTCGTGCTGGGGGCGGTGTCCCCCGCTCTGGTGGGGGCGCTGATGGCCCATGTCGCCATGGGTTTACGCCGCGGGGCGCCGTGGTGGTCGTTCGCGGCGGTCTCGGCCGGATGCGCGGTGATGCTGACGGTCGGCGGCGTGGCGCTGCTACCCCCCTCAATGATCGTCTTCCCGTGGTCGCTGTACTCGGTGTGCGCCCACGGCCGCCGGGAGGCCGCCGCCTGGGCGCTGGCCGTGGCCGTACTCGGATCCGCGGTCATCGGCGTGAAGTTCTGGCTCAACCCGCACCAGAGCGCTGGGCTGCCGCCCGGCTTCGTGGCACTCTTCCTGCTGGCCGTCTGCCTGGCGGCATGGAGCCTGGGGGTGTGGCGGCGGACGCAGCGCGTGTACCTGGCCTCGGTCGAGGAACGGGCGCGGCGCGCGGAGGCCGACAGGGAGGAGCGCGCGCGGCGCGCGGTCAGCGCCGAGCGGGCGCGGATCGCCCGTGAGATCCACGACGTGGTGTCGCACTCCCTGTCCGTGGTGATCAGCCAGGCCCAGGGCGGCACCTACGCCGTTCGATCCGACCCCGGAAGGGCCCACGAGATCCTGTCCACGATCGCCGAGGCCGGACGCCACGCGCTGACCGACATGCGGAGCCTGCTCGGCGTGCTGCGCGCGGAGACGCCGCTCGAACCCGACTCCCACGGCTCCCAGCCGACGCTGGACGAGTTGCCGAGGCTGATCGACGGGACCCGCGCCGCGGGCCTGGAGGTCACCATGGAGCAGGAGGGCGTCGAACGGCGGCTCAGTCCGGCGGCCGAGCTCGCGGTCTACCGGATGGTTCAGGAGTCGCTGACCAACACCCTCAAGCACGCGGGCGCGGGACACCGGGCCCGCGTCCTGCTGCGCTGGGGCGAGACCGAACTGACCGTGGACGTCCGAGACTCCCCCAGTCATGACGGCTCTGGTCACGCGGGCCCCGGTCACGGGCACGACGCTGGTGGGACGGAGGCCGGGCACGGCCTGGTCGGCATGCGCGAGCGGTTCCTCGCGTTCGGCGGCGCCGCCACGGCCGGCCCCACGACCGGCGGCGGTTTCCTGGTGTCCGCGCGGCTACCGTACGCTCCCGGTCAGCGAAGGGAGACGCGGGCGTGATCAGGGTGTTCTTCGTCGACGACCAGGTGATGGTCCGCGCCGGATTCGTCATGGTGGTTGAGGCGCAACCCGACATGACGGTCGTGGGCGAGGCGGGTGACGGCGCCGAGGCGCTGCGGAAGCTGGCGGTCACCACCGCGGACGTGGTCCTGATGGACGTCAGGATGCCGCGCGTGAGCGGGATCGAGGCGACCCGCCGCCTGCTCGCCGAGCCCGGCCACCGGCCGCGCGTGATCGTCCTGACCACGTTCGACCTGGACGAGTACGCCTTCGCCGCGCTCCGCGCCGGAGCCAGCGGCTTCCTGGTCAAGGACGCGCCGCCGGAGGACCTGCTGGCCGCGATCCGCACCGTGCACCACGGCGACGCGGTCATCGCGCCCTCGGCCACCCGGCGCCTGCTCGACCATGTCGCCGCCGACCTGCCGGTGCCCGACGAGGGCCCCGACCCGTTCGCCGCGCTGACCCCGAGAGAACGCGAGATCCTCCAGCAGCTCGCGCTCGGCCGGTCCAACGCCGAGATCGCCACACGGCTGTTCGTCTCTGAGGGCACGGTGAAATCCCACGTCCGCAGCATCCTGGCCAAGCTCTGCCTGCGGGACAGAATCCAGGCCGTGATCTTCGCCTACGAGAACCGGCTCGTCCGCCCCGGCACCTGACCCCTCACATGTGTACGGCCAGGCCGTCCGCTCGTGGGTGGACTCCTGGTGGCCAGGAGCCCCTCGCGGGCGGGCTCCTGGTGGCCAGGAGCCTCACCGATCACCGATGAGGGCCTGAACCTCCTCGACCACCTCCCGCACCGACCTGCCGTCGGTGTCGATGCGCAGGTCGCCCGCCCCGGCGAGGTCCAGCGCCTCCGCTTCGCGCGCCGCCCGTCCGGCGATTCGGCGCAGGGTGTCGGCGTCCAGGCCCTTCAGCTCGTCGCCCGGCACCACCGGTCCCTCTCCCCGGCCGCGCCGGGCGACGCGCTCGGCCAGCGTGGCCGTACCGGCGTGCAGACGGCACACCGTCACCGCCGTTCCCGAAAGCAGTTCGGCGTAACCGCGGAGGGTGGCGTCAGCGTCGGCGTCCCCCGAGACGATCAGGCAGCGGGCGCCGGCCGCCCGATATCCGGCCCAGAGGGCCGCGAGGTTGCGGGCCTTGAGGCGATGAGAACCCGGGTCGTCGTCAGCGACGGGACGCAGTGCGCCGAGCTGCTTGAGATCGACGTAGGCGGCTCGCACTCCGGTCCGGAAGACCTGCCTGAAGACCTCGTAGCCGACCGTCGACTTCCCGACGGCGGTGGCGCCGGAAAACCACAGCACGGGAACGGCATCGCCGCGGGACGCCGACGAGCTGGGAACGACATCCCCACGCGGCACGGAAGGGCCGGGAACGGCACCAACACACGGTCCCGACGGACCGGGAGCGGCACCGCCACGTGACGCCGACGGACCGGGGACCGCACCGCCACGCGGCGGGGGAGACCCGGGCAGGGCACCGCCGGACGTTGCGGGAGACCCGGGCACAACATCCCGGCGCGGCGCGGGAGACCCGGGCACGACATCCCGGCGCGGCGCGGGAGACCCGGGCACGGCACCGCCGGACGTTGCGGCCGGGACGGCATGCGGCCAGCCACCCGCCCGCTCGCGGACCAAGCGGGCCACGTCGGCCACGGTGAGCCCGTCGGTGTCGACGCACACGTCGGCGAAGTCACCGCGGTCCAGCGCCCGCGCGTCGGCGACAGCCCGCGAGACGAGGTCCTGACGCCATCCTCGCGCGAGGAACCGTTCCCTGAGCTCGGCGGGGTCGGCACGCAACCGGCACAGCGTCAACGCCGCGTCAGGGAGCAGCGCCGTGTGCTCGCGCACCTCCTCGAGACTGCCGACGACACCCGACAGGACCACGCACTTCGCCCCCTCCTCCCGGAAAACGGGCCACATCGCGGCAAGACTCCGCGCCCGGATCCAGTGGGTGCCGCCCTCCGGTACGGGATGGCACAGGCTGATCTGGTCGCCGTCGACGAACGCCGTCTTGACCCCACTCCGGCTCAGCTGGACGAACACCTCCCAGCCGACCGAGGACTTCCCGACACCCGACGGCCCGAACAACCACAGCAGGGGCAGAGGAACGCTGCTCATCCGCGCGACCGTAATGGGCCGCCCCCACGGTGCGCGAACGGTTTACCGGCCGCGACCGCGGGCCGCCCCCACGGTGCGCAAACGGTTTACCGGCCGCGACCGCAGGCCGCGCCTGGGCAGGGAAAGTCGACGCCCGGCCCGCGTCTCAGCTAGCTCGCCGAGGAGATCAGGCGGGTCCCGAAGCCGCCAGGGAGCGGACGGGCAGGTCGTAGATGCGGCGGACGCTGGTGCCGGAGGCGCTCAGGTCCGCGCCGTAGACGTGGAGCGAGATGCCGATCTCGTCGCTGGTGTTGCGCACCTTGTGGATGTCGCCAGGCGGCGCGAACCCGGACACGTCGCCCGGCGGGTTGTCCGCGCGGCCGATCTCGACCAGGTGGTCGCCCATGTCGCGGTAGAGGGTCTCGTGCTCGTTTCCGGTGAGCACGCCGAACGTGCACCACGCCACGTGGTCGTGGATCACCGTCTCGTGGCCTGGCTGCCAGACGACGGCCACGATCGAGAAGTCCTTCTCGGCGTGGCGGATCGTGGAGACGTAGTGGTCGGGATCGCCGAGCAGTTCCTCGGGCGTGAGCAGGTCGGCGGGGTCGGGCAGGTTCCCCCTCAGCAGGTCGGCCACGGCGAACGCGGTGTGCCGCGGGTCGAGCCCCTTGGCGGTGATTTTCCTGATTGCTCGCAGCAGTTCGTCCATGCCTTTTACGCTCCTCCCTCTAGACCGATAGGTCCAACAGAAGTTTTTTGGCATATTCATAGATATGCTCGATGTAGTTCGACTCCGGGTGTTGGTGGCCGTCTCGCGTACCGGCTCGCTCACGGCAGCGGCCAAGTCGCTGCACTACTCGCAACCCTCCGTCAGCCATCACCTGTCGAGGCTGGAGGCGGAGACGGGGGCCAAGCTGATCGAAAGGGTCGGGCGCGGCATCCGGCTGACCGAGGCGGGCAAGCTGCTCGCCGACCGCGCCGCCGAGATCATCGGCCGTCTCGACGCCGCCTCGGAGGAACTGGCCGCGCACGTCGGCCTGCGCTCCGGCCGGGTACGGCTGGCCGCGTTCCCCTCGTCGCTCGGCACGTTCGTCCCCGTCGCCGCCGCCAAGCTGGCCGCCTCGCATCCAGGGCTCCAGCTCACGCTCATCGAGACCGAGCCGCCCGAGGCGCTCAGGCTGCTGCGCGCGGGCCGCGTGGACGTCGCGGTGATCTTCAGGTACGACGACACGGCGCCTGAGGAGAGCGGGACCAGCATGACCCACCTGCTGGACGACCCGAGCTACCTCGTGACGCAGGACGGCCGGGGCACGCTGGCCTCGCACGCCGCGTCGCGGTGGATCGGCGGCTGCGACCGGTGCAGGAGCCACCTGCTGGAGCTGTGCGCGCAGGCCGGCTTCGAGCCGTCGATCTCGTTCACCAGCGACGACATCGTGGCCGTGCAGGCGCTGGTGGCGGCGGGGATGGGCGTGACCGTCCTGCCGGGGCTCGCGCTGCGCGCCCACCGGCACGAGAGGGTGTCGGCGAACGAGATCCCCGGGTCGACGAGGCACGTGTACGCCGCCACGTACGGCGCGCCTCCCCTCCCGCCCGCCACCGCCGCCCTCGTCCACGCCCTACGAGCCGCCTGCTGACCCGGGTCTCAACGGGTGAAAAGGCGTTGATCCGGGAGCAGGGCGGTTCCTACCATGACGGCATGCCGGACTTCGCCACACTCGCCGTCTTCTGCGCGGCCACCATGGCCCTTCTCCTCGTGCCGGGACCCGCGGTGGTCTTCATCGTCACCAGAAGCGTCGCGCAAGGACGGGCGACCGGGCTGGTCTCGGTGCTCGGCATCCACACCGGTTCGATCGTGCACGTGGCGGCCGCCGCCTTCGGTATCAGCGCGCTGCTGGCGGCCAGTGCGACGGCTTTCATGGTGGTCAAGTGGCTCGGCGTCGCCTACCTGGTGTGGCTCGGCGTCCGCAAGCTCATGACCAGGTCCGACGACGGGGAGACGGCGACGCTGAAGAGCCATTCGCGCTCCAGGGTGTTCTGGGAGGGGTTCGTGGTGAACGTCCTCAACCCGAAGACCGCGATCTTCTTCCTGGCGTTCCTTCCGCAGTTCGTGAAGCCTGAGCTCGGGCCGGTGGCACCGCAGATCGTGCTGCTGGGCGTGGTGTGGATCGCGCTCGGCGTCGCGAGCGACGGGGCCTACGCGCTGCTCGCCTCGGCCCTTTCGGGGCGTCTGCGCAACTCGGCCCGTGCGCGTCGCCGACTCGACGTGAGCAGCGGCATCGTCTACCTGGGCCTCGGTGCGGCGGCCGCGTTCACGGGGGAGCCCGCCAAGGCCTGACCCCACACTCCCACGGATCCCGCCCGGCGCTCGTCGGCGCGGGATCCTCCCGTTTCCACGGGCTGAAGGACTTTGGGGGGTGACGGTCAGCCCTGGGCCAGGGCCTGTTCTCGCGCCCAGCGGTAGTCCGCCTTGCCCGCCGGAGACCGGACCATCTCGTCCACGAACGCGTACGTTCGCGGCACCTTGTACCCCGACAAGCTGCCCCGGCAGTGCGCGTTCAGTTCCTCCCGCGTGACCGGCACCCCCTTGCGCGCCTCGACGACCGCCGCGACCCTGTTCCCCCACCGTTCGTCCGGCACCCCGGTCACCACCGCGTCGAACACCGCCGGATGCCCCTTGAGCACCGCCTCGATCTCCTCGGGAAAGACCTTCTCCCCGCCGGTGTTGATGCACTGCGACCCGCGCCCGAACACGTTGATCGTCCCGTCGGGCTCGACGGTCGCCAGGTCGCCGGTGAGCAGCCAGCGCGTCCCCTCCGCATCCGTCACGAACGTCCTGGCCGTCTTGTCCGGGTCGTTGTAGTACCCGAACGCGATCCTCCCGGCCTTCGCCACGGTCCCCAGCACGCCCGGCTTCACCGGCTGTAACCGCTCGTCGAGGACCGCCAGCCGGATCGTCGAGTTCGCGTTCGGCTGGTAGCGCAGCCCCTTCTCCGGCGACGACCCGGCCACTCCCGACGCGGTGAACCCCGACTCGGTGGAGCCGAAGTTGTCCAGGATCATCGTGTTCGGCAGCAGTTCCTGCAGCCGGTCCCTGACCGCGCCGGTGAGGATGGCCCCCGTCGAGCTGATCACGAACAGCGACGACAGGTCGTAGCTTCCCGCCGCGATCTCGTCGGCCAGCGGCCTGGCCATGGCGTCGCCGGTGATGTTCATCGACAGCACCTTCTCCCGTTCGACCGCGCGCAGTACGTCCGCGGCGTCGAATTTGCGCACGTACACCATGGCCGCGCCCATCCACCAGGCGATGAAGGTGGCCATCTGCGCCGCCCCGTGCATCAGCGGCGCCACCGCCATCATGATGATCGGGTCGGCCTTGGCGGCCTCCTCGACGACCTGCTCGGGGCTCTGGCGCGGCTCACCGTAGGGGTTGCCGCCGCCGAAGCCCATGAACAGGTCCTCGCAGCGCCACATCACGCCCTTGGGCAGGCCGGTGGTGCCGCCGGTGTAGATGATGTAGACATCCTGGCCCGACCTGGTGCCGAACCCGCGCGTTTCCGGCTGGTTCTCGAGCGCCTTCTCGTACGGCACCGCCGTACCGATGGCCGACTCCCCGCCGACGGCGACGAGGTGGCGCAGCTCGGGCGCCTGGGGGGCGACGGCGGCGACCCGGGCGTCGAACTCCACGTCGTAGACGAGCGCGACGATGCGGGAGTCGGTGTAGAGGTGGAGCAGCTCGGCCTCGACGTAGCGGTAGTTCACGTTCACGGGCACCGCGCGGAGCTTGAGCGTGGCCAGGAGGGTGGCGACGTACTCGATGCCGTTGTAGAGCTGGGCGCCCACGTGGTCGCCCGGCCGTACCCCGTGGTCGTGGAGGTGGTGGGCGAGCCGGTTGGCGTGGGCGTCGAGTTCGGCGTAGGTGAGCCTGCGCTCGCCGCAGACCACGGCGACGCGGTCCCCGATGGCGTCGGCGAGACCCTCGAACAGGTCGGCGTGGTTGAACTCCATCGGGCCTTCCTCTCCGGAAACGACGGGTGTCAGGGTTTGTCGGAGCCGACGATCCACATGGCGAAGAACTGCGCGCCGCCGCCGTAGGCGTGGCCGAGGGCGCGGCGGGCGCCGTCGACCTGGTGCTCGCCCGCCATCCCGCGCACCTGCAGCGCCGCCTCGGCGAAGCGGATCAGCCCCGAGGCGCCGATCGGGTTGGACGACAGCACGCCGCCTGACGGGTTCCACGGGATGTCGCCGTCGAGCGCGGTCGCGCCCGACTCGGTGAGCTTCCAGCCCTCGCCTTCGGCCGCGAAGGCGAGGTTCTCCAGCCACATCGGCTCGTACCAGGAGAACGGCACGTAGATCTCGGCGACGTCGATGTCGCGTCGCGGGTCGGCGATTCCGGCCTGGCGGTAGACGTCGGCGGCGCAGTCCTTGCCGCCCTGCGGGTTCACGGTGTCGCGACCGGCGCGGAAGATCGGCTCGGACCGCATGGCCGTACCGTGGATCCAGGCGGGGTGGCCGGTGACCGCGGACTCCGAGGACAGCACGACGGCGCACGCGCCGTCGGAGGACGGGCAGGTCTCCAGGTAGCGGATGGGCTCCCACAGCATGGGCGTGGCCTCGACCATCTCGCGGCTGATCCCGGGGATCTTCAGGTGGGCGTAGGGGTTCTTGAGCGCGTTCTGGCGGTCCTTGACGGCGACGAGCGTGCCGATGTGGTCGGGCGCGCCGGTTCTGCGCATGTACTCGCGGATGTGCGGGGCGAAGTACCCTCCGGCGCCGACGATGAGGGAGGCGCTGAACGGCAGGTGCGTCGACAGGGCCCAGGTGGCGTTCGATTCCGACTGCTTCTCGAAGGCGACGACGAGCACGCGGTCGTGCACGCCGCCCTGGATGAGGCTCGCGCCGACCAGGGCCGTGGAGCCGCCGACGCTGCCAGCCGTGTGGACGCGCATCATCGGCTTGCCCGCCGCGCCGAGGGCGTCGGCGAGGTACGCCTCGGGCATCATGACGCCCTCGAACAGGTCGGGCGCCTTGCCGATCACGACCGCGTCGATGTCCTTGAAGGTCAGCCCGGCGTCGTCCAGGGCCCTGAGCGCGGCCTCGCGCACGAGTCCGGCGATGGAGACGTCTCTGCGCTTGGTGGTGTAGTGCGTCTGGCCGACGCCGACCACCGCGCATCGGTTACCCATGCCGCTCACCGATCCTCATCCCGCCTCCATCACTGTCACCAGGTTGTGCTGCAGGCAGGGGCCTCCGGCGGCGTGCCCGACGGTACGGCGCGCGGCGCCGTCCATGATCCGCTGGGCCGCCTCGCCGATCCTGATGAGCCCGGTGGCCATGACGGGGTCGGCCGACAGCGGCCCGCCCGAGGGGTTGATCACCGTCGAGGACGGCAGCTCCATGGCCTCCCGCAGGATGATCTCCTCGTGGCTGAACGACGCGTGCAGCTCGGCCACGTCCACCGGCCCCTTGCCGACTCCGGCCGCGCGTGCGGCGTCGGCGGCGGAGGCCGATCTGGCCAGGTCGCGCATGCCGAGGTAGTGGGGTTCGATGCGGTGCGCGATCCCTCGGATGTAGGCGGGGTTGGCGCAGATCCGCCCGGCCAGGTCGCCGGCCGCCAGCACCACCGCGGCGGCCCCGTCGGTGATCGGCGCGATGTCCCATTCCTTCAGCGGCTCCACCACCGGCTCGCCCTCCTCCAGCGGCAGGTGGAGCGCGTTCGGGTTGGCCAGCCCGTCCGTACGGCTGCGCCTGGCGATCTCGTCGAGCGCCGCGCGGTCCGCGCCGAGGGCGGCGGCCTGCAACGCGGCGAACGACAGCCGGTCCAGCCCCAGCGGCTCCAGGTAGTAGGGGTCGAGCTGGAGCGTCATGATCGTGCGCAGGTCGCCGAGCGACGACTTGCCGAAGCCGTAGACGAGCGCGGTGTCGACGTCGCCGTGCTGCAGCCGTACCCAGGCCTCGTAGAGCGCCCAGGCCCCGTCCATCTCCACGTGCGACTCGGAGATCGGCGGCCACGCACCGAGCGCGTCGAGCGCGGAGACGAACGAGAAGGGCGCCCCGGCCAGGTAGTCGCAGGAGCCCGAGCAGGTGAACCCGAACGCCGACAGGCCCGACTGCTCCCGCACCGCCCTGATGACCGGCAGGATCAGCTCGGGCTCCGACAGCCCGGTGTCGTGGGCGGTGTGCCTGGTCTGGGCGAAGGCGACGACGGCCACGTCACGCATCACAGCTCCACGTCCGGCTCGCCCGTGGGGGCGAACCACTTGATGTTCGACATCGACAGCGTGCGCTCCTGCTCGGGCACCCACACGGCGCGCACCCGCATGCCCTGCCGTACCTCGTGGGCGGGGATCCCGCCGACCAGGGCGATCATCGGTATATCCGCGTTGTCGAGCAGGATGTAGGCGGACACGAACGGCACCTCGGGGGCGCGCGGGTCGGGCAGGTTGTTGATCGCGAACGTGGTGACGGTGCCGGTGTCGGGCAGCGGCACCTCCTCGCTGATCGGGTTGCCGCATCCGGGGCACGACAGGCGGTAGGGGACGTAGACCTTCTCGCAGGTGCCGCAGCGGCAGCCGAGGAACACCCCGTCCCTGACGCCTTCGAGGAACCTGGTGAGGGAGGGGCTCGCGGTCAGCCGGTAGGCGGTCCTGATCGGCGAGACGATCTTCGTGACCTCGGGGGCGAAGTGGGAGATGTCGGTGATGTGCCCGGTGCGTGCGGCCCGCCAGACGGGGCGGACCCTGGTGCCGGGCGGCAGCGCCCTGGAGTCGCCCGCGTCGACCGCGTGGACGAGCGCGGTGTCGGCGCCGTCGAGCCTGATCAGGGCCCAGGCGAACGGGCGGTCGAGCGGGTGGCTGTCCAGCGGCCGGTGGACCCAGGCGGAGCCGGTGACCGTACCGGCGGGGCCGACCTCGACCCACTCGCCGGTGACGGGCTCGCCGGTAGCGGGGTCGTACTCCAGCGCGGGCACCAGCGTCCTGCCCTCGGCGGTGCGGACCCCCATCAGCCGTCCGTCCCTCAGCTCGGTGAGGAAGCGGCCGATGACGGGTCCTGTGGTCCTGGTGTAGCCGCCGGGGAATTCCAGGACGTGGTCGGCGGTCAGCGGCTCAGATGGCACGGTCGCGACCCTCCCAGTACGGCGCGCGGAGCTTGCGTTTGAGCAGCTTGCCGTTCGGCTCGCGGGGCATCTCCTCGATGAAGTCGATCGACCTGGGCCACTTCATCCTGGCCAGCCGTCCCTCCAGCGACCCGAGGATCTCGGCGGCGAGCTCGGGGCCCGGCGTGACGCCCTGGGCAGGCTCGACCACGGCCTTGATCTGCTCGCCCCACTCCTCGTCGGGGATGCCGAACACGGCCACGTCCGCGACCATGGGATGAATCATGATCTCGTTCTCGATCTCGGCGGGGTAGATGTTCGCGCCACCCGAGATGATCAGATCGGCCTTGCGGTCGCAGAGGTAGAGGAAGCCGTCCTCGTCGAGATAGCCGATGTCGCCGACGGTGAAGTGGTCCTTCAACCGGGCGGCGGCGGTCTTGGCCGGGTCGCCCTTGTACTCGAAGGCGACGCCCATCATCTTCATGTAGATCGTGCCCGGGGTGCCGGTCGGGACGGGTTCGCCCTCGTCGTCCACGATGAGCAGTTCGCTGATCGGCCACGGGGTGCCCACGGTGCCGGGGTGCTTCTTCCAGCCGTCGGGCGTGGCGATGGTGCCGCCGCCCTCGGTGGCCGCGTAGTACTCGTAGACGCAGTCGCCCCACCACTCCAACATCGCCCACTTCACCGGGACGGGACAGGGGGCGGCGGCGTGGATCATCCAGCGGAGCGAGGAGAGGTCGTATGCCGCGCGGGTCTGCTCCGGCAGCGAGAGCAGGCGCTTGAAGTGCGTGGGCACCAGGTGGGAGCTGGTGACCCGGTGGCGCTCGCACAGGCGGAGCAGGTCCTCGGCGTCCCAGGTGTCCATGTAGACGAGCGTGTGGCCCATGTGCAGCGCCGTACCTCCGAACTGGGTGACGGCGGTGTGGTAGCTCGGCGAGGTGACCAGGTGGGCGTTGGGCCGGCCCGGCGTGATGCCGAACAGGCTGAGCAGGAACGTCATCAGCTCGGCGCCGTCGTCGGGGTCCAGGCCGGACAGCGGGCGCCTGACGCCCTTGGGCTTGCCGGTGGTGCCCGAGGTGTAGTGCATGGTGGCGCCCGCCGTACGGTCAGGGGGCATGGTGGTGGGGCGGCCTCGGGTCAGCTCCTCCACCGGCCTGAAGCCTGGCAGGTCGCCGAAGGCGAACGAGCCGCCCTCGACCAGGGGCGCGGCGTCGGCGAAGCGCGGGTGGACGAACAGCGCCTTGGCCTCGCTGTCGGCCACGATGTAGGCGATCTCGGGCGCGGCCAGGTGCCAGTTGATCGGCGTGTAGTACCAGCCCGCCTGTAACGCGGCGAGGTAGAGGACGAGCCCGTCGGCGCCGTTCGGCACCAGGCCGCAGATGCCGTCGCCCGGCTGGAGCCCGAGCTCGCGCAGGCCGTGGACGAGCTGGTTGGCCCTGGCGAGCAGGTCTCCCGCGCGATGTTCGGCGCCGTCGGGATCGACCGCGGCGATCCACTCGGGATCCGCCTGCGCCAGCCTCCAGAAACCGAGCGTGCCCATAGGGAACTCCCTAGAACCTGTTCTCGTTTGTGACGGCAGACTAACCCGCGGTGAAGCAGCCTAGCAAGCGCTTGATCCACCCCTCCGCGCCTGAGAGGATCGGCCCCTACCCCGCCGTGGAGGTCAGCCGTGGACATCCTGCCGATCAGCACCCCCCACTGCCGCGTCGAACGCGACGGCCACGTCGTGATCGTCACCATGGACCGCCCCGAGGCCAGGAACGCCCTGTCCTCCGACATGCTCATCGGCCTCGCCTCCGCCTGGGCCTACGTCTCGGCCGAACGGGAGGTCCGCGTGGCCATCCTGACCGGCGCGAACGGCACCTTCTGCGCGGGCGCCGACCTCAAGGCCATGGGTCAGCCGTCCGCCGACCCCGAGGTCCAGGCCAGGGCCGCGGCCATCCCGAACTTCCACTGGAAGGGGCTGCTGCGCGAGGACCTGCCGACCAAGCCGATCGTCTGCGCCGCCGAGGGCTACGCGGTCGCGGGCGGCACCGAACTGCTCGTCGGCACCGACCTGCGGGTGGTCGGCGAGTCGGCCACCCTCGGGCTGTTCGAGGCCAAGCGGGCGCTGTTCCCCATGGGCGGCAGCGCGATCAGGCTGCCCCGCCAGATCCCCTACTGCCACGCCATGGACCTGCTCCTCACCGGGCGGTCGGTCACCGCGGCGGAGGCGCTGTCGATGGGGCTGGTGAACAGGGTCGTCCCCGACGGCCGGGCTCTTTCGGTGGCACGGGAGATCGCCGACGACATCGCGGCCTCGGGGCCGCTGGCCGTACAGGCGATCCTGCGCACCTACCGGGACACGCTCGGCCTGCCGGAGCCCGAGGCGCTGAAGGTCTCCGACGAGTACGGCTGGCCGGTGATCGGCTCACAGGACGCGAAGGAGGGGGCGCGAGCCTTCAAGGACAAGCGCCCCGCCCACTACGAGGGCCACTGAGGCAGCCATAGGTTCAGCCAGGCGTGCATGCGTAACGCATGATAGATTGCTTGTGTGGCGGAGAATCTGCAGATCAGAAATGTTCCAGAAGAGCTCCACGCGACCATCGCCGCGAGGGCTCGCGCCCAGGGGCTGACGATTTCGCAGTATCTGCTGCGTCGCATCGCTCAGATCGAGGGGAAGCCCGAGATCGGCGAGGTGCTCGACGCGCACTGGGAGAAGACCAGAGGGCAGAAGCGAGCCAGGCGAGGCACTGCGGCGAGCCTGCTCGAAGAGGATCGGGATCGCTGATCCATGCTCGTCATCGATGCCTCAGCAATGGTCGAGGCCCTGACTTCAGAGCCCGCCGACATCCCCGACCTGATCGCGCGACTGCGTGGTGCAGAGTGGATGAGCGCCCCCTTTCTCATCGACTACGAAGTCCACAACGTCCTGCGAAAGATGGTCTTCCGCGGCGATATCTCGAAGGATCTCGCCGAAGAGTCGCGACTCGCCTTCAGAAGCCTCCGCCTCTCCCGCCATGCCATGACCGAGAGCATGTCCGACCGCGTGTGGGAGCTACGGCAGAACGCGTCAGCTTATGACGCCTCCTACGTCGCGCTCGCCGAGACCCTCGGCGTACCGCTGGTCACCACAGAACGGCGGCTCGCCGAGGCACTCAGGGGGCGCGCCTCGATCGAGATCGAGAGTTATGCCTGACGTCACGTCTCGGTGATGTGGCCGAGGCGCTCCATGGCCTCGATGTACCCCTCCACCATCTCGAACACCACGTCGCGCGCGCTCTTCACCTGGTTCATCGTGCCGATGATCTGCCCGGCGGGGAAGGTCGCCAGCTCGGCCGCGTCGGACCGGCCGATGCGCCGCAGCGCGTCCGACACCAGCATGAACTGCAACGGCATCGGCAGCGTGCCCGGCGAATTCTCCGCCTCCCACGCGTCGGTCCACTCGTTCCTGAGGAGCCTTGCGGGCTTGCCGGTCCAGCTGCGCGAGCGGACCGTGTCCCTGGAGGTCGCCGACAGGATCCGCCGCTTGGCCGCCTCGGGCGTGTCCGCCTCCTCGACGGTCAGCCAGATCGACCCCGTCCACACGCCCTCCGCGCCCAGCGCCATTCCGGCCGCCATCTGCCTGCCGCCGCCGATGCCGCCCGCCGCCAGGACCGGCACGTCGGAGCCGTCGGGACCGGCCCCCTTGAGCGCGTCCACGACCTGCGGGATGAGCACCATCGTGGAGATCTCACCGGTGTGCCCGCCCGCCTCGGTGCCCTGCGCGACGACCACGTCCACGCCGACCTCGGCCTGCTTGACGGCGTGGCGGGGAGTGGAGGCCAGCGCGGCCACCTTGACCCCGTGCGCATGCGCCAGCTCGACGATGTCGGCGGGAGGCGGGCCGAGGGCGTTGGCCAGCAGCGCGATCGGGTGCCGCAGCGCCACCTCGACCTGCGGCCTGGCGGTCGCGTCCGTCCAGCCGAGCAGGACCCTGCCGGGGTCGGCGTCCTCCGGCAGCGGGGGCACGCCGTGCTCGGCGAGCAGGTTCTCGACGAAGCTCCGGTGCCCGCCGGGGATCATGCCCTGCAGGCGGGAGACCAGCTCCTCTGGCGGGAAGTCGGCGCCCTCGTAGGAGGCGGGCATGACCACGTCGACGCCGTACGGTCGGCCGTCGACGTGGTCGTCGATCCACTTGAGCTCCAGTTCGAGCTCTTCCGGGGTGAAGTAGAGGGCGCCCAGCACGCCCATCCCGCCCGCGCGGCTGACCGCGGCGACGACATCCCGGCAGTGGCTGAAGGCGAAAATCGGTAACTCGATCCCGAACAGGTCGGTGACTCGTGTCCGCATGGGCCGACGATACGATCGGGGCCGGGAAAACTGCAACGTGTTCTACTCTAGAACCTTTCGTCGGTCCGACCCGCCGACCCACCCCGGCCACCCGCCTACCGGCTCCTTGGAGGCTCGGCGGTGGGTTCTTCGGACGGCGAGGCGGCGACCCGGGGCCGCGCGGCCGAGGGTCGGGCGCCGGGAGCCGGAACGCCGAAGGACCGGCCCCGTCCGAACGGAGCCGGTCCCCCCACATCGTGACTACTTGCCGGGCTCGGGGTCCCTGGGCAGGCCGAGCATGCGCTCGCCGATGATGTTGAGCTGCACCTCCGTCGTCCCGCCGTAGATGGTCATCGCCCGGGTCGCCAGCACCGCCCTGTTCCAGTAGCCCGCGTCACCCAGCTTCATGTCCGCCGCCGCCGTCGCCGCCTCGCCCAGCAGCTCGACCGCCGTCTCCGACACGTGCTGCGCGTGCGAGGTCGACAGCAGCTTGCGCACCGAGGCGTCGGCGCCGGGCTCGGAGCCCGCCAACTGCTTCAGCGTCACCCGCAGCGACAGCGCGTTGATCGAGTGTCCCTCGCAGACGACCGCCGCGACCGCCTGCTCCTCCACCGCCGTCAGCGGCCTGCCGAGCCGGGAGACCAGCCCCAGCAGGTCGGGCACGGACGCGCCGGTGCCGCCGGAGCCCGACGACAGCGACACCCGCTCGTTGGACAGCGTGTTGCGGGCGACCTTCCAGCCCTCCCCGACCTGCCCGACGACCAGGTCGTCCGGCACGAAGACCTCGTCCAGGAACACCTCGTTGAACAGGTTCTCGCCGGTCATCTCGGTCAGCGGCCTGACCGTGACCCCCGGCGACTTCATGTCGACGAGGAAGTAGGTGATGCCCTCGTGCTTGGAGCCCGCCGAGGAGTTGCGCGCGATGCAGATGCCCCACTCGGCGACGTGCGCGACGGAGGTCCAGATCTTCTGCCCGGTGAGGGTCCAGCCGCCCTCCACCTGGGTGGCCTTCATCTGGAGCGAGGCCAGGTCGGAGCCCGCTCCCGGCTCGGAGAACAGCTGGCACCAGATCGTCTCGCCGGCCAGCGTCTTGGGCAGGAAGCGTTCCTGCTGCTCCCGCGTGCCGTACGCGACGACGGACGGCACCACCCAGGCGCCGATGATCATGTTGGGCGTCTTGACCTTGGCCGCCTTGAGCTCCTGCTGGATGAGCACCTGCTCCAGCGGGTCGGCGTCGCGGCCCCACGGCTTGGGCAGGTGCGGCATGACGAACCCGGCCGCGGCCAGCGCCCTGCGCTGCTCGACGCCCTCCAGAGTGGCGATGTCGGCGATCTCGGCGGCGATCGAGGCGCGCAGCGCGGCCGCCGAGTCGGGCAGGTCGATCTCCATCGAGCGGCCCACGCCGGACAGGGCGAGCGAGGCGACGGTGGCGGCCCAGGTGGAGGAGGAGCCGAGCAGCGCCCTGAGCGTGAGCGCGCGCCGGTAGTAGAGGTGGGCGTCGTGCTCGAAGGTGTAGCCGATGCCGCCGAAGGTCTGGATGGCGTCCTTGGCGCACTGCACGGCCGCGTCGGGCGCCATCACACCCGCGACGGCCGCGGCGTAGTCGCGCTCGGCGCCGGTGGCCCTGGTCGCGTCCCAGACGGTGGCGCGGGCCTGCTCCAGCGCGACGAGCATGCGCGACAGCTTGTGCTTGATGCCCTGGAACTGCCCGATCGGCCGGCCGAACTGCACGCGCACCTTGGCGTAGTCGGCCGCCGCCCGTACGCACCAGGCCGCCAGGCCGGTCGCCTCGGCGCCCAGGATGATCGCGGCGAGGTTCTGCACGTCCACCGCGCCCAGCACCCGGTCGGCCGGTACGGTCACCGCCTCCAGCGTCACCGTGGCCACGGCCCTGGTGATGTCGAGCGAGGCGACCGGCTCGACGGAGACCTGCGCGGCGTCCACCGCCACCCATACGTCGCCGACGGGAAGCACGAGCACGTCGGCCAGCGCGCCGCCGAGCACGTGCGCCGCCGTACCGGAGACGACCATGGAGTCGCCGTCGGCGCTGGCGAGGGTGGCCGACATCGCAACGGCGCCGGTCAGCGAGCCGTCGGCGAGCCCCGGGAGCAGTTCGGCGCGCGCCTTGTCGGACTCGGCTGCGGCGATGGTCGCGCTCGCCAGCACGGTCGGCACGAACGGGCCCGGCGTCATGCGCTCGGCCAGCGCCTCGGTGACGACGGCCGCCTCCAGCAGGCCGTATCCGGATCCGCCGAACTCCTCGGGCAGGTGCAGCCCGAGCAGCCCCTGCTCGGCCAGGCCCGGCCAGAACGGCGGACGCCCGCCCTCCTGGGACCGCACGACCTCGGCGGGCACGTTGCGCTCCGCCCAGCCCGCCACCGACTCGCGGAGCGCCTCGTGCTCCTCGCTCAACCCGATCGCCATGTCGCCTCCTATGGTTCCCAGAACCATATTCTAGAGGATCCTTCTATGACGAACGTAGCCCCTTCACGAGAGTGTTGAGATCACGCCAGTGGCTCTTGCCGCTGTCGGGGATCGTGGCCAGCAGCATGGCGGGCTTCTTCTTGCCCGCCGCGACCACCGCGGCCAGCGCCTGCGCCGAGTGCCGTTCGCCGTCGACGGTGTAGTCGACCCGGAAGCCGACGATCCAACCCGTGCCCTTGGCCGGCTTCTGCGAGCCCGTCCAGGTGACGGAGGCGCCCTCGGGATGCTGGGCGCGCAGCGACCAGCGGGCCGCCCTGACGGCGAGCTCCCTGTAGTCGGCGCTGGTCTCGGGCTTGTCGGCGGTCACGGGCAGCGGCGCCGAGGCCACCATCGTGTGCGGGATCTCCACCTTGCCCACCCGCTGGGCGATCGCGAAGGGCGCGAAGGACTTGGCCGCCCACGGCTTGCCGAGTTTGGGATAGCTGATGCCGGTCCGCTTGTCGACGATCGTGCCGGTCACCGCGCTGGCCTTGCCGGGCATCGTCGGGAAGGCCAGGCTCTCCGGCACGGGTGCCAGCGCGGTCACGTCCTCCCGCACACCGGGGGCGGCGGGACCCGAGGCCTGCGCCCGCTGCGGCTCGGTGAGGTCGGGCTCGTCGCCGGAGAACAGCGCGAAGATCGCCACAACCGCGAGCACGGTGGCGACCACCGCGGCGAGCAGGTAGACGACCTTGATCGGCACGTCACCGACACCGGTCACGAGCCGCGCGAACAACCCTCTGCGCGGCGGCGCGGATGGTGTCCGGTACTGGCCCGCCGTCGGCGGCATCGGCACGTGGACGGTCTGGTCGGCCGGGGGGATCTCCACTCGCTGGAAAGGAGTGGTGGGCGCCTCGTAGGAGGGTTGATACGGCTCCTGTCCCTGATTGTGCGCCATGTTCCGAGGCTACGTGATCGACCGTCTTCCGTGGACCGAATGTCGTTCTGTATGGTCACCCGCATGAGGGGCTTCTACGAGATCGCCGCCGCCGAGCCCGACCGCCCCGCCGTCCTGGGGCAGGACGGCCGCACCTACGGGGAGTTGCTCGCCCACGCCAACCGGCTCTCCCACGCCCTGATCGAGCGCGGGGTCGGGCCTGGCGCCGCCGTCGTCACGGTGCTGCGCAACGGCCCCGAGGCGCTGGCCATGATGCTCGCCACCTACCAACTCGGCGCCTACCACGTGCCGGTGAACTGGCACTTCACCGAGGAGGAGATCGGCTACATCGTCGCCGACAGCGGGGCGAAGGTCGTCGTCGACACCCCTCTGCCGGTGGCCGGGCTTCCCGCCGACGCGCCGCCGCACCGGCGCGCGGGCTCGATGATGCTCTACACCTCCGGCACCACCGGCAGGCCCAAGGGGGTACGGCGGCGCCTGCTCGACCTGACGCCCGAGGACCTCTACCCCATCCTCATGCGCAAGAGCTGGAAGCACTTCGGACTGCCGTTCGGCGGGGTCCACCTGGTGTGTTCGCAGCTCTACCACTCCGCCCCGTACGGCCAGGCGATGATGGCCCTCAACCTCGGCCACGCGATCGTCGCGCCGGAGCGGTTCGACGCCATCCAGACGATGGAGCTGATCGAGGGCCACCGGGTGACGAACGCGTTCATGGTGCCGACGATGTTCCACCGGCTGCTCGCCGTACCCGATCGGGAGAAGTACGACCTGTCGTCGCTCACCCACCTCTACCACGGCGCCGCCCCCTGCCCTCCTGCGACCAAGCGGGCGATGATCGACTGGCTGGGGCCCGTGCTGTGGGAGTACTACGGCTCGACCGAGGCGGCCGTGGCGACGATGGTCTCCTCGCAGGAGTGGCTGGCCAGGCCGGGCACGGTCGGCAGGGCGCTGGAGGGGATGGCGTTCACGGTCGTCGGCGAGGATGGCCGCCAGGCCGCCCCCGGCGAGCCTGGGCTCGTCTACATCGGCGGCATCAACAGGTTCGAGTACCACGGCGATCCGGGCAAGACCGCCGCCGCCATGCGCGGACGCGACTACACGCCCGGCGACATCGGCTACCTCGACGAGGACGGCTACCTGTTCCTGCTGGACCGCAGGACCGACCTGATCATCTCGGGCGGCGTCAACGTCTATCCCGCCGAGGTCGAGGCGGCGCTGCTGGAGCATCCCGCGGTCGCCGACGTGGCCGTGATCGGCGTGCCCGACGAGGAGTGGGGGCACCGGATCGTCGCGCTGGTCCAGCCCGCCCAGGGCGTGCCGCCGGGCGACGAGCTCACCGCCGAGCTGCTGCGGCATTGCGAGCCGCGCCTGGCCAGGCTCAAGCACCCCCGGGTGATCGAATACCGCGCACGGCTGCCGCGCACCCCCACGGGCAAGCTGAGCAGGCGCGATGTCAGGCAGGCGTATCTTTCCGGTTGATGCGGGGAACATAACCGCGCATGAGGATGATCGTCGCGGGCATCGCAGCCACAGCTTTGCTCATTTCCGGCTGCACGGGCTCCATCTCACGGTCCACGCCCGTGCCCTCGCCGTCGCCGACCGCCACCGCCATGACGGGGTCCGCGCACGAGCTGGAGACCGCCTACGAGCGGGTCATCAAGAACGTGCTGCCGTCGATCGTGCAGATCACCACGAAAGTCGGCCTCGGCTCGGGCATCGTCTACGACACGGCCGGGCACGTCGTGACCAACGCCCACGTGGTGGGCGAGGCGAAGGAGCTGGAGGTCACGCCGGCGACCGGCGGTCCTCCGCGCAAGGCCAGGGTGGTCGCCTCCTTCCCCGCGGGCGACCTGGCGGTGATCAAGGTGAGCGACGCCAGCGGGCTCACCCCCGCCAAGTTCGCCGACTCCTCGAAGCTGCGCGTCGGCCAGATCGTGCTGGCCATGGGCAATCCGCTGGGCTACTCCGGCAGCGTCACCAACGGCATCGTGTCGGCGCTCGGCCGTACGATCAGCGAGCCGCAGCGAGAGGGCGGCTCGTCCGTCGCGACGATCGCCAACGCCATCCAGACCTCGGCCGCGATCAACCCGGGCAACAGCGGCGGCGCGCTGGTCGACCTGTCGGGGCAGGTGGTCGGGATCCCGACGTTGACGGCCACCGACCCCGAGCTGGGCGGAGGGTCCGCGCCCGGCATCGGCTTCGCCATCCCCAGCAACACCGCCACCGACATCGCCGCGCAGATCGTGAAGGACGGCAAGGTCACCAACACGCGCAAGGCCGCGCTCGGCATCGTCGGCCGCACGGTGGTCGGCCGCGACGGCTCCGGCATCGGGGTCGGCGTGGTCAGGGTCTCCCCCGACGGAGGCGCGGCCAGGGCGGGCATCAGGGAGGGCGACATCATCGTCTCGGTGAACGGCACCAGCACCCGGACCATGTCGGCTCTGTCGGAGGTCCTCGCGGAGCTGAAGCCCGGCGATCAGACCAAGGTCGAGGTGGTCAGGGCGGACGGCTCCACCGACACCCTCACCGTGACGCTCATCGAGCTCACTGCTTGACGGAGAAGACGATCTCGACGCGGCGGTTCTTCGCCCTGTTCTCCTCGCTGGGCCTGCCGTCGACGACATTGGGGAGCCTCGGCCTGGTCTCGCCGAAGCCCGCCGCCTCGAACGTCACCGCGCCGCCCGCCAGCCGTTCCAGCGCCTGCTGGACGGCACGCGCCCGCCGCAGCGACAACGCCTGGTTGTAGCCGTCGGCGCCCTGGTCGTCGGTGTGGCCGTAGACCTTGACCGCCCCGTCCGCCGACTCGGCCTTGATCTTGTCCGCGACCGAGGCCAGCCGCTGCCTGGCCTTGGCGGTGAGCACCCACTTGTCCAGCGCGAACAGCACGTCGCTGGTGAGCGCCACCGTCACCTGCCTGCCTTCGGTCGAGACGTTCTCGGTGCCGTCGAGCGACTCGACCTCGGCGACCACGTCCTCCACCGGCGCGATGACGTCCTCGATGGGCGCCACGGGATCGGCTAGCAGTGTGACCACGAGCGCGAGCTCAGGAAACAGGAACATCCGTGAACACTCCCAGCACCCTGAGGTCGACGTTGATCTTCGTGACGTCGGCGGGTGGGGCGGCGAACGTCGCGTGCAGCGGCAGCACCTCGCCCGGCTCGGTGAAGACGTCGTAGTCGGAGCACAGGCACGTCGCGCGGGGGTACTGGCCCGTCCTGGCGACCTTGTAGCGCTTGCCGTTCACGGGGTCGACGAGGTTGACCCCACCCACGGTCAGGCCGAGGCCCGCGGGCGTGTCGCCCATGTCGGTCCCCATATCCCACCTGCTCTCGCCCTGGTTGGTGACCGTCCATGCCAGCGTGGCCAGCTTGCCCTGACGCTTGAGGCTGGTGATGCTCACCAGCAGGTCGGCGCCGCCCGCCTTCACCTCGCGGCTCGCGATCGTCGTCTGCTGCTCGGCGGGAGCGCTCTGGGCCTGCTGCTCGGGGGGAGCGCTCTCGGTCTGCTGCTCGGGCGGAGCGCTCTCGGCCTGCTGGGGAGCGGCGCTGCTTTCCGCCGCGATGGGCTGGCTCTGCTGCTGCTTCTCCTCACCGCCGCCACCGCCGAACTGGGCGGGCATCATCCCGCAGCCGCTCAGCGCGGCGGCCAGCGTGACCGTCACCGCGGCGCTTCGTGCCATCGTGCGTATCTTCATCCTGCTCTTACCTCTTGCGGTCGGGAGATCGACGAGCCAGACACTAGGAGGACGACGTTCAGGATCCGTATAGCCGGCTGTTATCGCAGGCCACGGCGGCGACGCGACTCCATCGCGAGCTCCTCCGCCTCGGTGAGCCAACGGCGGTCACCGAGAGCGTCAAACTCTCCCATAGCCTCTGTAATCGCATCAACTGCCCCATCTACCTCATCAAGGTCGAGATGGGCGGCGGCGATCGTCAGCAGCGCCCTGGCCCTGCCGCGCCTGTCGCCGTGCGTCTCGAACACCGCCATCGCATGCCGCGCCGCCGTACCCGCCGCGTCGGGGCGGCCCTCGGCCGTGGCCACGTTCGCCAGCACCAGCGCAGCCGTGGCCTCGGGCAGCCGGTCGCCGAGCCGTCTGCTCAGCGCCAGCGCCCGCTCGGCCGCCTGCCCGGCCTCCCTCGTCCTGCGCCGACCGAGGTCGAGCGCCGCCAGGTCGAGGAGGGTGGCGGCCTCGCCGCGCGGATCGCCCAGCTCCCGATAGCCGTCAAGGGCCCGGCGCAGCAGTTCCTCACTCCCCCGCAGCTCGCCCAGCGCCCGCAGCGCGTCGGCCAGGCCGCGCGGATCGGCGCCGAAGGCGGCCAGGCACTCGGCGAAGCAGCCTTCCGCCTCATCGAGACGGCCCTGAGCGCGGTAGACCAGGCCGAGCCGCAGCGTCGTGCGCGCCACCTCGCCCTGCTCGGTCAGCGGCAGCGCAGCGCGCAACGCGTCGGCGGCCTCCTGGAGCCTGCCCTCGGCCCTGTCGAGGTCGGCGAGCGAGCGCAGCAGCAGCGCCTGACCGTGCCGGTGCCCGGCCCTGCGCGCCGATTCCAGGCCGAGCCGCGCGCCGGCCCGCCAGTCGTCGTGGTAGGCGCCCAGCTCGAACAGCGGGGTCAGGTAGAACGCCAGGCGCCACGCCGCCTCGTCCATGCGCGCCCTGTGCAGGTCGGCGACCGCCGCCACCATGAACGTGCGCTCGGCGGCCAGCCAGCGCGCCGACTCGGCCAGCCGGGTGGTCGCCAGGTCCCGTTCGGCGGTCCTGGCCAGGGTCAGGCCCGAGCCGGGCTCCGCGGGCAGCATCAGCTCCCTCGCCCTGCGGGCGCGGTCGAGGATCTCCCCCGCGACCTTCTCCAGTACGGCCGAGGCGGCGCCCTCCTCCTCGGCCAGGCGCTCGGCGGCGTACAGGCGGGTCAGGTCGTGCCAGCCGTACCGGTCGAGGCCGCGCTCCTGCAGCAGCCCCGCCTCCGTCAGCGCCTCCAGCACCCGCCGGCCCGCCCGCTCATCACCGCCGCGAGCCAGGAGGGCGGCGGCGATCCACGGGGCGACGTCGGGTGCGGTGAGGGCGCCGAGGCGGCGCAGCAGGACGCGCTCATCGTCGGCCAGCGCCCGGTAGCCGAGCGCCAGGCTCGACCGGACGGCGAGGTCGCCCGCGCTCAGCTCGTCCAGCCTGCCGCGTTCGTCGCCCAGCAGGTCCGCGAGGTACTCCAGCGTCCAACCCCCGCGCCGCGCCAGCCTCGACCCCGCGATCCGCAGCGCCAGCGGCAGCCCTCCGCACAGCCGCGCGATGCGCCTGGCCTGCTCGGGCTCGGCGGCGATCCGGTCGGCGCCGACGATCCCGGCCAGCATCGCCACCGCCTCGCCCGGTTCCAGCACGTCGATCGGGTATGCGCGGGCCGCCTCCAGGCCGAACAGCGGCGACCTGCTCGTCACCAGCGTCATGCAGCCCGCTCCGGTCGGCAGCAGCGCCCTGACCTGCGCCTCGCTGGTGGCGTCGTCGAGCACGACGAGCACCCGCCGGCCGGCCACCAGGCTGCGGTAGAGGCGCACCCGCTCGTCGAGCGTCGCAGGGACCGCGCCGTCGGGGCAGCCGAGCGAGCGCACCAGGTCCTCCAGGACGGCGCCGGGTGTCCTGTCTCGCAGGGAGGCGTACAGCGTGCCGTCGGGCAGGTCGAGCCCGCCCGCCGCGTGGACGGCGAGCGCGGTCTTGCCCGAGCCCGCCGGGCCGTACAGGACGAGGTGGACGGGCGCGGCCCCCGGCACGGGGACCGCCGCCCTGATCCAGCCGAGCACCGCCTCCCTGCCGGTGAAGTCGGCGATGTCCGGCGGCGTCTCGTTGGGCACGCCCACCATGTCGTCCGCCGCGAGCACCCTGTCGTGCGCCTCGCGCAGCTCGGGGCCTGGTTCGAGGCCGAGCTCGTCCACGAGCACGCCGCGCGCCGACTGGTATGCCTCCAGCGCCTCCGACCTGCGGCCCGCCTGGTGGAGCGCGAGCATCAGCTGCGCCCACGCCCGCTCCCTGAGCGGGTGGGCGGCCACCAGCGCGCGCAGCTCGCCGATCACCTCGCCGCCCCTGCCGAGCTCCAGGTCGAGCGCGACCCGCTCCTCCAGCGCCGCCAGCCGCAGCTCCTCCAGCGGTACGGCACGCGCCCGCCGCAGCTCGCCGTCGATCCCGTCGAGCGCCGGGCCCCGCCACAGCCCCAGCGCCTCCCGCAGCAGCTCGGCCGCCTCCCGCGCACCGCCCGCGTCCCTGGCCCTGCGCGCGGACGCCACCATGCGCTCGAAGCGCAACGCGTCGACCTCGTCCGGATCGACCGCCAGCAGGTAGCCGCCGGGCACCGTCCTGATGCCGTCGACGAGCTTGCGCAGCGCGCTCACGTACACCCTGAGCACCGCCTCGGCCGAGGCGGGCGGCTCGTCCCCCCACACGGCGGCCACCAGCCGGTCGACGGTGACCGGGTGCCCCGCGTGCAGCAGCAGCGCGGCCAGCAGCACCCGGTGCTTGGCCGGGCCGGGGGTCACCTCGCGCTCCCCGTCGCGCACGGCCAGCGGCCCGAGCAGGCGGAAGCGCGCGCTCATCCCTGTGCGGCCCGCACGTCGAACGAGCCGAACCTGACGCTCACCCGCCGGTCCCCGTCTGGAGCGGCGAAGACCCCGCTCGGTCCGGGGCCGAGCGGGTCGCTCGTGTCGGTGGCCTCGCCGACGAGCTCCTCGTCGAGCCACATCCGCAGGACCGTCTTCGGCCCTTCGCTCCTGCATTCGACGACGATGCGGCGATCGCCGGACTTCTCGGGCGCCGGTCCTGAGTCGAGCAGCGCGCCCTTACCGGCCTGGCGTTTGGTGATCGTGGCCTGGCCCGCGCTGGTCACGGCGAACTCGTAGCGCCGGGCGGCGTCGACCCCCCTGCACCACACGCCGAACTCGCCGGTGCCGGTGACCCGCCGCGCCTTCGCGCTGATCACCGCGCCCGTGTCGGGCTCGGTGGGCAACGGCGCCGAACGCCACAGCCGCCAGCCGGGATTGGCGGTGAGCACGTAGTGATCGCCCGACCGCTCGACGGTGCCGCCGTCGGTGCTGCCCGTCTCCCAGCTGGCGAAGTCGGCATGGTACGGCCAGGCGGGCGCCCCTGGCCTGAACACCACCAGGCCCGCCACCGCGACCGCGACCACGAGAACCGCCGCGCCCGCCGCCCACAGCCACCGCCGCCGCTTGACCGCCACAGGCCCACGAGCAGAAGGTGGCCCCACCCTCGTGGACCCGGCACCCTCGAAGATCTCCGGCGCGCGGTTCGGCGGCTCCGGCGGGCGGTTCGGAAGCTCGGGCGCGCGGTTCGGCGGCTCGGACACTCGGTTCGGCGGCTCGGACACTCGGTTCGGAGGCTCGGGACCTCGGTGAAGGGTCTCCGAGGCCCGGTGCGGCGGCTCTGCGCCCGGCGCGGCAACGACGGCACCCTGCGCGCCGCCGACGGGACCCGGCACGGCGGCGGGGGCCGGTGGGGTGGTGACGGGGCCGGTCCAGGTGCGTTCGACGACCATGGTGGCCGCCGCGGGGGTCGGCTGGCCGCCCACGAGTTCGGCGAGCAACTGCTGGGCCGTCGGCCGCTTGGCGGGATCCTTGGCCATCGCCCACTCGACGACCCCGCGCGCCCGCTCGTCGAGCCCCTGCAGGTGGGGCCCCTCGTTCACGATCCGGTACAGCACCTCGGCAGGCGCCCCACCACCGAACGGCAACCGCCCCGTCCCCGCGAACGCGATCACCCCGCCCCACGCGAACACGTCCGCCGACGGCCCGGCCTGCTCGCCCCGCACCTGCTCGGGCGCCATGAACGCGGGCGTCCCCATGATCGCCTGACTGACCAGGCTGTCCGCGCCCACGAGCTGCGCGATGCCGAAGTCGATCACGCGCGGCCCGAGCGGCGACAGCAGCACGTTCGACGGCTTGAGATCGCGGTGGATCACTCCCGCGCCGTGGATGGCCGACAGCGCGGTCGCGATCCCGACCGCGAGCGCCTCCAGGTTCCCGCCGGTCAACGGCCCCTGCTCCCGTACGGCATGCGACAGGTCGGGTCCCTTGACGTACTCGGTGACCAGGTAGGCCACCTCCCCGTCCAGCCCCGCGTCGAGCACGGGCGCGGTGCAGAACCTGGCGACCGTCCTGGCTGCCGACACCTCCCGGGAGAAGCGCCGCCTGAAGGCGGGGTCGCGCGCCAGAGCAGGGTGGATGACCTTGACCGCGGCCAGCCCTCCCGTGGGCGTGGCGGCCAGGTGCACCTCGCCCATCCCGCCGCGGCCGAGCACCCGCAGCAGCGTGTATCCGCCGATCACCTGAGGTGTCACAGCAGCCCCGCCACGTCTTCACGCGACAGTGCCGCGCCCCCGGCGTACGCCTCGGCGAACGCCTGCTCGCCCAGCGCCGCCCGCGCCCGGTCGCGTACCAGCGCCACGTCGCGGTCGCCCGCCGGTGACATGCCGCGCAGCCCCGAGCCGACGCCGAGCAGGGTGGCCGCCCTGCCGTGGTCGCCGCGCAGGCCCGCGACGCCCGCGAGCCCCTCCACCGCGTGCGCCAGCACCGGCATGCTCTGCACCCGCAACGCCGCGACGAACGCCTCCTCGTGCAGGGCCGCGGCGAGCTCGACATCGCCCGAGGCCGCCGCGATGCGGCCGAGCGCCACGCCGATGTACACGTCAACCAGCGACTCACCGAAGGATCCGCTCAGCTGCTCCCTGGCCCGCACCTCCTCGTAGCGGCGTCGGGACTGCTCCAGGTCGCCGCGCAGCCTGGCCACCTCGGCCAGGCCGCAGCTGGCCCTGGTGGTGCCCTCCAGCGCGCCGACCCTGCGGGCCAGCTCCGCCGCGCGCCGGTAGTCGGCCTCCGCCTGGTCGAGGTCGCCGAGCAGCAGTTCGCCCTCGCCGCGCTGGCAGAGCAGGTCGGCGATGTCCTCCTGCGCGCCGAGCTCGCCGACCAGCCGCAGCGCCTCCTCGATCAGCTCGGTGAACCGCTCCCGCTCGCCGCGCCAGGCGGCCACCCTGACCAGCTCTGACAGCGCCATCGCCATGCCGAGCCGTTCGCCGAGGGAGCGGAAGTAGTCGAGCGCGAGCGAGAACTCCCGCTCGGTGCCCTCCACGTCGCTCTCCATCAGGTAGCAGAGGAACCCCCTGCCGACGTGCCTGAGGCCGTTGACCCACGCGTCGTCGCTGGCCTGGACGCGTTCCATCATCACCTGGAGGAACCCGTCCTCGATGGAGGGTCCGACGAAGCTGCCCCAGAAGAACGTCAGCTGGGGACGGTCGGTGATCAGGTCCATGGCGCGCATCAGCTGCTGCGCCTTCTCCAGATGCGCACCGCCGGAGACGGCGCTGGTCACGCAGATCACGTACTCGGCCTCGAGCCCCTCGGGCGGACTGGCCGAGCCGAGGGCGGCCAGCAGCGCGCGGGCGGGCCGCACGCCGACGCCCCGCCGTCCGCGCAGCCACCAGTACGTCGAGAGGTCGGCGAAGATCCGCAACGCCATCGCCGGGTCATGCTCGGTGGCCCAGCCCAGCGCGGCCACCAGGTTGTCGTGCTCAGGGTCGAGCCTGGCCGCCCACTCCAGCTGCTCGGCGCGCAGCAGGTGCGGGGCCGCCTCGCGCAGCAGGCCGAGGAAGTACTCGGCGTGGGCCCTGCGGTAGGTGTCCACCTCTCCCGCCTCGTCCAGCCGCTCGGCGCAGAACGCCCTGATGGTCTGCAGCATCCTGTAGCGGTCGCCGACCACCTCGACCAGCGACTTGTCGGCCAGCCCCGTGAGCAGCTCGACCGTGTCCCGGGTGCCGCAGACCCGCTCGGCCGCCTCCAGCCTGGCGCCGTCGGCGAACACCGTCAGCCGCCTGGCGACCTCCTGCTCCTGCTCGTCCAGCAGGCCCCAGCTCCACTCGACGACCGCCCGCAGCGTGCGGTGCCGTGGCTGTGCCGTACGGCTGCCGCGCGACAGCAGCCCGAGCCCGTCGTCGAGTCTGGCGGCGACCTCGGCGACCGACAGCGAGCGCAGGCGGGCGGCGGCCAGCTCGATCGCCAGCGGCAGCCCGTCGAGCGCCGCGCAGATCCGCTGGACGTCGGCGAGGTTGCCCTCGTCCACCGTGAATCCCGGACGCACGGCGGCCGCCCTGTCCTCGAACAGGTGGACGGCGAGCGAGCCCGGCAGCGGCGGCACCGGCCGGATGCGTTCGCCGGTGATGCCGAGCGCCTCCCTGCTGGTGGCCAGGACGCGCAGGTCGGGGCAGGCGCTCAGCAGGCGGTGGGCCAGCCCGGCCGCGGCCTCGATCACGTGCTCGCAGTTGTCGAGGACGAGCAGCATCGGCTGCCCCGCCAGCGCGGTGACCAGGCGGTCGGCGGGGTCGGGCACGTCCTGCCCGACGCGCAGGCCCAGTCTGGTGAGTACGGCCTGCGCCACGTCGCCGTCCTCGGCCAGCGCGCCCAGCTCGACGAAGCCCACCTCGCCGCGAACCGTGGCCGCTGACTCGATGGCGAGCCTGGTCTTGCCCGCCCCGCCGGGCCCGGTGAGCGTCACCAGCCTGGCCCGCTCCAGCAGGCCGCCCACCTCTGCCACGTCGGACTCCCTGCCGACGAAGCTGGTGAGCTGCGCGGGCAGCACGGCCGCCGCACGCTCGGGCGCGGCAGCGGCCTGGCCGTGGTGGCGCCCCGGGACGGCAGCGGCCTGCTCAGGGTGCGGGCCCAGGCCGGCAGCGGGCGTGTGGAGCTCGCCCCGCAGCGCGGCCAGGTGGATCTCCCGCAGCTCCGGCGAGGGGTCGACGCCCAGCTCGTCGGCCAGCGTCCGGCGGGCGTCCTCGAAGACGGCCAGCGCCTCTGTCTGCCTACCCCCGGCGTACATGGCCCTGATGAGCTGCCCGCGCAGCCGCTCCCTGACGGGGTGCGCCG
Source organism: Nonomuraea sp. NPDC059194 (assembly GCF_042754765.1). NCBI lineage: Bacteria > Bacillati > Actinomycetota > Actinomycetes > Streptosporangiales > Streptosporangiaceae > Nonomuraea > Nonomuraea sp. NPDC059194. The sequence continues at coordinate 29,691 of NZ_JBHZBH010000031.1, read as the reverse complement.
CCACCAGCTCCTGCAGCTCGGCCACCAGCTCCCGGTGCCTGCCCAGCTCGAGGTCCGCCTCGATACGATCCTCCGTCGCGGCGATCCTGAGCTCTTCGAGCCGCGCCGCCTGCGCGGGCGCGAACGGCGCCTCGCGCACGTCGGCCAGCGCCGGCCCCCGCCACAACCGCAGTGCCTCGGCCAGCAGCGCGGACCGCCGGGCGGCCGGTTCGGCGGCGCGTCCCTGGCGGATCAGGTGCTCGAAGCGGTGGGCGTCGACCTCCTCACCGTCGACGGCGAGGCGGTATCCGGCCGGGTGGAACTCGATCGCGGTGTCCAGGCTCCTGCGCAGGCGGGAGATCTGCGACTGCAGGGCGTTGGTCTCGCCGGTCACGGGCTGCTCGCCGTAAAGGCCCTCGATGAGCCGTTCGATCGACACGATCCGGCCCGCGTCGAGGACGAGCAGCGCCAGCAGCGCGCGCAGGCGGGCGCCGCCGACGGTGACCGCGCCGCCGTCGGCTCGTCGCGCCTCGACGGGGCCGAGGATCCCGAACCGCATCAGCCGACCCCGCGCGTGAACACGGCCCGCGGCGCCTCTGCCGAGGCCGGGCGGGGCACGTCAGCTGCGGGGGAAGCGAGGCTGTCCGCCCTATTAGTCACGATCGCGGCCATAGCCCGTCGATGCTATCGAATCACGGCATATACGCCCGGCCAGTGTGTTATCGGATCACGGATTATGCGCCCGGCCGGTGCTCCAGGCCCACGCCGCGATGCCGACCCGGTTCTTCACGCCCAGCTTGCGCTGGATGCTGGCGATGTGGTTCTTGACCGTGCCCGCCGACAGGAAAAGCTCCTCGGCGATCTCGGCGTTGGTCTTGGCCTGGGCGACGAGGCGGGCGACGTCGTCCTCCCTGTCGGTGAGGCCGGCGTCCGTCAAGGGGGCATCGGGAGCGCTCGAACCGCGCAACAGACCGACCGTGAGCTGGGGGCTGATGAGGACGTCCCCGCTCATCGCCGCCCGTACCGCCTCGACGAGCAGCGTGGGCCCCGAGCGCTTGAGCACGAACCCCGAGGCGCCGTGCCGCAGCGCCGCCCGCACGTACTCCTCCTCGCCGAACGTCGTCACGACCACCACCTGGATGCCGGTCCCTGCCAGCGCCCGCGTGACCTCGATGCCGTCGGCCCTGGGCATCCTGATGTCGGCGAGCACCACGTCGGGGCGGATCGCGAGCGCGGTCTCGACAGCCGTGACGCCGTCGGCGGCCTCGGCGACCACGGTCATGTCGGGCTGGGCGTCGAGGATGAGCCGGAACGCGCTCCTGATGCCTTCCTGGTCGTCGGCGACGAGGATCCGGGTGGACACGCCGTTCATCGTGCCAGAGGCAGCCGCGCCACCAGCGACCACCCTCCTGGTACGGCGGCGGCCCGCAGCGTCCCGCCCATCGCCTCGACCTGCTCGGCCAGCCCGGAAAGCCCGAACCCACCCCGCCGCGAGCCCCGCTCCCCGCCACCGACTCCGCCGTCGACCCCCCCGCCTCGCCCCTCCCGCTCCCCGCCACCGACTCCGTCGTTGGTCACGGTCACCACGAGCGTCCCGCCCTCGGCGCGAACGGCGACGTCCACCCTGGTCGCCTCTTGGGCGTGGCGGCGCACATTGGTCAGCGCCTCGACGACGACCCGGTAGCCGAGCCCCGCCACCTCCTCCGGCGCCTCGACCTCCTCGACCGCCAGTTCCACGCGGGCGGACCCCGCCGCGGTGAACCTGGCCGCCAGCTCGGCCAGCCCGTCGAGGCGAGGGCTGTCGTGCAACTCCAGCACGGTGCGGTCCAGCGTCTCCATCGCCCGCAGGCCCGCCTGCTCGACCCGCTGGAGCGCCGCCAGCGCCTGGGCGGGCTCGGCGACACCGACCACCTGCCCCGCCTGTGCCTGCGCCACCATCTCGCTGACGTCGTGGGCGACGAAGTCGTGCAGGTCCCTGGCCAGGCGGAGCCGCTGCCTGGCCCGCTCGTCCTCGACCGCGCGCACCCTGCGGGTGTCGAGCGAGCGCAGGTAGCCGCCCACGCCTGCGACGCCGCACACGCCGAGGCCCCAGAACGCGCACATGCCCAGGGCCTCCAGTGGCGAGGCGGGCACCAGGTAGCGCAGCAGCCACACCGAGGCGGCCAACCCCGTCACCACGCCGGACGGCACCGCCTGCCGTACCGGGGACCAGCGGGCGATGAGCCCGACCAGGGCGGCCAGCGTGAGGCTCTCGGCCAGCCCCATCAGGTCCTCGCCCCTGCGCGGACCGCTGATCATGTACCAGAGGGTGACCGCCAGGGAGAGCCCCGCGGCGGCACCGGCCAGCACGGGCAGGCGCGACCGCCCGCGGGCGCCACCGACGACCACCCACGCCAGCGCCACCACCGCCGCCACCAGCGGCACCACCGTCGCCACCAAGGGCACCACCGTCGCCGCCAGGGGCACCACCGTCGCCGCCAGGGGCACCACCGTCGCCGCCAGGGGCAGCACCGAGAAATTCACGGCAGCCACGATACGGACATGCCGAACGGCACCCGCCAACCCCCACGAAGCGTTCACAACCTGCCGAACGGCACATGGTCTCCACCCGGGGCCCGACCCGAGGCTTGAGGCATGACAACGATCATCTCGAAGGCGGGTTACGCGGCGGCCGCCTGGTCGGTCGGCTACGCGGCGCTCGGTGTGTCATGGGCGCTGGGCGCGCCCGGCTTCCCCTGGGGCGCGAGCGACCCCGACCTCGACGGCCAGATCTCCCTCCTGGCGGGCCTGTCCCCCAACCCCGGCGGCTGGTGGATCGCCGCCTTCGCCCTGCTCTGCGCGGCCACCTCGGCGGCGCTGGTACGTGGCCGCGGCAGGGTTCCGCTGCTGGTGGCGTGGCCGCTGGCGGGGTTCCTCGTGCTGGTGATCCCCGACTCCCGCCTCATGATGGGCGTCGCCTACACGCCGCTGCTGGCAGTGGCCGCCTTCCTCGACGGCCCTTGGGGCCAGGTCGGCCTCGGCGACGTCTGGCAGTGGCCGGTGCTCAACCAGCTGCTGTGCGTGCTCGGCGGCGCCCTGATCGCGGCGGCGGCCGTGACCGCCCAGCGCCGCCGCCGCGACGCGTGCCTGTCCTGCGGGCGTACGGACGACGGCGCGGGCTGGACCACTCCCGCCGCGGCCGCCCGCTGGGGCCGTACGGCGGTCGCCATCGCGGTCGCCACCCCGTTGTTCTACTGCGCGACCCGGTGGGCGTGGGCGCTCGGCATCCCGCTCGGGGTGAGCGAGGGCTTCCTTGAGCAGGGCGAGAAGGACGCGCCCGGCATCTGGCTGGCCGGCGCCTACCTGGCGACGTTCGGCGCGCTGGGCGGCGTGCTCACCCTCGGGCTGGTGCAACGCTGGGGCGAGATCTTCCCCCGCTGGATCCCCGGCCTGCGCGGCCGTCGCGTACCGCCCCTACTCGCCATCGTCCCCGCCACGCTGGTGGCGACTATCGTCACCGTGGCCGGCCTGACCTACATCAGGCGAGCGCTGGCCGGGGCCTTCGAGCTGGCGGAGTGGGGCGCGTGGCTGCCCGAGTGCTTCTGGCCGATCTGGGGCCTGGCCCTCGGCGCCGCCGCCCTCGCCTACGCCCTGCGCAGGAGGGGCCGCTGCGCCCACTGCGGGCGGGGCGCGGTGGCCGCGGCCCGGAGCACGACGGCGATGTAGAGGACCTGCTCGGGAATGCGCTGCCATAGCGGGGTCGCGGCCTGGTCGCCCAAGGGGACGTCGGCGACGACGGCGTAGATGTTGGCGGGCAGCAGCCCCACGAACAGCAGCGCGAGCGCGAGCCCCGCCGCCCACCTGGTCGAGCGGATCACCAGGCCGAGCGCGCCGAGCAGCTCGAACACGCCGGTCAGGTACACCATCAGGCTGGGAAACGGCACGAACGGCGGCACGATCGCCACCATGTCGCCGTGACTGGGCATGACGGTGACGCTGTCAGGGACGAAGTGGGCGCTGGCGGTCAGCACGAGCATGACGGCCATGCCGTGCGCGGCGGCCACCGCCCAGGTGTCGAAACGGCGGACGCCCAGCGCGCCCAGGAGCCGGAAGACGAGGGTGCTCACGACGAGAGCGATCAGGACGATCACGACTACCTCCATGTATTGGATAGTCATGCTATCCAATTGCTTCCGCGAAGGCAATGCGTGTTAAAAATCTTTGACATCATGTCAAAAACGTCATACCTTGCTCGTGTGTCGTACGAAGAAAAGGGCATCTGGGTCTACCTCGCCGTGAACGTGGTGACGTTCACGGCCTACATCGCCGTCATCCTCAGCCGCACCGGCGACGGCGGGCTGACCGAGGTGCCCTACGTGTCCCCCCTGCTGTGGACGATCGGCATCGCCATCGGCGCCTCCGTCGTGGGACGCGTCCTGATGGAGATCGCCAAACCCAGCGAGTCCCACCGCTCCGACGTACGCGACAAGGAGATCAACCGCCTCGGCGAGTACGTCGGCGGAACGATCCTCTCGATCGGCATGCTCCTGCCGTTCGTCCTCGCCCTGGCCGACGCCGACCACTTCTGGATCGCCAACGGCATGTACGCGGTCTACGTACTGGCCGGGCTGGTCGGGCCGGCCGTCAAGCTCATCGCCTACCGACGGGGCATGTAGCCGTGGTCAAGCCCACCAGAGTGACCAACTCCATCCGCGCGCTCCGGTTCGCGCACGGCGAGATGACCCAGGCCGACCTCGCCGACCGCATCGGCGTCACCCGCCAGACCATCATCGCCATCGAGCAGGGCCGCTACTCGCCCTCGCTCGAGGTGGCCTTCCAGATCGCCCGCGTCTTCGGCGTCCCTCTCGACGACGTCTTCCAGTACCCCGACGAGCCCTAAGGAGGCTCCACCCATGAAATCCCTCGCGCGAACGGCCGGTGTCTTATACCTCGTCGTAGGGATCCTCGGCGGCTGGGCTCAGCTGTACGTCAGGGCCCGCGTCCACGTCCCCGGCGACGCCGCCAGGACCACCGAGAACGTGGTGGCCCAGGCGACGCTGTTCCGGATGGGCTTCGTCGCCGACCTCGTGCAAGCCACCTGCTTCCTGGTCATGGGCCTGCTCCTCTACCAGATCCTCAAGCAGGTCAGCAGGCCCCTCGCCCGCGCCATGCTGGTCTTCATCGCCGTCGCGATGTCGATGATCTGCCTCAACCTGGTCAACCACTTCGCGGCCCTCCTGGTCGCGACCGAACCGGCCTACGCGACCGCGTTCGGAGGCGCCGACGGCTCCCGCGCCATGGTGCTCCTGCTGCTCGACATGCACCGCTACGGCTATCTGCTGGCGCAGATGTTCTTCGGCCTCTGGATGCTCCCGGCCGGCCTCCTGGTCCTCCGATCCGGCCTGTTCCCCAAGCCTCTCGGCATCGCGCTGATCGCGGGCTGCGCCGGGTACCTGGTGGACCTGTTCGCGCAGTTCCTCGCGCCGGACCTCGCGAGCAGGCTGGCCCCCTTCGCCCTGGCGCCGGCGACCGTGGCGGAGGTGTGGCTGCTCGGCTACCTGCTCATCGTCGGCGTCCGCGAAACGTCAACGCCCCGACCGGCGGCGGCCGGCATGCCAACGTCCTGAGCCCGCCCGCGCCCCCGGATCCGCCCGAGACGAATGGCCTGTCACATGGAGACCGGGTCGTCCGCGCCGAGCGGGTTCGGGGGTCAGCTGACTTTGAGTTGCTCATCTCCAAAGTCGGCGACGAGTTTCAGCGTGCCACCGAGCGCGGCGACGTAGCGGTCCAGGACCTCGCGGGTGGACACGTCGCCCTTCTCGATCTGGGAGACGCGAACAACGGACACGCCCATGCGGTCGGCGACTTGCGCCTGGGTGAGACCTCTACGCTGTCGCATTTCGGCCAGCCGCCAGCCTTGTGCCTCCTCACGCAGCTGACGAACCTCGCTCTCGAACTGCTCGGCACCGCCTGCGGTCTCCACCGCACGCTCCAGATGCCCGCTCTCGCGCCACCTGCGGTAACCGCTCATCCGTCCGTCTCCTTGTACCGCTCTACCAGGTAGAAGTCATACAATCGCTCGGCTCGTGGTATCGCCTCGCGATACCACCGTTCCCAGTTGCCGACCTTGTCACCGGCAACCAATAGGATCGCCGCGCGCCACGGATCGAACACGAACAGAATCCGGATCTCACTGCGCCCGACCGACCCGGGACGCAACTCCTTCAGATTCGGGATTTTCGACCCGGCGATCGTGTCCACCAGCGGCCGACCCTCGGCGGGACCGTTGCGCTCCAGTACCAGAATCGCCTGGTTCACGAGCTTGTGCGTCTGCCGATCAGTGTCGTACAACTCCTCCAGGAACTCCCCCACCTCATCGGTAAAGAAGATCTCCTACTCGTCCACCGCGACCCCTTCGTCGCCGATACTTAAGAATCTCCTAAACACGACAGGACAAGCCAGGGACCGGTTCCGGGGATTCCGTCATACCAGATGACGATCTCAGTCAAGGCTGGGCTGCTGCCGGTGTCAGGGAAGCGTTCCAGAAATCGGCGTAACGGCCGCCAAAGCGCAGCAGGTCGTCGTGGCTGCCTTCCTCCACGATCCCGCCCCCGTCCAGGAAGACGATGCGATCGGCGCGTTGGACGGTCCGCAGCCGATGCGCGACCATCACCACCGTCCGGCCCGCCATCAGGCGTTCGATGCCCTCGTGGACGGCCGCCTCGTTCACCGGGTCCAGGGCGGAGGTCACCTCGTCCAGCAGCACGATGGGCGCGTTCTTCAGCAGGGCTCGCGCGATCGAGACCCGCTGGCGCTCACCACCCGACAGCAGTGCGCCGCCCTCGCCGACGTTCGTCGCCCATCCACCGGGCAGTCGTTCGATCACCTCGTCCAGCCGGGCCGCGGTCGCTGCCGCCCGCACCTCGGCAACGCTCGCGTCGGGACGGCCGAGCCGCACGTTCTCCTCGATCGTGCCGTCGAAGAGGTAGACGTCCTGGAAGACGATGGCGATCTGCTCCATCAACACCTCAGAGCTGATCGCGCGCACGTCCACGCCTCCCACGCGCACCGCGCCCGCGTCCACGTCGTAGAACCGCGCGAGCAGTTGCAGCAGGGTGCTCTTGCCCGCGCCCGACGGCCCGACGACGGCGAGCCGCTGTCCCTCGGGCACGGACAACGAAACTTCGTCGATCACCGTACGGTCGCCGTGCCGGAAGGTGACGGAGTCGAACTCCAGGTCATGGCCCACCGGCTGGATCGGTTCGCGGGGCTCCGGCAGCGGCTCGGTGCGCAACACCGTGTCGAGCCTCGCCAGCTCGGAACGCGCGCCGCGCACCTTGCCGGCGATGTCCGACAGCGACAGCAGCGGATCGGCACAGCGGGCGGCCAGCACCAGGATCGCCAGCACCTCTGCCGCGCCGATGTTCCCGCCGAGCGAGAGGTAGGCGCCCAGGACCAGCAACCCGGTGAACATCGCCTGCACCACGAGCGTCAAGCCCACCGCGCCGGACAGCGCCGACAGCAGGGTACGGCGGGACGCGCGCTGGACGTCCTGCAGCGAGTCGTCGAGCAACCGGAAGCGTTCGACGGTCCGGCCGCCGGCCCGCAGCACCGGCTGGGCCTGGAGATATTCGATGACTCGCCCGGTGGCCTCATGGTCGCGTTCGGCGCGCTCCGCGTCGGCGGCGGCCATCGAGCGCCCCGTCCGGGTCTGGATCGCCGCCACGACCGGGGCGGCGACCAACGCGGCCAGCCCCATGCGCCAATCGAAGACGAGCATCACGACCACGATCGTCAAGGGAGTCACGCAGGCGGAGACGAACGGTGCCAGCAGATGCGCGATCACGCTCATCGCCTGCAGAACACCGCGGCTGGCCATCACAGACACCTCCCCGACGCGGCCTGCGCTGTACCAGCCGATGGGCAGTCGGGCCAGATGGCCACCGAGCCGGTGATACATACCCCGCAACAGCGTGGTCCCGACGCGGAAACCGGACAGGTCGCTGACATAGCGCAGCACGGCGTAGGCCGCGACCGCGGCCCCGAACGCGATCAGCCAGGGCCAGGCGTCCCCGGGCGTGCTCCCGAACAGTGCCCGCAGCACGGGAACCAGCAGTGCGTAGGACAAACCCTCGGCTATCGCGGTCGTCGTCATCAGGGCCACGGTGCGACGCACCGGCTGGGCGTACTCGTGTCCCAGCACACGGAGCAGCATGCGGATCATCGGGGCTCCTCTCCTTTCAGCGCGCCACCGTGGGATTGCCAGAACGCGGCGAACTTTCCGTCCCGTGCCAGCAGCTCGGCCGGCCTGCCACGCTCGACGATCGACCCGTTCTCCAGCACCACGACGGTGTCGGCGTCGGCGACCGTCTCCAGGCGATGGGCGATGACCAGGATCGTCCGATCGCCCTCCAGCGTCGCCAGTGCCCTGCGGACCGCCTGTTCGGTCTGCGGGTCGGCGAAGGAGGTCGCCTCGTCGAGCACCAGAACGGGCGTGTCGGCGAGCAGTGCGCGGGCGAGCGAGATCCGCTGAGCCTCACCGCCCGACAGTCCGGCCTCTTCACCGATCACCGTTTCGTAGCCGCGCGGCAGCTCAAGAATTCGATCATGAATGTTGGCCAGTCGGGCGGCGCGGACCACGTCGTCGAGGTCGGCATGCCGTACCGCCAGCGCGATGTTGTCCGCGACGGACGCACGCAGCAGGCGAACGTCCTGGAAGACGAAGGAGACCATCCGGTAGAGCTCCCGGCTGCCGAGCTCGCGCAGGTCGACACCGCCCAGGACGACCGAGCCGTGGGTCGGGTCGAAGAACCGCGGCAACAACTGGACCAGCGTGGACTTCCCGCTTCCCGACGGCCCGACGACCGCGGTGACCGTCCCAGGCTCCAGCACCAGATCGATCCCGTGCAGCACCTCGTGATCGTCTTCGTAGCCGAATCGAACGCCACGCAGTTCTACGCGGTGCCCCTGCGGCGCGACCGGATGAGTGGGCTCCGGTAGCGACCGGACCGCGAGCACGTCCCTGATCCGGCCGACCGCGCGCCCTGCGGCCTGCATCTCGTCGAAACCGTGGCCGAGGGCCGCCACCGGAGCGGTCAGGCCCAGCCCGAGCAGCAGGATGGGCAGCAGGTCGGCCGGGGCCAGGCCACCGGACGTGATCAGCGCTGCCCCGCCGATCAGCACGACCAGCAGCACGAACGGCGGCGACAACGCCACCTGCATCCCCGCACCGATCCCGGCGATACCGTGCACCAACCGGGAAAAGATCCCAACGAAATCGTCCACGGCCGTCAGGAATCTACGGTGGGCGCGCCCGGATCCGCCGAACGCCTTGACCACCGAGATGCCCTGGACGAACTCGACGACCGAGCTCGAAATCCGGCCCATGGCCGCATCGAACTCCTTCTGCTCGCGCAGCCGGGTCGGGGTCATCATCAGGGGGACCAGCGCCACTGCCAGCACCACCGGGATCAGCGTGATCAGCGTGAGCCGCCAGTCGACGGTGAACAGGTAGATCAGCGACACCAGCGGCACCACGAACGCGGAGACGAGCTCGCCGGGGGTGTGGGCGATGAACGGGTGCACGGCACCCACGTCCTCCCCCACCACCTTGGCCAGCTCGCCGGTCCGGCGCCGGGAGAACCAGCCGATCGGTACGCGCCCCAGCCGCGTGGCCAGTTGCCGGCGGAACGTCAGCTGCACCTGGTCGTCAACAAGATGCCCGATTCCGGACGATGCGGCGGTGAACAGCAGCCGGACGAACAAGCCGGCCGTACCCGCGATCACGACGGCCCAGACATGACCGTGATCGATCGGGCCGGGCGACAGCAGCGTACGACCCAGTTCGACGACCGCCAGCAGCGGCGCCAGACCCGCGACAGCGCCGATCACCTGCAGGATCACAACAGCGGCGAAACTCCAGATGTAGGGGCGCAGCAGCCCCGCCATGCTCTGTCCCGCCGCGGAATCGGCCTCCTGGGGCGGTGTGAACTGCTCCCTCGCTTCGGCGAGGTCGGTGGTGGTCATCACTCTCCTGTCGTCGTCAATCTCGTCGCGACCAGGCCCGCGGCCGAGCCGAGAGGGGGCTGGCCCAGGCTGTTCAACCGCAGGGCGACGAAGCCCCCGATCAGGGCGGTGAGCGGGGGCCCTCCTCCAATCTTGTCATCGGCAAGATTGGAGGAGACTCGTCATCTTGTCAATGTCAAGATGAGATGAGGGCCCGTGCAGCGCGGAGGTTAGGGAGATCGATCAGCCCACCTACCACCACGGCCACCGGTTGGGAGCGCATCGCGGTCCTCAGTCTGCTCAGCCCGTGATGACGGGCTGGTCCGGCGCAGGACCGTGAGAACGACGAGGACGGCGACGGCCAGAAGCGCGGCGCTGAGGGTCAGGCCGAGCGCGTACCCGTCGTTGAGGGTCTCGGGGGTGACGGTCTGGCCGGTGCGGTGGTGGGCCGCGGTGCCGAGGGCGGCCAGCCCGAGTGAGGCGCCGATCTGGCGTGAGCTGTTGAGCAGGCCCGATGCGGTGCCGGTCTCGTGCGGCGCGACGCCGGCGGTGGCGATGGAGACGAGCGGTCCGAGGCAGAGCCCGAAGCCGATGCCGGCGACGATCGAGGGCCCAAGGACGTCGGTGGTGAAAGCGCCGTCCGGGCTGATCAGGCCGAACCAGACGAACCCGGTCGCGGTCAGCAGTCCGCCGAAGACCAGCAGCGTCCGCGGCGCGAGACGGTAGCCGAGTTTGACGGCGAGCACGGAGCCGGCGACCACGCCGAGGGCGAGCGGCAGGAACATGAGCCCGGTCAGCGCCGGCCCCGTTCCGAGCACTCGTTGCAGGTAGAGGGACACGAAGTAGAAGGCCGACGCCATGACCGCACCGACCAGCAGGCTGTAGGCGTTCGCGCCGGCGACCGAGCGGTTGGCGAACAGGCCGAGCCGGATCAGCGGTTCGCGGGCGGTGGTCCGCTCGACGTGGACGAACGCGACCAGCAGCGCGGCGGCGACCGCCAGGGTCGTCAGGGTGACCGGCGAGGTCCACGGATACTGGTCGGTGCGCACGACGCCGAACACCAGCAGGGTCACGCCCGCCGTGGCCAGGAAGGCGCCGAGGACATCCGGACGGCCGCCGCGAGCCGGAGGCGGGCCGGCCGCGACACCCCGCCAAGCCAGGGCCAGCGCGCCGGCGGCCATGGGCACGTTCACGAACATCACCCAGCGCCAGCTGGCGTACTCGGCGAGCAGGCCGCCGATCAGGACGCCGAGGGCGCCCCCGGCGGCGTTCGTCGCGCTCCAAATGCCGAAGGCGCGGACGCGGGCCTTTCCCGCGGGGAACGTCGTGGCCAGCAACGCCAGCGCGGCCGGAGCCAGTGCGGCGGCCCCGATGCCCTGTACGGCTCGGGCGGCGACCAGATGCCCGGGTTCCAGGGCGAAGCCGCCGACGAGTGAGGCGAGGCCGAACAGGCTGAGTCCGAGCAGCAGGACCCGCTTGCGGCCGTACCGGTCGGCGGCCTTGCCACCCAGCAGGAGCAGCCCGCCGAAGGTGAGCGCGTAGGCGTGGATCACCCAGGTCAGGCCCACTTCACTGAAGCCGAGGCCGGCAGCGATCTGCGGGAGTCCGACGTTCACGACCGACAGGTCCAGCGACACCATGAACTGCACGACGGCCACCACGGCGAGGGTGCGCCCCGGCCGAGCACTCGACTCGACGACCACGGTTCTCATGACCGCAATCGTCGTCGAGCTGCCGTTCAGAGGCGTCCTACGTGCGGAGACATTTGCCGCTACCACGTCGGCATCAACGACCGGTAGGACTACTACGCCGGGAGTAGTCCCAACAGCGGCGGTGTCATCCCTGACACCGCCGCGAGACGGGACAGGAGGGTGCCTCCCAACCCTTGGCCCTAGAGAGCAGAAGGCAGGTCTGTGTGTGAGAAGTCCTTGCCCTTGTACAACAGCGGTTCCCCGGCATCCTTCGCCAGCGCGTAGGCGAAGCAGTCGCCGAAGTTCAGTTTCGCCGGATGACCGCTGCCCCGCCCGAAATCACGGTAGGCCTCCCGGGCGATACGAGCCTGTTCCACCGTCACCGATTCCACGACGATGTCAGCCTGCGTGATGAGCTCGTCGAACTCACGGCGAACCACCGGATCCCCCCGCCCGTCGGCGACGATCGAAGCCTCCAACCAGTTGGCGGCCGACATTCGGGCAGACCGGGCCTCCGCTATCGCCTCAGCGAAGACCGCGGCGTCGGGCTCGGCGGTGATGATCGCGATGATCGCGCTCGAATCGACAATCACTTCGGCAGCCCCGTCGCCTCGTCATACAACATCGCGTCGAAATCCTGGGACACATAGCCCTCACCCATGCGTCGCGCCATGTCCCGGCCGATCGCCAGCAACCGCTCCGCTTTGTCCGTCTCTCGCTGTTCGAGGCGCCCCAGCCTCTCGGTCATCGCGATGATGACCGTCTGCGTCAGGCTCTCTCCCGTCAGCCGTTGGAGCTTGCGTGCAAGTTCTTCGGCCTCGGCGTTCTTGATGTTCAAACTCATCGGCTTCCACCTTTCCACCTCGACGTAGAAGAATTCTACCGTCGATACTAGATTGACGGAAAGGCCGAGAGCAGGTGTGCAGGTCACACGCCGAAGGCGCGCATGGTCAGCCGGGCCGGTTGCCGGTCGGAATCACGATCTTGGTTTGCGCCCCCTTGGTGAGGTAGTACGTGGTCCACTTCTTGACCATTTCGTCGAGGACCCAGGCGGCGGCGGGCACCAGCGGCAGCCCGATCAGACCCTCCCGGAACCGCACCAGCAGCGGCCAAGCGGTCTTGACCACCGGGTCCCACAGCGGCTCGCGTCGGATGCCGTTCCAGTCGGCCACCTGGTTACCGGTGAGGTACCTGGCGAACGCGTTGACGAGAGGCTTGTCGATGCCGCCGGGGCTGGTCAGCTCCGCGAGCATGTCCCGCAGGATGCCGTTCAGTTCCACCCCCTCCGGGGTCGGCCCCATGTTCCTGGGCAGGACCAGGTCCGACTGGGCGTAGGAGGAGTCCCAGGTGGCGGGGAGGAACTCGTCCCTGATGCCGAGCATGTGCCCCATCACCTGCACCGAGTGCAGGTACCCCGCGGCCTCGGTGGAGGAGATGCGCACCTTCCACTCCCGCATCCCGCGCATGGAGTAGGTCGCCAGGGTATGCCACGTGACGAGCATGTCCTCCTGGCTGATCGGGATGGGGCCGGACCAGTGGGGAGACGACTTCAGCAGGTGCCGCACCGCCGCGTGCACCAGCCGGGTCTTCACAGCCTCGACCACGGCCGTGCCGCCGGCACCCCAGGCGTTCTGGGGTCTGACCGCGTACGCCAGGATGTTGGTCTTGGCGATCCGGTCTTTCAGATCCGCACCGCCCGCGGAGTAGTAGACCGCGCGGGCCTCCTTGGGGATGGCGGTGGCCAGCATCCCGGCGCCGACAATGGTGAGGACGACGATGTAGTTCCCCTTGAGCGCGTGGAACCGCGCCCCGGCGTCCAGCTTGGCGGGGTCGGCCCACGACGGCAGCTGACGCGCCTGCTCGATGAAGGCCCGCAGATCCTCCGGCAGTCCCGCGGGCAGGGGCTGGTCGTTGCGGTTCCAGTCGTACAGCAGCCGGTTGACCTCGGGGATGACACCGCGGTCGAACAGTGAGGCGAGGAGCGGATCGGCCACGTCGTCCCACACCCATCGGGGGTCGGCGCCGCTGCCGGAACCCGCGACCGAACCGCTGGCCGGCCAGGTCCAGTCGCCGGACAGGGGGTCCGCCTGGGCCGGGGAGGCCATCCCTAACGCGCCGAGCGCTCCCAGGGCGGTGCCCGAGATCAGTATCTCGCGCCTGCTCAACTCTGCCATGCTCTGCACTCCTTCGAGGTGGGGTCCCACTCAGGGCATGCGGTTGGTTGCGAAGTCTTGGTCGGCCGAGCAGGAAGCGCATGTACGCGCCACGGGATCCGCATCTCGGCGACCCGCGCCCGCCTGCTGAGTTCTCCCATGCCGTTTCCTCCTTCTCGCCCGAGGCTGAGAAGTGGGTGATACTGAGAAACAGATCATGCGTCTGTGTATCATCATCAGACCACGGCGTGACGAGCATCACAAGACCGCGTTTGAGGCAGAATCCCTACAGGAGGTGATCGTGGAATCTGTGTTGTCCGGATTCATGGCACCGTCGGACTCGGAGTCGTTGCTGGAGCGCGCCTACTTCGATGCCGTCGAACGTGTTGACGACATCGACGGGCTACGGACGCGCATCCTTGACGCGGCGTACGAGCAGTTCTGCCGGTTGGGTATCAGGCGCTCCACCATGGAGGACGTCGCCCGGCTGGCGAAGGTGTCGCGGATCACGGTCTACCGGCGGTTCGACACCAAGGACACGCTGGTCGAACACGTGGTTCGCCGGGAGTTCCGCCGTTACTTCGACCAGTTCCTCATCGACATAGAACAAGCCGACACCGCTGCTGACAGGGTGGTTCTGGGCTTCGTGAGCTCATTGCGGGCAATCCGCGGCAACCCACTGATCGGCGGACTCATCGCCACGGAACCGGACCTGCTAGTCCCCTCCATGACGGCCGACGGGGGCCAAACCCTCGCCACCGTGCGGCAGTTCGTCGCCGGCCAGCTTCGCCGCGAGCAACGCGCGGGCAACGTGTCGGGCAGCCTGGACGTCGACCTCGTGGCCGAGATGATGGTGCGGATCTCCGCCTCTTTCCTGGCGATCCCCAGCGCCATCATCGACCTGGATGACGACGAGCAACTGGCCGCGGTGGCCCGGCGATTCCTCGTGCCCATGCTGGAGCCACCCGCCTGATCCTCTGCCTCGCGCCAGGCTCCCGAGGCCGCCGTACGAACCGCCAGCTCGCCTCAGGGGACACCGTGATCGACCTGCCGACCACTCCTGTACGTCCACAGAAAAGACAGAAGCGGCGGTGTCCACAAGGACACCGCCGCTACAGCGCTACTCGCCAAGGCCCTGGATGAGCCGTGTTCGAGTAACACCCACATGGTGGAGGTGGCGGGAATCGAACCCGCGTCCTTCAACCCCAAGGCAGGGCTTCTCCGGGCGCAGCCTGCTTAACGCTTTCTCAGCCCCGGCGCTCACGCAGGCGTGTCGCCGACAGGCTCAGCCACTGTTTGGTTTCCCGCTCTCCCCCGTGGCCGGGTCGAGCGGTTGAGCCTTCTAACGATGCCAGATCCCGGGCCGAAGGCATGCTCGGGCTGACAGAGGTTTCGCTACTTAGGCAGCGAGAGCCAGGGAACCCTGGCTGACCTCAGTGCGCTTAGAGTTGGCACTTGTTGTTTGCGGTCACAGGATTAACGAGGTTATGTCCGCAGTCCTCGGCCCGCTTCACCTGACTTGCAAGGTCAAAGTCGAAACCGATCACCCCCTGTGCAGTTGTCAACACGGCCGCGAACGACCGCGCAACATGAAGATACATCTCACAACACGGGGAACGCCAACCCAATTCCCGGGGCTGACCCCCGGAGGCGCGCACAGATGCGTCAACGCCCCCGGGGGCGCGACCGGCAGGGTCGTGCCGGTCAGGACGGCAGGACTTCCCCCGAGATGAAGTCCTGACTCATCGCGACGACCAGATCCGCAACCCCCCGATCGGGTCTGGTCACTCTGGAAGACGCAGCACCACCCGCCGATGGTTGCTCAGCGTGAGAACTATTTCACGCAGGGTTGCGAAGCGCGGAGAAGAAGCGGCCCGCGTAGGCCGCGGGGTCGGTGTCCTCGGCGAGTACGGCCACGGCCACGTCGCCCTGCCATCCCACGAACCACGCCTGCTTCCTGCTCTTGCCGGTCACCGGAGCGGTGATGCCCGAGACCGGCTCGCCGCCCGTGGCCGCCGCGGCCGCCGTACCCGAGGTGACACCCGCGCGCATCATCGCCTGCAGCGCCGGCAGCGTCTTGGCGTCGAGCTGCACGGGAGCGGGCGGCATGGCCGGCAGCACCTCGGCGGTGGGGTCGGGCGTGGCCGGCTTGACGACCAGCAGCGGCGGCCGCCAGGTGCCCTTGGCGACGGCCCCTGCGACCAGCGCCATCGTCAGCGGGCTCACCTCGACGTTCTGCCCCGCGATGGCCCTGGCCTTGTCGGCGTCGGAGTCGAGCTTGGCGATCTTGCCGCTGAACGACTTCAACGGCAGCTTCCACGCCTTGCCGAGACCGAAGTCGCCCGCGGCCCTGGTCAGCTCGTCGCCGGTGATCCTGCGGGCCAGCGAGGTGAGCGCGGTGACGCAGCTCTTGGCGAAGCTGGACTGGAAGCTCTGCGTGGTGGTCGCGGTCAGCCCCGCCTGCTCGAACCTGGCCCCGCCGACGGACCGCTCGGCGGGACAGGCCAGCCGCTGGCTCGGCTTGACGTTCTTCCTCAGCAACGCCTGGGCCGCGATGATCGAGAAGGCGGTGCCGGCGGGGTACTTGCCCGCCAGCGCGTCCTTCTCCTCGTTGAGGTTGTCGGAGGCGCTCACCGCGAGCACCTCTCCCGTGGACGCCTTGACCGCCACCAGGGCCGCCGACCTGGTGCCGGCGAGCGCCGCCTCGGCGGCCCCCTGGATCGTGCTGTCGATCGTGGTCTCGACGGGCTCGTTCGGCCGTCCCGGCCACTCCTTCAGCTCGGCGACCTGCTCGCCGGTCTTGAGGTCGAGCGTGACCACCGAGGTCTGCATGGAGCCGGTCAGGTAGTCCTGGTAGGCCTTCTGCAGCCCGGTCAGGCCCACGGAGTCGCCCGCGCGCTGGGGACCGCCCAGCTTCTGCTCGGTCTCGGCGGTCAGGGCGCTGACGGTGCCCACGATCTGCTCGGGCGCCGCCGGCGCGACGGGCTGCTGCTGCTCCTGGATCGTGACGCCGGGAATGGCCTCGAGCTTGGACTTGAGCTGGCCGAACTTCAGCCGGCCGAAGGTGACCAGCGGCACGAACGTGCTGGGCGGCGCCGACCTGACGCGGCTGAGCAGCCGGTCCTGGGCGAAGCCGGTGAGCTTGGCGAGCTGCTCGACCGCCTCCTCGGCCTGGTCGCCGAGCGTCACGGGGGTCACCCCCGCGACATAGAGCGTGGCGTCCTCCTGCAGCGGCTCGCCCGTGCGGTCGAGCACCGAACGGCGCGGCTCCTGCTTGGCCTCCACCGCGAACCGCTGGCCCTCGTGCAGCTGCGGGTGGATGACGCTGGGCGACCAGCGCACCTTCCACACGCCGTCGACCAGGTGCAGCGGCAGTCTGCTGGTGTACTCCCACAGCGAGTTGTTCTCGCCGAGGTCGACCTCGGCCGCGAAGTCGGCCGTGGACTCGGCGCCGTTCTGCGCCATGCTCTTGATCTTGAAGCGGAAGGACGCCGCGTCGAGGTGGACGCGGGCGTCCTCCAGCGCCTTGGCGACCGCCTTCGGATCACCGTCGGTACGGCCGGCCGCCAGCGCGTAGTCGCCCGACTGCCAGCCGACGAGGAAGTCGCGCACGGCCTCGTGCGCGGAAGGCTCCTCGAAGCACCCGGTCAGCGTCGTGCCGGCGACCGTCATCATGACGGCCGCCGACAGGACTCTGCGAACGTGGGGTCTCATCGGTTGCGCTGGCGGACGGCTCGAGCCATCTCCCGCTTGTCCTGCTGTTCCTTCAACGACTGGCGCTTGTCCCAGTCCTTCTTGCCGCGCGCGAGCCCGATCTCGATCTTGGCCCTGCCGTCCTTGAAGTAGAGCGACAGCGGCACGATCGTCAGCCCGCCCTCCTTGACCTTGGCGGCGAGCTTGTCGATCTCCTTGCGGTTGAGCAGCAGCTTGCGCTTACGGCGGGCGGCGTGGTTGGTCCACGTCCCCTGGGAGTACTCGGGGATGTGAACGTTGAGCAGCCACGCCTCGCCGTCGTCGATGGAGGCGTAGCCGTCGACGAGCGACGCCTTGCCCGCGCGCAGCGACTTGACCTCGGTGCCCTGCAGCACCAGGCCCGCCTCGAAGGTGTCCTCGACGAGGTAGTCGTGGCGGGCACGCTTGTTCTGGGCGACGAGCTTGCGCCCGGTCTCACGTGGCATGCTTCGACCTTACCCGGGTTCGTCAGACCCTCAGGTAACGGCGAAGCGTCGCAAAGGACGCGAGGACACAGATCACCACGCCGATGACCATCGTGAGCGTGATGACCTGGGCCACCGAGTCCCAGCCGAGCTGGCTGTTGGCGGCGAAGGCCGAGGTCGTCCCCTCGAACAGGAACACCTTGGCCACGATCAGCATGACGGCCGCCATCACACCGCCGATCAGGCCCGCGATCATGCCTTCCATCACGAACGGCAGCTGGATGTAGAGGTTGGACGCGCCGACCAGGCGCATGATGCCCGTCTCCCTGCGCCGGTTGAACGCCGAGAGCCGCACCGTGTTGCCGATCAGCAGGATCGCCGCGAGCACCAGGATCAGCGCCACGGCCAGCGCGGCGTAGCGGAGTTTCTCCAGCATCCCGAAGAAGCTCTCGAGCTGGGCCCGTTGGTCGATGACCGTCGAGATGCCCTTCATCTGCTTGGCGGCTGCGATCACCGGCTGGTACTGCTCGGGGTCCTTCAGCTTCACCCGGAACGACTCGGGCATGTCGTTGACGTCGACGACCTGCGCCAGGATCGAGCTGCTCGACTGCGTCTTCTTGAAGTTGTCGAAGGCCATCTTCTGGTCCTCGAAGTCAACGTTCTCGACATTGGGCAGCGCCTTCAGCTGCGCGTCCAGCTGCGCACGCTCGGTCTCCGTGACCCCCTTCGGCGACGCCTTGCACGAGGGGAAGGGAGAGTCCTTCTTGCACAGGTAGACCGAGATCTCGACCTTGTCGGACCAGTAGGTCTTCATCAGGCTGACCTGGGCGTTGATCATCAACCCGACGCCCAGCAAGGCCATGGCGACAGCCACGGTGACGACCACCGCGATCGTCATCGTCAGGTTGCGACGGAGGCCGATCCAGACCTCGGAGAGGATGAAGTTCGCCCGCATGTTCTGCCTATAACTCCTGTCAGTACGCCTGGCCGTAGACGCCACGCGACTGGTCGCGGACGATCTTGCCGTCCTCCAGCTCCACGACCCGCTTGCGCATGGAGTCGACGATGGCGGCGTCGTGCGTCGCCATGACGACAGTGGTGCCGGTTCTGTTGATCCGGTCGAGCACCTTCATGATGCCGATGCTCGTGGCGGGGTCGATGTTTCCCGTCGGCTCGTCGGCCAGCAGGATCATAGGCCGGTTGACGAACGCGCGCGCCATCGCCACTCGCTGCTGCTCGCCGCCGGACAGCTCGTCTGGCATGCGGTGGGCCTTGCCCTCAAGACCGACCAGCTCGATGACCTCGGGCACCACCTTGCGGATGAAGCGTCTCGGCTTACCGATGACCTCGAGCGCGAACGCCACGTTCTCGTAGACGTTCTTGTTCGGGAGCAGCCGGAAGTCCTGGAAGACGCAGCCGATACGGCGGCGCAGGTGCGGCACCTTGAAGTTGGACAGCCTCGCGAGATCCTTGCCGGCGACATGGATCGCGCCGGAGTTGGGCTTCTCCTCCTTGAGGACCAGCCGCAGGAAGGTGGACTTCCCGGATCCCGAGGGACCGACGAGGAACACGAACTCGCCCTTGTCCACGTCTACAGACACGTGGTCGAGAGCGGGCCTGTTCTGGTTCGCGTAGACCTTGGTGACATTATCGAAATGGATCACGAGCGCATCACGACGTGCCAGTCTAGGGGCCGGGACGGAAATGAGGGTGGCACATGCCCACTTCCCACCGCCCGCCAGCGGGGACGCCCATCTTTACTGATGATCGACGTTCCGCTTGGCTGCAGGACAGTCTAGGGGGAAGACTGGCATGGAACGTCCATAACGGAAACAAAACGATTCTGTTGCCTGAGAACCGTCTAGAGTGGATGGTGACATGAGTTGCGAACGCCTCGTCTGCGCCCAGTGCGCCCACCCGGTCATCGAGGGTCGATGCGCCCTGTGCCGCGCCAACCGTGAGCGGATGCACCAGCACGGGATCTCGCCGACGCTGATCCTCATCGCCCTGCTGACACTGCTGTTCCTCGCGCTCGCGCTCCAGCACCTGGTCGGTTGATTCTTCGTCCGTACGGCAAGCCGGGCCCAGGCCACCGTGGTCACCGGTGACCGCCCGTCCATCACGCGTGCTCCAGCGGGACTCCGGCTGACGTCCGTTACGTCGCCCCATCAAGGCAGGTCGCCCCATCACGGCAGTCCGTGACGGCGGGCAAGCGGCACCGCCCGGGGAGCGTCCCTTGGACGGGCGCCCGCCGGTGACCACGGGGGCGCCTTCCCGTGCGTGCCGTACAGAATCTCGTGTGCCGTACGGAAAAGAGAGAGCTACTCCGCGCTCTCCTGGCGGCGCATCCAGCGGATCTCGCTCTCGATGAAGTCGTCGAGGTCGCCGTCGAGCACCGCCGTGGGGTTGCCCGCCTCGTGGCCCGTGCGCAGGTCCTTCACGATCTGGTACGGGTGCAGCACGTAGTTGCGGATCTGGGTGCCCCACGAGGTCGTCGAGGCGCCGCGCAGCTCCGACATCTTCTCCGCCTCCTCCTGCCGCTTGCGCTCCAGCAGCTTGGCCTGCAGGACGTTCATCGCCGAGGCGCGGTTCTGCAGCTGGGAGCGCTCGTTCTGGCAGGAGACCACGATCCCCGTCGGGATGTGGGTGATGCGCACCGCCGAGTCGGTGGTGTTGACGCCCTGGCCGCCGGGACCGCTGGAGCGGTAGACGTCGACGCGCAGGTCGTCCTCGTTGATGTCGATGTGGTCGGTCTGCTCGACGACGGGCACGATGTCGACGCCCGCGAACGAGGTCTGGCGGCGGCCCTGGTTGTCGAAGGGGCTGATGCGCACCAGCCGGTGGGTGCCGTGCTCGCCGCGCAGCGTGCCGTAGGCGTAGGGCGACTTGACGGTGAACGTCGCCGACTTGATGCCCGCCTCTTCGGCGTAGGAGGTGTCGTAGACCTCCGTGCCGTAGCCCTTGCGCTCGGCCCACCGCAGATACATGCGCAGCAGCATCTCCGCCCAGTCGGCCGCGTCGACGCCGCCGGCCTGGGAGTTGATGGTCACCAGGGCCTCACGCGCGTCGTACTCACCCGACAGCAGCGTGCGGACCTCCATCGCGCCGATGTCGGAGCGCAGCGTGGCCAGCTCCTTGTCGGCCTCCGCCCTGGTGTCGGCGTCGTCCTCCTCGGCGGCCAGCTCGAACAGGACGGTCAGGTCGTCGATCCTGCGGCCGAGCGCCTCGACGCGGTTGAGCTCGCCCTGCAGGTGGGACAGCTTGCTGGTGACCTTCTGGGCCTGCTCAGGGTCATTCCACAGATCGGGTGCGGCGACCTGCTCCTCCAGCTCCTCGATCTGCTTGCGCATGGAGTCGAGGTCGAGAACGTCCTGGATGCTTCGCAGCGTTCCCGCGAGCGCGTTGATCTCTTCTGCCGGATCGATGTCTGCCACGTCTACCAAGGGTACGCGACCTGCGCGCACCCCATAACATGGCCAGGTGCGTGCATACGGGCGGCGGGGATGGGCGGCGGTGGCCGCCGGTGTGCTTGCCGCGGTGACGGCCTGCTCCGCCTCGGGCGACCCGCGGCCCTCTCTCGCGGCCGCGACCGCCGCCGCCGCTCCCACGCCCACCTCCGCTCCCGGGGTGTCGCTGAGCGAGGCGGCCAACGCCTTCTCCGAGTACGTCCTCACCGACGACCTGCTGCGCGACGCCGGCGACCGGCGCATGGCCAGGGAGATCACCCGCGACGGCCGCGTCGATCTGGTCAACGCCGAGTACGCCTCCACCCGCGACCGTCCCGCCCGCCACACCTGGGGCACCCCGTCCTTCCTCGTACCCAGGCTGGATGCCAACGAGCTGCTGTGGTTCACCGCCGTCGTCCCGCGCGACGACCGCACCGCCGTCCTCACCTTCGTCAAGGGCACCGACTGGCGGCTGAGCTCGCTCTCCCTGCTGCTTCCCTGGGCGAAACTGCCCGAGGTCAAGCGCGACGCGGCGGGCTACGCGGAGGTCGTGGGCCTCGACGACAAGAGCGTCCAGATCAGCCCGCGCTACGTCGCGCCGCTACACGCCACCATCGCCGAGCGCGGGCCGACGGGCATCGCGGCCAACCTCGTCGCCCCCGGGGCCTACACGACGGAGACGGCCGCGACGATCGCCGACAACAGGACCGAGGCCAAGACCGACGGGTTCCGCTACGACTCGATCTTCACTCCCGCCGACTACCCTGTCTACGCGCTGCGGACCGTCGACGGCGGCGCGCTGGTCCAGTACTCCCTGCTGCGGACCACGTCGATGACCAACGTCGTGTTCGTCAACCCGTTCCTGCCCATCCCGCCGTCGGGGCGGTGGGCGCTGGCGCGCGACAACTACAGCCAGACCACGAAGGTCTACGAGACCCAGCAGTACATCGCCGCGCTCCCGCCCGCGGCCGCCGCCAGGGTGATCGGCTACGACGGCGCGATCACCAGGGCCAACGGCACCTGACCCCGTCGGGCCGCGTCACGCGTCGAGGTGGTCGAGGAGTCCCCAGGTTCTGGAAGACGCGGGGGTTCCGAGGTGCCTGGGAGCTACTGCGAGCGGCGCTGCCCAGGCACACCGACAGGCGCGACGATCAGCGCACCCTGCGGTAGCGGGTCATCGGGCCGAGCAGGCCGGGCACCGACTCGAACGCGGTCATGCCGAGCCGTTCGACGACCGCGACCGAGGCGGCGTTGCCCTCGTCGACCTCGGCCAGCACCTCGGGCAGCCCGAGCGGCCCGAGTGCGTGCTCGACCACGGCCCTGGCGGCCTCGGTGGCGTAGCCCTTGCCCCACGCGGCGGGCGCCAGGCTGTAGAAGACCTCGAGACCGAGGTCGTCCAGCGGCCGCAGCCCCGCCGTACCGACCAGGTCGCTGCTGTCCTTCTCCCTGATCAGCCACAGACCGTGCCCCGCAGCGGCGAAGCTCAGCGTGCTGTCCTCGATGATCCCGGTGACCTCCTCAGCGGAGAGAATCTCCCCGTCGAACAGGAACCGGCGCACGTCCGCCCCGGTCCAGTGGGCGAGCAGCCCGGCGTGGTCCTGCGCGGTCACGGGGCGCAGGACCAGCCGCTCGGTCATCAACAGGTGGTTCACGGACGCCAGGCTACCGAGGCCACCCGTGCCGTCACTCGTGGGGCGGCAGGCTGCTGCTGGCCACCAGCGTGCGGATCGCCCGCAGCGCCACCGACAGCGTCGCCAGGTCGAAGTTGTCGCTCTCCCAGATCTCCGACAGCGTCTGCCTGGCCCGGGCGACCGCCGCCTCGTTCGCCTCGGTCCACCTGTCCAGCCGCTCCTCGGGCGAGGATCCCGGCGTGCTGTGCGCCAGGACGTCTTGGGTGAGGGAGGCGTGCGCGGCGTACAGGTCGTCGCGCAGGGCCGAGCGGGCCATCGAGTTCCAGCGGTTGTCGCGCGGCAGCGCGATGACGCGTTCGCGCAGGCGGGCCAGTTGCAGCCGGTCGGCCAGGTCGAAGTAGACCTCGGCGACCTCGTTGACCGGACGCCCCGTCAGCGAGGCGATCTCCACCATGTCGAAGGTGGAGTACGCCGGCACCATGGCCGCGACCCTCTCGGCCAGCTCCATCGGGACGCCCCTGGCGACGAAGCCGTCCCTGCGCTCCTCGTAGGCGAGCAGGTCGGGCCCGGTCAGGAGCTTCGGCAGGTGGGTGAGCAGGCTGTTGACGTCCTTGAAGAAGAAGTTCACCGAGCCCGCGAGGTCCAGCGGCGGGCGCCGGTTGCCGAGCAGCCAGCGGGTGCCGCGCTCGGTGAGCTTGCGCGACTCCAGGAGCATGGCCAGCTGGGTGCGGGTGTCGACCTCGTTGTCCAGCGACTCGACGCCCCGGTGGAAGCTGGCCAGGTCGAAGACCTCCCTGGTGACCAGGTAGGCGCGGACGATGTCCTGGATGGAGGCTCCGGTCTCCTCGCCGAAGCGGAACATGAACGTCGTGCCCGCCGAGTTGACCAGCTCGTTCACCACGCAGGTGGTGATGATCTCGCGGCGCAGCGGGTGGGCGTCCATGTAGGCGCGGAAGCGCTCGCGCAGCGCCGACGGGAAGTACGACACCAGCCACGAGGCCAGGTAGGGGTCGTCGGGCAGGTCGGTGGCCAGCAGCTCGGCGTCGGCCACCAGCTTGGTGTAGGCCAGCAGGACGGAGAACTCGGGCGCGGTCAGGCCGATGCCCGCCTGGCGGCGTTCGGCGAGCGTCTTGTCCGACGGCAGGAACTCCAGCTCCCTGTTGACCAGCCCCTCGCGCTCCAGGCGGCGCAGGTAGCGCGCGTGGACGTGGAGCATCTCGGGAGCCTGGGCGTGGGCGGCGGCCAGAACCACGTTCTGCGCGTAGTTGTCGCGCAGCACCAGGTCGGCGACCTCGTCGGTCATGGAGGTGAAGACCTGGTTGCGCTGCTTGTCGGTCAGCTCGCCGTCGCGGACGACCTGGTCGAGCAGGATCTTGATGTTGACCTCGTGGTCGGAGGTGTCGACACCGGCCGAGTTGTCGATGAAGTCGGTGTTGACCAGCCCGCCGTTCAGGGCGAACTCGATGCGGGCCAGCTGGGTCAGGCCCAGGTTGCCGCCCTCGCCGATCACCTTGCAGCGCAGGTCGTGCCCGTTGACGCGCAGCGGGTCGTTGGCCTTGTCGCCGACGTCGGCGTTCGACTCGGCCGAGGACTTCACGTAGGTGCCGATGCCGCCGTTCCACAGCAGGTCGACGGGGGCCCGCAGGATCGCGCTGATGAGGTCGTTCGGCGGCATCGACATCACGTCGGACGGGATGTCGAGCGCCTCCCGCATCTGCGGTGTGATCTGGATCGACTTCGCGGTGCGCGGGAAGACGCCGCCGCCGGCCGAGATCAGTTCGGCGGAGTAGTCGGCCCACGAACTGCGCGGCAGCTCGAACAGGCGCCGCCGTTCGGCGAAGGAGGCCGCGGCGTCGGGGTCGGGGTCGATGAAGATGTGGCGGTGGTCGAAGGCGGCGACCAGGCGGATGTGCTCCGACAGCAGCATGCCGTTGCCGAACACGTCGCCCGACATGTCGCCGATGCCGACCACGGTGAAGTCGGTGGTCTGGACGTCGACGCCGGTGGTGCGGAAGTGGTACTTCACCGACTCCCAGGCGCCGCGGGCGGTGATGCCCATGGCCTTGTGGTCGTAGCCGATGGAGCCGCCGGAGGCGAAGGCGTCGCCCAGCCAGAAGTTGTACTCGGCGGAGACGCTGTTGGCGATGTCGGAGAAGGTCGCGGTGCCCTTGTCGGCCGCGACGACGAGGTAGGGGTCGTCGCCGTCGTGCCGTACGACGTCGGCGGGTGGCACGACCTTGCCGTCGACCAGGTTGTCGGTGACGTCGAGCAGGCCGGAGATGAACATCCGGTAGCAGGCGATGCCCTCGGCCATGACCTCTTCGCGCTTGCCCGAGGTGGGCGGGCGCTTGACGACGAAGCCGCCCTTCGACCCGGTGGGCACGATGACGGTGTTCTTCACCATCTGTGCCTTGACCAGGCCCAGGATCTCGGTGCGGAAGTCCTCCATGCGGTCGGACCAGCGCAGGCCGCCGCGGGCGACCTTGCCGAAGCGCAGGTGGACGCCCTCCACCCGGGGCGAGTAGACGAAGATCTCGTAGCGCGGGCGCGGCAGCGGCAGCACACTGATCGCGTGCGAGTCGAGCTTCAGCGAGATGTACGGCTTGCGCCGCCCGTCGTCGCCGACCTGGTAGTAGTTGGTGCGCAGGGTCGCCTGGATCATCTCCAGGCAGGCCCGCAGGATCCGGTCCTCGTCGAGCGAGGCCACCTCGTCGAGCGCGCCGAGGATCTCCTCGTGCAGCGCCTCGGCCAGGTCGACCCGCACGTCGTCGGAGCGCCTGGGGTCGAGCCTGGCCTCGAACAGCCGCACCAGCAGCCGCGACAGCCGTACGTTGCCGACCATCACGCGCTCCATGTAGCGCTGGCTGAACGTGCTGCCCGCCTGGCGCAGGTACTTGGCGTAGACCCGCAGGATCTCGACCTGCTCCCAGGTCAGCCCGGCGGTCAGGACGAGGGCGTTGAAGTTGTCGGCCTGCACGACGCCGGTCCACAGGGCGCGCAGCGCGTCCTGGAACAGCCGCTTGAAGTCGTTGCGGTCGACGTCCTCGGACGGGGTGTAGCGCAGCCCGAAGTCGTAGATCCAGGCGTTCTTGGTGGCGGGGTCGTTGTCGCGGTCGATCTCGTAGGGCCGCTCGTCGACCACCTCCACGCCGAGCCGCTGGATGAGCGGCAGCATGTGGGACAGCGAGACCGGCGAGCCGAGCTTGTAGATCTTCAGCCGCCGCTCGCCCTCGGCCGCGTCGTACGGCTCGTAGAGGTTGATGGCGATCTCGTCGTCGGGCTTGCCGTCCAGCTCCTCCAGGCGGCGCAGGTCGACGACGGCCATCTTGGGCGGGTAGTCGGCCTTGTACCCCTCGGGGAAGGCCGAGTGGTAGCGCCTGACGAGCGGGGGCGCCTCCTCCTCGGTGGTCATCTCGCCGATCGCGGCGGCCAGGTCGTCCTCCCACGACCTGGTGATCGCGGCGAGCCTGGCCTCCAGCTCATCGAGGTCCAGCCCGACCTGCGGCAGCGGCTTGCCGCGCTCGCCGCGGATGACGACGTGCAGCCTGGCCAGCGCCGACTCGCCGATCATGGCGCTGTAGTCGAGCGACGTGCCGCCCAGCGCCTTGAGCAGGATCTCCTGCATCCGCAGCCGGACCTTGGTGGTGTAGCGGTCGCGCGGCAGGAAGACCATGCACGAGATGTAGCGGCCGTAGTCGTCGCGCCGCAGGAACAGCTTGACCTGCTTGCGCTCGCGCAGCCGCAGCACGCCGAGCGCAATCGGCAGCAGCTCGTCCACCGGCGTCTGGAACAGCTCGTCGCGCGGGTAGGTCTCGAGGATCTCGATGAGGTCCTTGCCGTCGTGGCTCTCGGCGGTCAGCCCCGCGTGCTCCAGCAGCTCGGCGAGCTTGCGCCGCAGCACGGGGATCCTGGAGATCGACTCGTTGTAGGCGACGTGGGTGAACAGGCCGAGGAAGCGCCGCTCGCCGATCACCTCGCCCCCGGGCGAGAACATCTTGACCCCGATGTAGTCGAGGTAGGTGGGGCGGTGCACGGTGGCGCGCGAGTTGGCCTTCGTGGTGATCACCAGCTGCTTCTCGCGGGCCTTGGCTCGCACCTCGGGCGGCAGTGCGGAGAAGCTCGCGGATCCCGGCTTGTCGGCGCGCAGGATGCCGAGCGCCGCGCCGGGCACCGCACGCAGCGCGGTGCCCTCGTCTGCCTCCTCCAGGAGGTACTCCTTGTAGCCGAGGAAGGTGAAGTGCCCGTCGGCGAGCCAGCGCAGCAGGTCGATGCTGTCCTCGACCTCCGCGGGCTCCAGCGGCGGCGGGTTCATCGACAGGTCCTCGGCCGTCTGTACGGCCTGCGCCCGCATCTTGCGGAAGTCTTCCACCGCGTAGCGCACGTCGGACAGCACGCGCTGCAGGTCGGCCTCGAGCTGCTTGAGCACCGCGGGGTCGGCCTGCCGGTCGATCTCGATGTGCATCCACGACTCGACCAGCATCATCCCCGTGACGTCCTCCTGGCCCTGGGTCAGGATGCGGCCCGTCATGTCGCGGCGGACCCGCAGCTGGGGGTGGACGACCAGGTGGATGCCGATGTCGTGTCTGGCCAGCTCCATGGTGACGGAGTCGACGAGGAAGGGCATGTCGTCGGTGACCACCTCGACGATGGAGTGGCCGGGATCCCAGCCGTTCTCCTCGACGGAGGGCGTGAAGGCCCGCACCACCGCCCTGCCCTGCGGTCGCACCTCGGCAAGCTGCCGGTGTGACATCGCCGGGCCGTACACGTCGACAGGGTCGCGGTCGACCAGGTCGTCGGCCGCCACGTGCCGGTAGTAGACGCGCAGGTAGGCCAGAGCCTCCTCGGGGCTCCCGTGGTCGCCACTGCCTGCCGCGCTGATCTGCGCGGCGTTCTGGAGCAGCTCATCCTTGGCCTCGTCGAGCGGCATGTCGCTCTCACTCCTTTGTGAGGGGTCGCCATATCGGATGCTGGTCACAACCAGCCTCTTAGTTCCCACAACAGGGGGAAGTAGTGCAGGCGCGTACGTTCCCTGAGGTACGGCGCGCCGGTCGAGCCGCCAGTGCCCGACTTGGTGCCGATCTGCCGTTCGACCATCTGGACGTGACGCATGCGCCACAACGCGCACATCTCATCGTGCGTCAGCAGATCCTCGGCCAGTTGCCACAGATCGTCGTATGACCCGCGGTCCCTCGCCACAACCAGCAGCGAGGCCATGATCTCCGCGTCGGAGACAGCCAGGCCGCGCTGGGAGAGGGCGGTGAGATAAGCATCCCACAGCGTGGGTTCGGCCAGCCGGCGACGCAGCCTGGCGAGTTCGGCCTCGCCGGCGTTGCGCACCCGCTGGAGGTAGCCGGGGTCCTTGGCTCCCGACAGGAACTCCAGCTCGCGGAACTGGACGGACTGGAACCCGCTGGCGGGCGCCAGCGTCGAGCGGAACTCGAGGAAGTCCTGCGGGGTCATCGTCTCCAGGACCTCCACCTGCTCGACGAGGACGCGTTCGACCGCGTGGACCCGCTTGAACAGGTGCCTGGCCTGCCACAGCTCGCCGGCCACCATCGCCGCCCTGGCGCCCTCCAGCTCGTGGAGGAGCAGCTTGAACCACAGCTCGTAGACCTGGTGGACGGTGATGAAGAGCAGTTCGTCGGGGACGGAGGACTGGGGCTCCTGCTGGTCGAGCAGGGCGGGCAGCCGGAGGTATCCGCCGTAGGACAGGCGTGCGCCCTCCTCGCCGAAACTCCGGTCAGGAGGCATCGCTCCTGTCCCCACCACCGGGCACCTCCCCCGACAGCCCGGTCCTCGTTGACCGGACGTACCCGATATCACCCGAAAAGCCCAAGAACGTCAACGTGGCATAGGAAGCGGGGGGTCGTCTTCCTCTGACGCGGAGGCCTGAAGCTTGAGGGTGTCGAGCAGTTCGGGAACCTCTCGCAGCTCCCTCAGCTCGGTCTGGCACTGCTCACACGAGTCGAGGTGGCGCTCGAACGCCTGAAGATCCGCTTCGTCGAGAACGCCCAGCGCGTATGCGGCCACCTCAGGATGCATCAGCCGGCAACCCCCTTGTCCCGCAGCAGCCCCCGCAGAGCCCTGATCCCGTAGTAGAGCCTTGACTTGACCGTGCCCGGCGGGATCCCCAGAATCTCCGCCGCCTCCCCAATCGTACGATCCCTGAGATAAGTCTGCTCGATGACTTCTCGGTGTTCCGGCGACAGGCTGCGCAGCGCGTCGGCGACGACGATCGCCGACAGCGCCCGGTCGCAGCCGTCGGAAACGGCGACGGTGTCCGCCTCCGGGGGCTCGACCTCGTGCGGCCGGGCGCTCCTGCGGCGTCTTCCGTCGATCACGATGCGGCGGGCCACGGTGAGCAGCCACGCCCAGACCAGGCCGGGCTCCCACTGCAGCCGGTCGGAATGCCGCCAGGCCCTGACCATCGTCTCCTGTACGACGTCCTCGGCCCACTGCAGATCGTTCCCTGTGGCTTTGCGCACGTGGCGGAGCAAAGGCCCGCCGAACTGCTCATAGAGCGCCTGTATGCGGTGCTCCATGTCGTCGAGGTGACCTAGGGCGTGTTTCATAAGCAGGTCAGCCAGTCGTTGATGATGGCGATCTGGACGGTGGCCTCGTAGCGTACGGCGAGCTTGTCGTACCTGGTC
>NZ_JBHZBH010000030.1:0-109687 GCF_042754765.1 Nonomuraea sp. NPDC059194 | reverse complement strand
CTTTTTTTACTATCACCTCCTCCAACCTTTTTTTTTTGTTTTCTGGTGGGATTGTTTTTGTTTATAAGAGCCTGGGCACCCCCCCCCGGGGGGGGGGGGGGGGCGCGGCCCCCCGCTGGACGCAGCCCGGAGCCTCCGCCGCGCGTAGCGCGCCCCTGGCGGAGGCCCATGCCTTTGGGAGGCGGGTCAGGAGGACGAACGGGCCTTGAAGAGGGCTCTCTTGGCCGCCTTGGCCACGTGTTTGTCCGGGTGGACCTGCGAGATCAGGTCGAGCAGTTCCTCGACGTGCGCGTGCGGGATCTTCCAGATCACCTCGAGCAGGTTGTTGAGCAGTTCGGGACCGATGTCCCGCAAGCTGCTCACGAACTCCGCCCGTCCGAGACCGGCGGAGATCGTCCACATGTCGAGAATGAGCCAGTGGGTGTCGTCCTGGGTGGGCTCGGGTGCGCCTTCCACCTCCAGCTGTGTCAGGTGCGTCGCCGCGTAGGGGCGCAGCGAGGGCTCCTTCAACGCCTCCCGCCATGCCGGGATCGCGTCCTCGCCGAGCGTGCCGACCACGCTCGCCGCCTGCACTCTGATCAGCGCGTCGGTGTCGTCCTCGGCGGCGGCCTCCAGCAGCTCGCGGGCGGCCTCGCCGGGCTCGCGCAGCTCCATCCAGGCCGCGAACTCCGCGTCGGCCTCCTCCTCGGGCAGCTCGGCGCTGAAGGCCAGCAGTTCGAGGGCGGTCATCGCGTCGATCGCGGGGCGCGCGTCGAGCTCGATGTCGGAGTCGTCGACCAGGTGGACGACGCCTTCGGTGCCGAGCGGGGTGAGCGTGACCTCGTCGCCGGTGACGGTGAGCATGCCGTACCCGACGAGCCAGTCGAGGACCGGCGTCAGCGGGTCACCGTAGTGATCGCGGGCGGCGGCCCAGGCGTCGGCGCCGAGCTCGTCGATGTCGGCGGCGGCCTCGGACAGCTCGTCGCGCAGCTCGGCCAGCCCGCGTGAGCCGCCGCCCAGCAGCAGGCGGACCAGCAGCCCGCGGCTGAGGCCGCCGAGGGCCATGGTGAGGTCTTCGTCCTCGAGTTCGGGGTCGCCGTAGTCGATCGAGTGGAGGCCGAGCATCCAGGCGTCGAGCACGTCCTCGTCGTCGTCGAACGGCCAGTCGGCGGTGTCGTCGTCGACGCTGACGGTGTCGTCGCCGTCGGGCTCGAGGAACTCCAGGTCGACCGCGAGGTTCCAGATGTTCCACAGCTGCGGTACGGCCGCGGCGAGCGGGCCCTCGGTCTGCGGCCTGGGCAGGCCCATGACCGCCAGTGCCTCCTCCACCTCGGCGTCGGACAGCAGGCTGTCCTCGCCCACCGCGCGCGCCTCGCCGACCCAGACCGCCAGGTCACGGGCCTTGGCGAGCAGTGGTACGGCACGCGCGGCCGCGGCCAGCTCGCCGTCGGGGCGCAACCGGATCGTGGGCAGGTCGGCCAGCTGGTCGGCGAAGGGCTCGAAGTCGCCGAGGTCGCCGGTCTCCTCGCGCACGTCCTCGTCGCCGTCGTCGATGAGCTCCTCCATGGCCTCGACGAAGTCGTCCTCGAGGTCGTCGAGCTCGTCGAGCAGATCGTCGAGGGAGTCGGAGCGCTTGGCCAGCTTGTCGGTGTCCGACAGGAAGGTCAGGTAGGCGCGCACCGCGCCGATCATCCCGTCGGCCGCCTCGTCGGGATCTTCGACGACCTTCGGCATGCGGTCGAGCAGCACGGTCCTGAGGTCGGCGCGGCGCCACCGGCCGACGTCGTCGGAGGCGGAGAGGCGGTGCCACAGCGCGGCAGGGCCAACCAGGTCGGGGTCGCTGCCTGGGGAGTGTTCCCGGGCCCACACGATGAACTCTTCGAGCAGGGGACGCAGCTCATCGGCGGCTACCTCGATGCGATCTGTCACCCACTCAGGCTAGTGCGCCCTGGCTGCGGTCGGCCCATGAAATACGCGTAGCGCTGATCACGAAAAGTCGGGGCATAGGAGACAGGGCCCGTGGGAGCGCGCCCAGCCACGCCTACGCGCCGCTCCAGCGGCCGGTCACACCCGCGCCCACACCGCTCCAGCGCCGCTTCAGCGCCCGCGTCGCTCCCACACCCCACGCCCGCGCCACTCCGGCGGGCCCGCGATTCAGTTCGCGCGGCGCATGGCTTCGGTGATGCGTTCGGCCGCGGCCATGACCGGCACCGCGTGGAGCCGTCCCGGGGTGCGGGTCAGCCGCTCTATCGGTCCGGATACTGAGACGGCCGCGACCACCTTGCCGCCCGTCCCCCTGATGGCCGCCGAGACGCTGGCCACGCCCTGCTCGCGCTCGCCAACGCTGTGGGCCCAGCCGCGCCGCCGTACAGAGGCGAGGGTCGCGGCGGTGAACTTCGCCCCGCGCAGCCCCCGGTGCAGCCGGTCGGGCTCCTCCCAGGCGAGCAGTATCTGGGCGGCGGACCCCGCCGTCATCGGCAGCGCCGAGCCCACGGGAACGGTGTCGCGCAGGCCGCTGGCGCGCTCGGCCGCCGCCACGCACACCCGCTCATCGCCTTGCCGCCGGTACAGTTGCGCGCTCTCTCCCGTCAGATCTCTGAGCTGCGTCAACACGGGCGCGGCGACCGCGAGGAGCCGGTCCTCACCCGCCGCGGTGGACAACTCCGACAGCCGGGGGCCGAGCACGAAACGGCCCTGTGTGTCGCGCGAGACGATCCTGTGGTGTTCCAGCGCGACGGCGAGCCGGTGAGCTGTGGGGCGGGCCAGTCCGGTGGCCTGAACCAGCATGGCGAGCGAGGCCGGGCCCGCTTCGAGGGCGTTGAGCACGAGAACGGCCTTGTCCAGTACGCCGACTCCGCTAGAGTTGTCCATACACCGATACTGCCGTCTCGATATATGAGAAGGCAAGTCGGGGCAAAGTCTCAAGGAGGAGATCATGGGCCGCACACTCGCGGAGAAGGTCTGGGAGCAGCACGTCGTACGCCGCGCCGAGGGCGAACCCGACCTGCTCTTCATCGACCTGCACCTCATTCACGAGGTGACCAGCCCGCAGGCCTTCGACGGCCTGCGCATGGCGGGGCGCAAGGTGCGCAGGCCCGATCTCACCATCGCCACCGAGGACCACAACGTCCCGACCGTGCTGGGCCCGATCTCCGACCCCGTCTCCAAGACGCAGGTCGAGACGTTGCGCAAGAACGCCGCCGAGTTCGGCGTCAGGCTGCATCCCATGGGCGACGCGGGCCAGGGCGTCGTGCACATCATCGGCCCGCAGTTCGGCCTGACCCAGCCCGGCATGACGATCGTGTGTGGCGATTCTCACACCTCGACGCACGGGGCGTTCGGCGGCATCGCGTTCGGCATCGGCACCTCCGAGGTCGAGCACGTGCTGGCCACCCAGACGCTGCCCGCCTACCGCCCGAAGACGATGGCCATCGAGGTCAGCGGCGAGCTGCCGGTGGGCGTCACGGCCAAGGACCTGATCCTGGCGATCATCGCGAAGATCGGCACCGGCGGCGGCCAGGGTTACATCGTCGAGTACCGCGGCGAGGCCATCCGCAAGCTCTCCATGGAGGGCCGGATGACGATCTGCAACATGTCGATCGAGGCGGGCGCCCGCGCCGGCATGATCGCGCCGGACGAGACGACGTTCGCCTACCTGGAAGGCCGCGAGCACGCGCCGAAGGGCGAGGCGTGGGACCAGGCCGTCGAGTACTGGAAGTCGCTCAGGACCGACGACGACGCCGTCTTCGACAAGGTCGTCGAGATCGACGCCACGACGCTGACGCCGTTCGTCACGTGGGGCACCAACCCAGGGCAGGGGCTGCCGCTGGGCGAGGCCGTACCGTCGCCCGAGTCCTTCGCCGACCCGGTGGAGCGCGCGGCGGCCGAGCGGGCACTGGAGTACATGGGCCTGACGGCGGGCACCCCGCTGCGCGAGATCGAGGTCGACACGGTCTTCGTCGGCTCATGCACCAACGGGCGCATCGAGGACCTGCGGGCCGCGGCCGACGTCCTGCGCGGGCGTCAGGTCAGGACGCGCACGCTGATCGTGCCCGGCTCGATGCTGGTGAAGCTGCAGGCCGAGAAGGAGGGCCTGGACGAGGTGTTCACGGCCGCGGGCGCGGAGTGGAGGCAGGCGGGGTGCTCGATGTGCCTGGGCATGAACCCCGACACGCTCGCCCCCGGTGAGCGCAGCGCCTCGACCTCCAACCGCAACTTCGAGGGACGGCAGGGCAAGGGCGGACGCACCCACCTGGTCTCGCCCGCCGTCGCCGCCGCCACCGCCGTCGCCGGCACGCTGACCGCCCCCGCCGACCTGTAAGGACCGCTGATCATGGACGCTTTCACCACCCACACCGGTACGGCGGTGCCGCTGCGCCGCAGCAACGTCGACACCGACCAGATCATCCCCGCCGTCTGGCTCAAGCAGGTCAGCCGTACCGGGTTCGAAAAGGGCCTGTTCTCCGCCTGGCGGGAGGACCCCTCCTTCGTCCTGAACGACCCCGCCTACGAGGGCGCCAGCATTCTGGTGTCGGGCCCCGACTTCGGCACCGGCTCCTCGCGCGAGCACGCCGTGTGGGCGCTGCAGCAGTACGGCTTCCGCGTCGTGATCGCCGCCAGGTTCGGCGACATCTTCCGCAACAACTCCACCAAGATGGGCCTGCTGCCCGTCGTCCTGCCGGGCGAGAAGGTGGAGGCGCTGCAGGCCGCCGTCGAGGCCGACCCCACGCTGGCGGTCACCGTCGACCTGGGCGAACGCCAGGTCCGCTGGGCCGGTGAGGTCGTCTCCTTCGAGCTCGACGACTACACCCGCTGGCGCCTGATGGAGGGCCTGGACGACATCGGCCTGACCCTGCGTCACGCCGACGACATCACCTCGTACGAGAATGGTCGGCAGCCATGGCTGCCGACGACCGTCTAGAAGACGACGAACTGGCGCGGCGGTTGCGCGAAGCGCACCGCCGCGTCCGCGTGCTGCCCGTCGCCGACAGGGAGCGTTTCGCGCGCCGATATCTGGCGATCTGTGATCTCGCGAAGCGTGATCCCGATCGTGCGGCGGCCCGGCTGGAAGCCTTCCTTGCCGATCTGTACGGCGATTCCGACACGCCGGGTGCCCAAAAAAACGCGTCCGGTGATTGAGTTCCTTCGCAATTCCCCTTTAGATTCAACCCGTAAGGGGTTTCTCGACCGTTGGACTCGTCTGCTGGAACCCCGAGCCGTAACAGGGGGAGCGAAACCTACATGAACAAGCGGGAACTCGTCGACGCCATCGCGGACCGGGTGGGCGACAAGAAGACGGCCACGGAGGCCGTGAACGCGATTCTCGAGGCCATTCAGAAGGCCGTCGCCAGCGGCGACAAGGTCTCGATCACGGGCTTCGGCGCGTTCGAGATGGTCCACAAGCCGCAGCGCACGGCCAGGAACCCGTCGACCGGAGCCGAGATCAAGGTCGCCGAGAGCTGGGGGCCGAAGTTCCGTCCAGGCTCGGACTTCAAGGAACTGGTCAACGCCGGGGGCAAGAAGGCCGCCAAGAAGAAGTAAATTCAGTGTGGAGCGCCCGGACACCCGATGAGGGAGTCCGGGCGTTTTTCATTGTCGGCGCTTCAGCCGGGCACCGGGAATGTCGACAGCGTGATGTAGGTGATCTCGTCTCCTGAAACGAGGAGATTCACCCGCTGCCCCGTGCGCAACAGCCGTAGTGGCCCCGCGTCGAACGCTCTCGTGCCGAACTCGAGCACGCTTCCGTCGTCGAGGAACACCGACCCCGAACGGGTCACCGGATCGAAACTCCGCACCGTCGCCTGCACGAGACCCAGCGTAAATGGTTTGACGGTCGCGAAGGGAGCCGGTGAGGATCACGGTTCGTGCCCGTTGATCAGACCGTCTGGCGGAACTCCGCTTTCCAGCGCCTGGTCGGCGCCGACGCCCTCAGCCAGTTCGGCACCCAGGTCACGCTCGTCGCGCTGCCGCTGACGGCCCTGCTCGTGCTCGACGCCAGCCCGTTCCAGCTCGGCCTGCTCACCGCGGCGGAGATGGCCGCCTTCATGCTCATCGGCCTTCCCGCGGGCGTGTGGGTCGACCGGATGCGCCGCCGTCCCATCCTGGTCGCCGCCGACGCCGTGCGGGCGCTGGCGCTGCTCAGCGTTCCGCTGGCCGCCTTTGCGGGGGTGCTCTCACTCGCCCAGCTCTACGTCGTCGCGTTGGTCGTGGGCGTCGGCACCGTCTTCTTCGACGTCGCCCACATGAGCTTCCTGCCCTCGATCGTCCGCAAGGAGGAGCTGTCGAGGGGCATCGGCACCCTGGAGACGCTGCGCAGCGGCGCGTGGCTGACGGGCCCAGGGCTCGGTGGATGGCTGGTCCAGGCGCTCACCGCGCCCATCGCGCTGCTGGCCGACGCGATCTCCTACGCCTGCTCGGCGCTGATCCTGTCGACGATCAGGGCGGAGGAGAGCCCCGCCGTCCAGCAGGAGCGCAGGAACCTCAGGGCAGAGGTCGCCGAGGGCCTGAGGTACGTGCTCGGGCACCGCGTCCTGCGCCAGATCGCCCTGGTCGGCGCGCTGAACATGCTGACCAACGGGCTCTGGGCCATCGTCCAGCCGCTGTTCCTCGTGCGCGAACTCGGCCTGAGCGCGGGGGTCTACGGGCTGATCGTGTCGGCCATGGGCGTGGGCGGGGTGGTGGGCGGCGTGATCGCCCCCAAGATCGTCGACAGGTACGGCCACGGCGCGGCCATGTACGGCGGCGCCTTCTTCGCCGGGCTGTTCCCGCTGATCGGCGGCTTCGCGGGAGAGGGCTGGCGCGTTCTGCTCTACCCGCTCGGCATGTGCCTCCTCTTCGTCGCGGCGGTCGTCTACAACGTCGCCCAGGGCAGCTACCGCCAGGCCGTCACCCCCGACCATCTGCGCGGCAGGATGAACGCCACCATGCGCTTCCTCATGTGGAGCGCGATGCCGGTCGGCGGCGTCCTCGGCGGCCTGCTCGCCGAGCAGGTGAGCGTCGGCCAGCTCCTCTGGGTGGCCTGTCTCGGCACGGCGGCCGCTCACCTGCCGGTCATCCTGTCGCCGTGGATCAGGCGTCTCAGAGCCGAAGCAGGCTGACCACCTCGGCCGTGCGCGGGCCGAGCCCGAGCGCCATGGCCGCGCGCAGGTCGTCAGGGGTGTCCACGTCCCGTCTGACCGACTCGATGCCCTCCATGGCCAGCTCCTTGGCGCCCCCGGCCAGGTGCTTGGCCCTCGACTCGCCGCCGAAGCGGGGCGTGAACGGCAGGCCGGGCCGTACGCCGTAGAAGGTCGTGCCGACGTCGAGCGCGTCGGGCACGAACGACTGGTCGAACTCGGCGGCCGCTTCCAGCACCGTGGCCAGTTCGGCGGCGCGCAGCGCGGGCAGGTCGGCCTGGAGCGCGCCGATCGCGTCGCCGGGCGCCAGCCGTACGGCATGGGCGGCCCCCGCGCGCAGCGCGGTGTTGAGTCCGCGGTCGGGATCGGGGACGACCACGGCGCCCAGCGCGGCGAGCGGTCCGGCGGCGGCCGGATCGGCCGTGACCACGATGACCCGGGCCACGGGCGCGCTCGCCAGCGCCGCGGAGAGCGTGTCACCGGCCACCGCGACCGCCAGCGCGGTCCTGTGCGATCCGGTCGCCGCCGCCAGCCGGGTCTTGGCCGCTACCAGCGTCTTCACCGGGATGACGAGTGACCAGCGGATGCTCATAGGCTTAAGCATCTCGTCTCGACATCCCGCGCGGCCAACCGGGAGACTTGGGGCGCAAGCCGTCTCTCTTGGAGGAGTTCATGAGCCGCCCCGGCCGACCATCGCGCTTCTGGGAGACCTTCGCCGTCGTGATCGTGAAACCGCTCTCCTGGTTGCTCGTCAAGAAAGACTGGCGCAGGGGCGAGCTGATCCCGAAGAGCGGCGGCATCATCATCGCGACCAACCATCTGTCATGGACCGATCCTGTTCTGCTGTCGCACTTCCTCTACAACAACGGCCGCTGGCCGATCATTCTCGCCAAAGCGGCCCTGTTCAGGGTGCCGCTGCTGAAGGTGGCGGTGCGCTCGCTGCTGGCGATCCCCGTCGACAGGGGCACCAGCGAGGCGATCAGGTCGCTGGAGATCTCCGAGCAGCGGCTGCGCGACGGGGGCGTGATCCTGTTCTACCCCGAGGGCACCGTCACCCGTGATCCCGACCTGTGGCCGATGGTCGGCAAGACGGGCGCGGCCCGGCTGGCGCTGCAGACGGGCGCGACGGTGATCCCCGTGGCGCACTGGGGCGCGCACGAACTGTTGCCCTACGGCGAAAAGAAGCCGAGACTCTTTCCTCGCAAGACGTTCACCGTGAGGGTCGGACCACCCGTCGACCTGTCGAAATACGAGGGGCAGCCGTTGCGAGGGCCGGTGCTGCGAGAGGCGACCGCCGACATCATGGCGGCGATCACCGTTCAGCTCGCGGAAATCAGGGGAGAGAAAGCTCCGGAGACCCCCTACGACCCGGCGAGGCGGTGAAGCGGATGACCAGGGCCGCCGTGTTCGGCACCGGCTCGTGGGGCACCACGTTCGCCATGATCCTGGCGCGGGCCGGGGTGAGCACCACGCTGTGGGGCCGCCGCGCCGAGATCGTCGAGGCGATCGACCGCCGCCACGAGAACCCCGACTACCTGCCGGGCGTCACCCTGCCGTCGACCATCAGGGCCACGACCGACCCGGCCACCGCGCTCGACGGCGCCGACTTCGTGGTGCTGGCCGTACCCTCGCAGACCCTGCGCGCGAACCTCACCGCCTGGAAGCCGCACCTGCCGCCCGACGCGGTGATGGTCAGCCTGATGAAGGGCATCGAGCTCGGCACCACCAAGCGGATGAGCCAGGTCATCATGGAGGTCGCCGACTGGCCGCAGGAGCGCGTCGCGGTCGTCTCGGGGCCCAATCTGGTCCCGGAGATCTATCGGGGTCAGCCGGCGGCGACCGTCGTGGCCTGCCCTGACGAGCGGACCCTCGAACGCCTTCAGGAGGCCTGCCACGTGCCGCCGTGGTTCCGCCCCTACACCAACCCCGACGTCGTCGGCGTGGAGCTCGGCGGCGCGGTCAAGAACGTGATCGCGCTGGCCGTGGGCGTCGCGGCGGGCATGGGCATGGGCGACAACGTCGGCGCCATGCTGATGACCCGCGGCCTGGCCGAGATCTCCCGCCTCGGCGCGGCGCTCGGGGCCGATCCGCACACGTTCGCGGGCCTGGCCGGGATGGGCGACCTGATCGCCACCTGCACCTCGCCGCTGTCGCGCAACCGCACCTTCGGCGAGAACCTCGGCAAGGGCATGACGCTGGCCGAGGTCGTCGCGGTCACCAAGCAGACGGCCGAGGGGGTCAAGTCCTGCGAGTCGGTGCTCGAACTGGCCAGGAAGCACGACGTGGAGATGCCGATCACCGAGGTGGTGGTGGGCGTCGTCCACGACGGCATGACTCCCGAGGAAGCAGGGGTGCTGCTCATGTCGCGCACCCCCAAGCCGGAGAGATACGGCGTGTGAGAGAGAACACCCGGTGCGTCCGCGTTCCC
Source organism: Nonomuraea sp. NPDC059194 (assembly GCF_042754765.1). Classification (NCBI taxonomy): domain Bacteria; kingdom Bacillati; phylum Actinomycetota; class Actinomycetes; order Streptosporangiales; family Streptosporangiaceae; genus Nonomuraea; species Nonomuraea sp. NPDC059194. The sequence continues at coordinate 100,165 of NZ_JBHZBH010000030.1, read as the reverse complement.
ACCGGCGGCGGGTACGCCGCCGCCGTAGCCGCCCTCGAGGGCGCGGCCGCACCAGAGAACGTGGCGGGCAGGGCCTTCGCCTCGGGCCAGGCCGCCCTGGCCGCCGTCCTGCTGACCTTCCTGCGCGGCGGCACGCACGTGATCGCGCCCGCTCCGGGGGCCGGCGTGCTCGCCAACGTGCTGGGCAGGTTCGGGGTGAGCGCCGACTTCGTCGACACCGGAGACCTGTCGTCGGTACGGCAGGCCGTCCGCGGCAACACGAAGATCATATACGTCGAAACGCTCACGGACACCGCCGTCGCCGACCTGCGCGGCCTCTACCGCCTGGCCAGGGAGGCGGGCGCGATGCTCGTGGTCGACTCCACGCTCGCCACGCCGATCGTCTGCCGCCCCCTCGAACACGGCGCCGACCTGGTCCTCCACTCGACCGAGACGCTCCTCGGCGACCGGGAGGGCGGCGTCGTCGTCGGCCGGCACGACCTCATGCACCGGCTCACCCACGACCTCGGCGCGCCGCTGTCGCCCGCCGACGAGCCCGCGCTGCTCGGCGCCCTGGAGACGCTGACGCTGCGGGTCAGGCGCAGGTGCGCGACCGCCATGGAGTTCGTCGCCGCCGTGGCCAAGCATCCCGCCGTCGCCGCCGTCGGCTACCCGGGCCTGCCCCACCACCCCGGACACCACCTGGCGCGCCGGCTGTTCGACTCCGGCCCCGAGGGCACCAGGTTCGGCTCGCGGGTGAGCCTCACGCTCCGCGGAGACGCCGACGACCTCGTGAAATCGCTGCGGCTGATCGGCAACAGCACCACCGCCGTCAGGCGGGGCGCTGCCGTCCTCTTCACGATCGGGCTCGAGGACGTCGAGGACCTCGTCGCGGACGTGACACGAGCCCTTGACTCCCAAGCAGGGTAGATTCGGGCGACATGAGCAAGCCACGCGTCGCGGTCGTTTTCGGTGGTCGCAACTCTGAGCACGCCGTCTCCCTCATGGGGGCGGGCAGCGTGCTCGAAGTGATCGACAGGTCCAGGTACGAAGTGATCCCCATCGGGATCGCCCAGGACGGCCGGTGGGTGCTCGCCTCCGGCGACCAGCGGTTCGCGATCGAGGACGGCAAGCTGCCCGTCGTCGACACCTCGGGCACCGAGCTCGCCCTGCCCTCCGGCGAGGCCGCGCTGATCGCCTACGAGCAGGGCAGCATCCCCGTCGAACTCGGCTCCGTCGACGTGGTCTTCCCCGTCATGCACGGCCCCTTCGCCGAGGACGGCACCATCCAGGGGCTGCTGGAGATGGCGGGCGTGCGCTACGTCGGCTCCGGCGTGCTGGCCAGCGCGGTCGGCATGGACAAGGGCTACATGAAGGCCATCCTGGCCTCCGCGGGGCTGCCCATCGGCCGCTACGTGGTGGTGCGCGAGCGTGACTGGCGCCTCGACAAGGACCGCGTGGTCAAGGAGGTCGAGGAGCTCGGCTGGCCGGTGTTCGTCAAGCCCGCCCGCGCGGGGTCCAGCCAGGGCATCTCCAAGGCGCACGACGTGGCCTCGCTGGAGACGGCCATCGAGTACGCGCGGACGCACGACCCGAAGGTGCTGGTCGAGGCGGCGATCGTCGGCCGTGAGATCGAGTGCGCGGTGCTGGAGTCGCTCGGCGACGAGCCGCCCGCCGCCTCCGTGCCCGGCGAGGTGCTCGTCGAGGGCGGGCAGGAGTTCTTCGACTTCGAGGCCAAGTACTACCCCGACCAGATGTCGCTCGCCGTGCCCGCCGACATCCCGGCCGACAAGGCCGAGGAACTGCGCGCCATGGCGGTGCGGGCCTTCGAGGCGCTGGGGTGCGAGGGACTGTCGAGGGTCGACTTCTTCTACACGGCCGACGGGCGGCTGATCCTCAACGAGATCAACACCATGCCGGGGTTCACCTCGCTGTCGGTCGCGCCGCAGCTGTGGGCGGCGACCGGGCTGACCTACGCGCAGCTGGTGGAGCGCCTCATCCAGCTCGCCCTCAACCGCCCCGCAGGCCTCCGCTGAGGGGCCGCGGCGGCGTCAGCCGGTGGCCTTCTTGATCGGCTCAGCCAGGTCGATCAGCACGCTGGTCGCCTCGTGCGTCTTGGCGATCGTCACCTCGACGTAGGCCGGTCCCGTCACCGCCGTGAAGAGGGTCGGCGTTGTGGGGTCGGCGAACCACCCGACCCCGTCGAGCTCGGCCAGCTGGTCGGTGGCCGCCATCCGCGCGGGGCGGGGCACCCCGCACCGCAGCGCGATCTCCGCCGACCCCCACACCGCGACGTACGGCGACTCGGGCGTGGACGCCATCCGCCCCGCGCCGTCGAGCTGCTGCGGCAGCAGGCCCGCGAGCTTCGTGCACGCCGCGACCGCCTCCCCCTCGGGGACGGGCGGTTCGACCTGTACGGCGCCGCCGCACCCGGCAACCAGGAGCAGTGCCAGGACGGCCGCGCTTTGCCTCATATGTGGACGATAGGGCACGTCAGCGTACGCGTTATGCCTTCGACGGCCTGGATCTGGGCCACGACCAGCTTGCCGAGCTCGTCGACGTTGCGGGCCTCCGCCCGGACGATCACGTCGTAGGGCCCCGTCACGTCTTCGGCCTGGGTGACCCCGGCGATGCCGGCGATCTCGCGGGCCACGGCGGCGGCCTTGCCGACCTCGGTCTGGATCAGGATGTACGCCTGCACCATTACGTCCTCCCGGGCGATTGGATCAGCGCCGAAGGGCCACCGTACCCTGTGTGCCACCTCATGAGAAACGCGGGTTGGGTCCATGCCATACGGTGGCTGGCGATGCGGCGGGCATGTTTCCCATGAGCAGGAGGTGCGTCATCACAGTCGGAGATCTCGGCGAGTTCGGAGTTATTGCGCGCATTGCGCGGCGCCTGCCGCAGGGCGAGAGCGTGCTGCTCGGTCCCGGTGACGACGCCGCGGTGGTGAAAGCGCCCGATGGGCGCGTCGTAGTGACAACGGACTTGTTGATCGAGGGTAGGCACTTTCGCCGCGATTGGTCCAGCGCGTATGACGTAGGCAGGAAGGCCGCAGCACAGAATCTTTCCGATATCGCCGCAATGGGGGCGATTCCGACCACACTCGTGGTGGGGCTCGGCATGCCGGGTGACGTTCCCGTGGACTGGGTCGAAAGGCTCGCCGACGGGTTCAGGGAAGAGTGCGAGGTCGTCGGAGCCAGCGTGGCCGGAGGCGACATCGCCCGCTCCGAACTCGTGGTGATCGGCGTGACCGCCCTCGGTGACCTCGCGGGACACGCGCCCGTGACCCGCTCGGGAGCGCGCCCTGGCCAGGTCGTCGCCTACGCGGGACGGCTGGGCTACGCGGCCGCCGGGCTGGCCCTCCTGGGCGCCGGGATCGTGCCGACCGGCGGACCGCTGCTCGAGGCGGTCGAGGGGCACAGGAGGCCGCGTCCGCCGTACCGGAGCGGGCCCGAGGCGGCCCGCCTGGGCGCCACGGCGATGCTGGACGTCAGCGACGGGCTCCTCCAGGACCTCGGGCACGTAGCCGAGGCGAGCGGGGTGGGCATTTCCCTCGAACCCGGCGCTTTCCCCGTCGGCGAGCCGGTGGCCGCCGCCGCGAAGGAGCTCGGAACCGACCCGCTCGACTGGATTCTCTCGGGTGGCGAAGATCACGCACTGGCCGCGATTTTCCCCTCAGAGGTACGGCTACCGCCCCACTGGACGATCGTCGGACGCGTGATCGACGGAGCGAAGGTCCAGGTCAGCGGGCGTGCGACCGGGCCCGGTGGATGGGACCACTTCAGAGCGTGAAAGAGCCGTTCCGAGAAGATACCCCCGGGAAAGTTGTGACAAACGCGTATTAAAGATGTTATTAAGATGGGCGGCCCATGTATCCGGCAGGAAGGGCAAACATGGCCCGCCACGGCACCGGCGAACCAGAGAACGCGTGGAACCAGGGGGGACGCGGCTCGGAAGACCCGCGAGAGGCGGACTTTCGCTCCTTCGACGACCCCATAGCCACGGGGGCCTTCATGGCGCCTGGGGCTGATCAGGCAGGGTGGCCCGCGCCGCCCGACCAGATCGACCAGCAGTTCCAGGCGGGCCCCACGACGGGGGAGTGGGCCATGCCGCCGCAGCAGCCCGACGTCCCCGGCGCTTTCGCCACGGGTCCGATGTCGGCACATGACGCTTTCGGCGCCCCCGTGTCCGCCTACGGCGGCCCTGCGGCCGGTGGCCCGACGCCGCCCGGCGACCAGAACTTCGGTGACCGGGGTTTCGATGATCGAGGCTTCGATGACCGGAGCTTCGATAACCCGGGTTTGAACGACCGGGCTTTCGACGACCGTGGCTTCGGTGAGCCTAGCTTCGGGGACGCGGTTCGCGATGGTTCCGCCTTCGGCGACCAGGGCTTCCGTGACCCCGGCCCTGCGAACCCCGGTTTCCGCGACCCAGGGCCTGGCGACGCCGCCTTCGGCGACCAGGGCTTCCGAGACGCCGGCCCCGGCGACCCGGCCTACGGCGACCCGGCCTACGGCGACCCGGCCTTCGGTGACACAGGCTTTCGTGACGCCGGTCAGGGCGACACCGCGTTCGGCGGGGCGCCGTACAGCGGGCAGGGCTTCGACGACGGCGGAGGGTCCGCGGCGGGACCGACGGCCGCCTCCAGCTCGCCCAACGACAGGCTCGTGGCCACCGGCCCGCCCCGGCAGCCCGTCGCCGCGTGGGAGGAGGCCCCCGAGCCCAACGAGACGGCCTTCCTCGGCTCCGGCGGCTGGGACGAGGGCCCCGACTGGGGCGACGAGCCCGAAGAGAAGTCGTCGCGCAGGCGGCGAGGCAGGCGCGCCGCCGCCGAGCCTCGCGAGGCGGGGCAGGGCGGCCGCGGCAAGATCGCGCTGCTGTCGGTCGCGGCCGTCGCCATCGTGCTCGGCGGCACCGTCGTCGGCGTGCGGATGATGAGCTCCTCCAGCGAGGCGCCCAAGGCAGGGGCGGTCACCCAGCCCGCCCCGTCCACCTCCGAGACCGCCGAACCCGATCCCGCCGTCGAGGAGAGCGAGCCGGTCGAGGAGAGCCCCGCCGCGGAGCCCACGGAGGAGCCGACCGAGGAGCCGTCGGCCACCAGGCCCGTCACCAGGACCCGCCCGACGGCCACGGCCCCCGCCGAGCGCGAGCCGCGCCGTACCAGCACGCCGCGGCCGACCAGGGCCACCCAGCCTCCCGTCGTGGACGACGGCGAGGCCACCGACGAGCCCCCCACGACGCCGTCCACCGGCCCCTCCAACATGAAGGAGGCGGACTCCACCGGCCAGCCGGGCGTCACCGAGCCCGGCCCCGTCGCCAGCTCCACCTCCGGCACCGGCTCGGGCTCCCAGACGAGCTCGACCAGCAGCGGCGGCGCCGCGGTGAACGTCACGTTCGACGTCGTCAGGCAGCGCCTGACCGGCTACACCGCCGAACTGCAGGTCGTCAACGACTCGGCCAAGTCCCTGGCCGACTGGACGCTCAGCGTCCCGGTGGTCGGCAGGGTCTCGGCCGTGAGCGGCGCCCAGTGGATGCAGGACGGCGGCCTGCTGGTCATCCAGCCCCGCGACGCGCTGGCGGCCGGTGAGTCCGTGCAGGTCACCTTCACCGCGAGCGGAACTCCCGACGTCCCCGAGACCTGCGGCCTGGTCGGCGGGGAGTGCACGGTCGACTGAGCCGTCGCGGCCGAGTGGTTGGATGGACGCCATGACCCCTCCTCGCGTACTCACCGTCGCCGGATCCGACTCCGGCGGCGGCGCCGGCATCCAGGCGGACCTGAAGACGATGCTGGCGCTCGGTGTCCACGGCATGAGCGTCATCGCCGCCGTGACCGCCCAGAACTCCTTGGGCGTCCAGGGATACTGGGAGCTGCCGCCCGAGGCGGTGCGCGCCCAGCTCGACTCGGTGCTCAGCGACATCGGCGCGCAGGCGATCAAGACCGGCATGCTGGCCTCGCCGGTCCTGGTCGAGACGGTCTCCGAGGCGCTCGCCGCGGCGGGCGCGCCCGTCGTCGTCGACCCCGTCGGCGTGTCCAAGCACGGTGACCCGCTGCTCGTCCCCGAGGCGATCGACACGCTCAAGACGCGGTTGCTGCCGATCGCCACGGTGGTCACGCCGAACCTGTGGGAGGTCGAGCAGCTCACCTCGGTCAAGGTGGAGGACGAGAGCGACCTGCGCCGCGCCGCCGACTCCATCCTGGCCCTCGGGCCGACATGGGCGCTCATCAAGGGCGGCCACCTGCCCGGCGAACCCGTCGACCTGCTGACCAACGGCGCTGAGGAGTACCGGTTCACTGCTCGGCGCCTGGACAACAGGCACACCCACGGGACGGGCTGCACGCTCGCCTCGGCCATCGCCTCCCACCTCGCGCTGGGCGACGACGTGCCGACGGCTGTCGGCAAGGCCAAGGAGTACGTCACAGGCGCGATCGGCCGCGGCTTCCCGCTGGGCGACGGCATCGGCCCCGTCGACCACGCCTGGATGTGGCGCTCCTAACGGCGGTTAGACGTCGACGATGACAGTCTTGAGGGCGGACTCCACTCTGAGGAGGTCATCGCGGTCGGTGGTGAAGACCAGGGCCTTGATCTGGCCGTTGGCCTCCCTCGCGCAGAGTGCGACGTTGACGTCGACGATGTCGTCATGCCCGCAAGCGGCGATCGTCTTACCGATCTCCCTCGCTCGTGGTGCGGTCAGCTCGTCGATCAGGAGATCGGCCTCACGCTGACCGTCGGCAAGCTTCAGCATGGCGGCCAGGCGGGCCTGACGAGGACCGCCGCGCCAGATCTCGGCGAGGACGGTCCGCGGCACGACACCGATCGCTTCGCCCGCTGAGACGCGCGCCACCGCGTCGAGCACGGTGTCGTTGCCGCGCTCGAGTTGGATGAGGGCTCCGGAGTCGAAGACGAAGGTGGGCTTTTCGGCCTTCTCCACGGGTGGCTTCATGCGACACCGCCCTCGCGCAACCTGCGCAGGTTTTCGAGCGCGTTATCGATCTTCGCCTTGGCCTCTGGGCTTGGCTCACCGAACTCTGCCTTGAGCTCGTCGACCAGTGCGGCGAGCTCGGTGCGCTGCCGGATCGCGCCCATCGCCTGGGCGATCATGCCTGACACGGAGTCGGCCTGGCCTTCCCTGACTTGGCTCTGCATCCAGGCGTAGAGGTCGTCGGGGAGGCTGACGCCGATCTTCTTGGTCATACCGTCAGTATAACCACGGGGGGTAAGCGTGATTGTCACGCGATGACCATAGGTGCTCACCCAGCGTGACGCAACTCGCTTTTCGAGCAGATGTTCGTCTCGGTGTAAGAAACCTTCTACCTGAGGAAACCCGCGAAAACGCCGAAAGCCCGGCGCTCGAATCGAGCGCCGGGCTTTCGGAAAGTCGTGAAGACTAGCGGGCGACCTTGCCAGCCTTGATGCACGAGGTGCACACGTTCAGCTTCTTGGGCGTGCCGCCCACGACCGCGCGAACCGTCTGGATGTTGGGGTTCCAACGACGACGGGTGCGACGGTGGGAGTGGGACACGTTGTTACCAAAGGTCGGGCCCTTGCGGCAGACATCGCAGACGGAAGCCACGGTATCGCTCCTTTTCAGTCGATAAGCCCAGTCCGCTTGGTGTTTCGGGCGGAGGGCATGCCGGGGACAACCGGCCAGCCAGACGAGGATATCCGATCCATACCCCTGACCGCGAACTCACGCGGCGGCACGGGGGATGTTGGGGATATTCTCCGCAGGAAACGCTAGCGCTGGCCGCCGACGCGCTCGGCACGGCGAGGGCGGACATCGACGCGCTCAACGTCTTTCCCGTCGCCGACGGCGACACCGGCACCAACCTGCACCTCACCATGATCTCGGCGGCCGAGGCGGTCGAGGCGCTGCCAGAGGACGTGGGTCCTGCCGTGGTGTGGCAGACCCTGGCGTACGGCGCGCTGGTCGGCGCGAGGGGCAACTCGGGCGTGATCGTCAGCCAGGCGCTCAGGGGCATGGCGGAGGTGCTGAAGGAGCGCGAGGGCACCGCCGCCGACCTGCGCGAGGGGCTGGTCGAGGCGGCCCGGCTGGCCAGGGGCGCGGTGGCCAGGCCGGCCGACGGGACCGTCCTCAGCGTGCTGGAGGCGGTCGCCGATGGCGTGGGCGACGGCGATCTCGACGCGACCGCGCGAGGGGCGGCGGCCGAGGCGCGGGCGGCGCTGCGCCGTACCACCGAGCAACTGGACGTGCTGGCCCGCAGCGGGGTGGTCGACGCGGGCGGCGCGGGCGTGGCGATCATCATGGAGGCGCTCGCCGAGGTCGTCACCGACTCCTACACCCAGCGCTACGAGGTGCCCGCGCCGACGCGGCGGGTGGCGCCGATGACCGGGCCGGGCGCCGGCTACGAGGTGATGTACCTGCTCGACGCCGACGACGAGGCGGTGGGCAAACTGCGCGCCGAGCTCGACGGGCTCGGCGACTCGCTGGTGGTGGTCGGCGGCGACGGGCTGTGGAACGTCCACGTGCACGTCGACGAGGCCGGACAGGCGATCGAGGCGGCGTTGCGCGCGGGCAGGCCGCACCGGATCAGGATCACCTACCTGGCCGCGCCGGACCGCACCCACAGGGCGGGCGGCGGCAGGGGAGTGGTGGCGGTGGCCGCGGGCGAGGGGATCGCGGCCCTGTTCGAGGAGTGCGGGGCCGTCGTCGTACGGCGGGAGCCAGGGTCGAGCCCGTCCCTGCCCGCAATGCTGGCGGCGATCCGCGAGTCGGGCGACGAGGTGGCGGTACTGCCGAACGACGAGGGCGTGCGCGCCGTCGCCGTCGCGGCGGCGGAGATCGCGCGTGAGGACGGCGTGGTGGTGAGCGTGCTGCCGACCAAGGCGACCGTGCAGGGCCTGGCCGCGCTGGCCGTACACGATCGGCTGCGTCGCTTCGACGACGACGTGGTCGCCATGACGGACGCGGCGGGCCACACCCGCTACGGCCACCTGACCGTCGCGGACCGGCAGGTGCTCACCAGCGCGGGCCTGTGCAGGCCGGGCGACGTGCTCGGGATGATCGACGGCGACGTGGCCGTCATCGGCGACACGCTGCCCGAGGTCGCCGTGCTGATCGTCGGCCGGATGGTGGCGGGCGGCGGTGAGCTGGTCACGCTCGTCACGGGGGCCGACGCGCCAGAACCGCTCGCGCAGGCCGTGGCGGAGTTCCTGGCGCGGACCAGACCCGATGTGGAGGTCGTCGTCTACGCGGGAGAACAGGGCGGCTACCCGCTGCTCATCGGTGTCGAGTGAATCCTGTCGGTCGCACGCGGTAGAACTGGTTGACGTGAGTCGATTCGACGAGCCGCTGACCAAGGCGCTCGATCCCAAGACCGCCAAGCTGCTGCAGAGCGTCCTGGAGCTGGAGACGGTCGGCGACCTGCTGCGCCACTACCCACGCCGCTACGCCGAGCGCGGCGAGCTCACCTCGCTCGACGCGCTGGAGGTCGACGAGCACGTCACTGTGGTCGGCGAGGTCACGCGGCTGATGCGCAAACCCATGCGCAACAGGGGCGGCACCTGGCTCGAGGTCGAGGTCGTCGACGGCACCGGCAAGAAGATCTATCTGTCGTTCTTCGGCAAGGGCTCCCACGTGGCCGAGTCGCGGCTGAAGACGGGGCGGCGCGGCATGTTCGCCGGCAAGGTCGGCCTGTTCGGCGCCCGCGGCACCCCCAGGTGGCAGCTCAGCCATCCCGAGTTCGAGCTGTTCGAGGACGAGACCGAGGAGAGCGCGGAGGAGTTCGCCGCCGCCCCCGTGCCGATCTATCCGGCGGGCAAGGACGTCACCCCGTGGGCCATCCGCAGGGCGGTGGGGGTGGTCCTCGACACGCTGGGTCCGCTGGACGATCCGCTGCCGCTGGAGCTGCGCCGCAGGCACAAGCTGCCCGACCTGGCCGACGCGCTGGTGGCGATCCACCGGCCGAAAGACTTCGGCGACGTGGTGCGGGCGCAGAAGCGGCTGAAGTTCGACGAGGCGTTCGTGCTGCAGGCCGTCCTGCTGCAGCGTAGGCAGGCGGCGGTCGCCTGGCCGGCCAAGGCCCGGCCCCTGGTGGCCGGCGGCCTGCTGGCGGCCTTCGACGAGCGGCTGCCGTTCGCGCTGACCGAGGGGCAGGCGGCGGTCGGCGCGGAGATCGCCGCCGACCTGGCGGCCGAGCACCCGATGCACCGGTTGCTGCAGGGCGAGGTCGGCGCGGGCAAGACGGTGGTGGCGCTGCGCGCGATGCTGCAGGTCGTCGACGCCGGCGGCCAGGCGGTGCTGCTCGCGCCCACCGAGGTGCTGGCCCAGCAGCACCACCGCTCGATCACCGCGATGCTGGGCGACCTGGCCGCGGGCGGCATGTTCGGCGGCACCGCCGTGGGCCTGCTCACCGGCTCCATGGGCGCGGCCGCGCGCCGCGCCGCCCTCCTCGACGCCGCCTCCGGTACGGCAGGCATCGTCGTCGGCACCCACGCGCTGCTCCAGGAGCACGTGCAGTTCGCCGACCTCGGCCTGGTCGTGGTCGACGAGCAACACAGGTTCGGCGTCGAGCAGCGCGACGCGTTGCGCGAGAAGGTCGCGGGCGGGCGGCCCCACGTGCTGGTCATGACCGCCACCCCGATCCCGCGCACGGTCGCCATGACCGTCTTCGGCGACCTGGAGGTCTCGACGCTCTCGCAGCTGCCGTCCGGCCGCGCGCCGATCACCTCGCACGTCGTCCCCGCCGCCGAGAAGCCCCACTACCTCGAACGCACGTGGGAGCGGGTGCGGGAGGAGGTGGGCCTCGGCCGCCAGGCCTACATCGTGTGCCCGCGCATCGGCGACCTGGAGGGCGACGAGGGCGACCTGACCGCCTCCGACGACGACAAGCGGCCGCCGCTGGCGGTGCTGGAGGTGGCCGAGATGCTCGCCTCGGGGCCGCTCGACGGGCTGCGCGTGGAGGTGCTGCACGGCAAGCTCCCGCCCGAGGAGAAGGACGCGATCATGCGGGCCTTCTCGCGCGGTGAGGTCGACGTGCTGGTGGCGACGACGGTGATCGAGGTGGGCGTCGACGTGCCCAACTCCTCCGTCATGATCATCATGGACGCCGACAGGTTCGGAGTCTCGCAGCTCCACCAGCTCAGAGGGCGGGTCGGGCGGGGCGGGCTGCCGGGGCTGTGCCTGCTGGTGACGGAGTTCGCGGCGGGCACGCCGGCGCGGGAGCGGCTCGACGCGGTGGCCTCGACGCTCGACGGGTTCGTGCTGTCGCGCGTCGACCTGGAGCAGCGGCGGGAGGGCGACGTGCTGGGGGCGGCGCAGTCGGGCAAGCGGTCGTCGCTGAAGCTGCTCCAGTTGCTGCGCGACGAGGACGTGATCGTCTCGGCCAGGCAGGAGGCGGCGGCCCTGCTGGCGACCGACCCCTCGCTGTCGTCACACAAGGGCCTCCGCGCCGAGATCGACCGCCTCCTGGGCGACGAAAGATCCGACTTTCTGGAAAAGACCTGACCCGCCGCCCGGGCGGGCGAGGCGGCGGACCCGGAGGACGGGGTGGCTGTGCGACGCGGGCAGCGGTGACGGACCGCGGAGGTGACGGATCCGGAAAGGTAGGCGCGATGCCCAGGGTGGGAACCGAAGAAGTCGGCCAGCAAACCCGACGTCACCATGGCGCGCCGGTGAGCGGGAGTGCCGTGATGGGCAGGCGGTCACCGGTGACCACGGTGGCCGTAACCCGGCCCAGCCGTACAGAATGATCACAAAATCGCCCAGCGCCGGGGACGGCCTCCCCCCGAATGCCGTCCCCGGCTGGGCCCACCCTCGGGTCAGGTGCCGAGGGAACCGGCGTGCGGAAGGGCTCACGATCACGCCGGTCGACCTTCATGTGGGTCACCTCGAAGGTCGCAGTCATCATCATGCTGGCCCCCGGGGGGCGTGGCTACGACCCTTGCGTGATCGAGGCAGACACTTGTCCACTCTTGACCTGCGTGGACATACGGAAGAATGGGCGACATGACGCGGATCATCGCGGGTAGCGCGGGTGGCAGACGCCTGGCGGTGCCGCAGGGCCGGACGACGCGGCCTACCAGTGACAGGGCCAGAGAAGGGATTTTCTCGACCCTCGACTCGTTGCACGGCATCGAGGGCGCGCGGGTGATCGACCTGTACGCGGGTTCGGGCGCGGTCGGGCTGGAGGCGCTGTCGAGGGGCGCGGCCCACGCGCTGCTGGTCGAGTCCGACGCGAAGGCGGTCAGGACGATCAAGGCCAACGTGCGTGACCTGGGCTTCGAGGCGGCGCAGGTGGTGGCCGACCGGGTGGAGAGGCTGCTGGCCAGGCCGGGCGAGCCGTACGACATCGTGTTCGCCGATCCGCCCTACGCGGTCACCGACGAGGGCATCAGGAGGGTCCTGGAGTCGTTGCGCGACAACGGGTGGCTCGCGCCTGGCGCGCTCGTCGCGGTGGAACGCGAGAGCAGGGGGAAGGACCTGGAGTGGCCCCCGGGCTACGAAGAGGAGAGGGTCCGTCGTTACGGCGAAGCGGCCGTTTGGTACGGTCGCGCCGCCGGGAACCCGTAAACGTGGGAGGCGATGTGCGCCGCGTAGTGTGCCCGGGGTCGTTCGACCCCATCACCAACGGACACCTCGACATCATCGGCCGGGCAGCCCGGCTGTATGACGAGGTGACGGTCGCCGTTCTGATCAACGTCGAGAAGAAGAGCCTGTTCACGGTGGAGGAGCGCATCGACATCCTCCATACGGTGACCAAGGAGTACCCCAACGTCAGGGTCGAGAAGTTCCACGGGCTGCTGGTGGACTTCTGCCGCCAGAACGACATCCCGGCGATCGTCAAGGGCATCCGCGTGGTCAGCGACTTCGACTACGAGTTGCAGATGGCGCAGCTCAACTACCGGCTGTCGGGCGTCGAGACGCTTTTCATGCCGACAAATCCGGAATACTCGTTCCTGTCGTCGTCCCGCGTGAAGGAGATCGCCCGCTACGGCGGCGATGTGTCGGGGCTTGTCCCCGATCTGGTGCACAAGCTCTTGATCGAACGGCTCAGGGGCTGACCGGTGCCTGGTATCGTTGCTATCTGGCCTTGTACGACGGCGACGATTTCGCCATGCCTAACGAGAGCAGGATGACTCAGCACCTCGACCCCCGCGCCCCGTGGGTGATCTCCACTCATGACCTGGGCAGGCGGCCGGGCTCGATGCGGCAGATGACTCTGTCCCTCCCGGCACCGGCAGATCTCGGCGTCGACATGATCGGTGTCCCCAAGGACGCCGAAGTCGAGCTGGACATCAGGCTCGAAGCAGTGATGGAAGGCGTGCTCGTCTCGGGCACCGCACGCGCTCCCCTCGCGGGGGAGTGTGCTCGGTGTCTCGACTCGTTGACCTCGGAGATCGAGGTCAATCTGCAGGAGCTGTTCTTCTACTCCGACGAGGACGCCTCGGAGGACGATTCGCTGCTCGACGGTGACCTTCTCGACCTCGAGCCGACGTTCCGCGACGCGGTGGTGCTCGCACTGCCGCTCAGCCCCGTCTGTGGTGAAGACTGCGCGGGGCTGTGCGCGGAATGCGGGGTCAAGCTGGCCGAGGCCGGCCCTGACCACGGGCACGAGATGATCGACGCTCGCTGGGCGTCGTTGCAGGGTCTGTTTTCCGAGAACGATAACGATCAGGAGAAGTGACGTGGCCGTCCCGAAGCGGAAGATGTCGCGGAGCAACACCCGCTCCCGCCGCGCCCAGTGGAAGACGTCTGCTGTCGCGCTGGTGAGCTGCCCGCAGTGCCGTTCGCCCAAGCAGCCGCACATCGCGTGCCCGACCTGCGGCACCTACAACCGCCGTCAGGTCATCGAGCCGTCCGCCTGATCGCACATTCCAGCAAGGAGCGCGACTGATCGCGCTTCCCAACGGCTGTTGACGGAATGCCGACCGGATGCAATAGTGCCCGGTCGGCGTTACCGTCTCAGGTGCGTGCGGCGGCGGTTCGCCCGCGGCCGTGGTGGACGCCGGGGCTGGTCCCCGACGCCCACCACGTTTTCGGGCATCTCTCAGTTCCATCGCCCACGCGCGTTCAGGAGAGATGCTCTGAGGAGGAGTGAACGTGGGCACAGGTCCCAAGCCAGTTGCTGTCGAGGTCGCCAGAGACGAGCTTGAGCGGGTTCTTTCCGTCAGGCTCGACGCCGACATCCTGGAGCGGGCGCTGACGCACCGCTCCTACGCCTACGAGAACGGCGGTCTGCCCACCAACGAGCGCCTGGAGTTCCTCGGCGACTCGGTGCTGGGCCTGGTGGTCACCGACACCCTCTACCGCAACCATCCCGACCTGCCCGAGGGCCAGCTGGCCAAGCTCAGGGCGGCCGTGGTCAACATGCGCGCGCTGGCCGACGTGGCCAGGCAGCTCGGTCTGGGCAAGTTCCTGCGCCTGGGCAGGGGCGAGGAGGGCACGGGCGGGCGCGACAAGTCGTCGATCCTCGCCGACACCCTTGAGGCGCTGATCGGCGCCGTCTACGTCGACCTCGGCCTCGACGAGTCCTTCAGGGTCGTCCACGTGCTGTTCGACCCGCTGATCACCCGGTCGGCCTCGCTCGGCGCCGGGCTCGACTGGAAGACCTCGCTGCAGGAGCTCACCGCCTCCGAGTCGCTCGGCGTGCCCGAGTACCACGTCGAGGAGAGCGGCCCCGACCACGCCAAGTCCTTCACCGCCGAGGTGCGCGTCGGCGGCGAGGCCTACGGCTCGGGCAAGGGCCGCAGCAAGAAGGAGGCCGAGCAGCAGGCGGCCGAGGCCGCGTGGACCCGCATCAGGGCGCGCAGGGAACAGCGCGAGAGCCAGCCGGCGGGTTGACATGCCCGAGCTGCCGGAGGTCGAAGTCGTCCGCCGCGGTCTGGCCGAATGGGTCGCGGGGCGGACGATCGCCGCGAGCGAGGTCCTGCATCCGCGTGCCGTACGGCGGCAGATCGGAATTTTCGACGTCGCCGACCGGGTGATCGTCTCCGCGGAGCGGCGGGGCAAGTATCTGTGGCTGCCGCTCGACGGCGACGAGGCGATCCTCGCCCATCTCGGCATGAGCGGGCAGCTGCTCATGGTCTCTCCCGAGGCGGTCCTGGAGAAGCACCTCAGGGTACGGCTGTCGTTCGCCGACCACGGCAACGACCTGCGCTTCGTCGACCAGCGCACGTTCGGCCACGTGATGCTGACCGCGCTCGTCGGTGGCGTGCCCGAGCCGATCGCGCACATCGCGCCCGACCCGTTCGAGGCGGCCTTCGACGAGGAGCTGTTCACCAGGAGGCTGCGCGCCAAGCGCACCGAGATCAAGCGGGCACTGCTCGACCAGTCGCTGATCAGCGGTGTCGGCAACATCTACGCCGACGAGGCGCTCTGGCTGGCCAGGCTCCACTGGGCACGGCCCACGGAGACTCTCTCCAAGGCCAAGATCGCCGAGCTGCTCGCCGCCGTCCGCCAGGTCATGAGCGCCGCCCTGCTGCAGGGCGGCACCTCGTTCGACAGCCTCTACGTCAACGTCAACGGCGAGAGCGGCTACTTCGAGCGCTCCCTGGAGGCGTACGGCAGGCGTGACCTGCCGTGCTCGCGGTGCGGCACGCCGATCAGGCGCGACGCGTTCATGAACCGGTCGTCGTTCTCCTGCCCCAGATGCCAGCGTAAGCCGCGGTGAGCAGGGCGAGCGCGGCCCCGAACCACATGGCCGCGCTCGGCGAGGCGGCGTCCACGATCCCGCCGCCCAGCAGCGCGCCCAGTGCGATGGCCGCGTTGAAGACCGACGACAGCATGGCCATGCCTGCCTCGCCGCCGCCCGCCCTGGCCACCCAGAGCTGACCGGTCACCGAGACGCCGCCGTAGGAGACGCCCCAGAGCAGCAGCATGGCGGAACCCGCGAGTGGCAGTCCGATGGTCGACACCGCGATCAGGACGGCGAGCACCACCATGACCTGCCTCGGCCGGTGCGCGGCCCGTGCTCCGGCGCCGAAGTTGCCCGCGACACCGGCGACGCCGTACGCGAGGAGGAGGGCGCTGATCAGCCCGGGCCCCGCGGCGGAGACCTGCTCAAGGAACGGGCGGATGTAGGTGTAGGCGGCGAAGTGCCCGGTCACGACCAGCGCGGTGGCGACCAGGACGGTCCTGAGCCGGCCGTCGCGCCAGACGCCGGCCAGTTCGGCGGGCCGTACCGCGCGGGTGGCAGGTAGCGGCGGCAGCAGGACGGCGAGCGCGACCAGAACCACGACGGCCAGCACGGACACAGCCACGAACGCCGCCCGCCAGCCCGCCCAGGACAGGATCAGCGTGCCCGCGGGCACGCCCAGCACCGAGGCCACGGAGACGCCACCGGCGATCATCGCGGCCGCCCTGCCGATGTGCCGCTCGGGCACCAGACGTCCGGCCAGGCCCGCGGCGAACGCCCAGAACCCGCCGATGCTCACGCCCACGAGCACCCTGGCGGCCAGCATGACCGCGTAGGTAGGGGAGAAGGCGGCCACCAGGTTCGCGCCCGCGAGCAGCGCCATCAACGCCATCAGCACGATCCGCCGGTCGACGCGTCCCGCGACCACCGCCAGGAGGGGTGCGGAAAGCGCGGCCACGACGCCGGGCGCGGACATGGTCAGCCCCGCCGTACCGGCGGAGACGCCCAGCGTCGCGCCCATCGGGGTCAGCAGGCCGACGGGCAGCATCTCGCTGGTCACGATGGTGAAGGTGCCCACCGCGACGGAGGCGACGGGGAGCCAGGAAACTCTGGCGGTTTCGACAGTCGTCATGGCCCCAGCCTTCTCGGGCCCCGCCTGCGGGAACAATGACGAAGATCGAAGCCTTGGTTTAGTCAGGCTAAGGAGTCGTGATGGAGTTCAGAGAGCTGGAGTGCTTCGTCGTGCTCAGCGAGGAGCTGCACTTCGCCAAGGCCGCGGAGCGGCTCTACCTGTCGCCCGGCCGGGTCAGCCAGCTCGTGCGCGCGCTGGAGACCAGGATCGGGGCCAGGTTGTTCGAGCGCACCAGCAGGCGCGTACGGCTGACGCCGCTGGGTGAGCGCTTCCTCGCCGACCTGCGCCCCGCCTACGACGGGCTGGCCGTCGCGGTCGCGAGGGCCAGGTCGGCCGCCCGCTCGGTCGAGGGTGTGCTGCGGGTCGGTTTCCTCGGCACGCCGACGGACGTCGTCACCGCGACGGTCAGGGAGTTCGAGCGGCTCAACCCCGCGTGCGAGGTGGAGCTGGTCGAGGTGCCGATGGCCGACCCGTTCGGCAAGCTGCGCGCGGGCAGGGTGGATGTGAGCTTCACGCTGCTGCCCGTGGACGAGCCCGACCTGGTGACGGGCGCGGGGCTGAACAAGGTCCCGATGAAGGTCGCGCTCTCGCCGCGCCACCCGCTGGCGGGCAGGTCGCGCATCGAGGCGGAGGAGCTCGCCGGGCTGGCGCTGGTGGGGCTCGACGGGCCCGCTCCCCGCAGGTGGCGCGAGCTCACCGCGCCCGCGACCACGCCGCTGGGGAGCGCGATCCCTTCGGCGGGTACGGTCTCCACCAGCCAGGAAGGCCTCACGCTGGTCGCGCTGAACAGGGGCGCCATGCTCTTCTGCACCCCGACGGCCGCCTACCACGGGCGCGACGACGTCACGTTCGTGCCGGTCGAGGGGCTGCCCGATTCGGTGCTCGGCCTGGTCTGGCGCAAGGAGGGGGAGACGGCGGCGGTGCGCGCCTTCCAGCAGGCAGGAGTGGGTCATGAGTGACGACGTTCGGTTGACCGTGTGGGTGCGCGGTCGCGTGCAAGGAGTCGGGTTCCGCTGGTGGACCAGGGCCAGGGCGCTGGAGCTCGGGCTGGTCGGCTGGGCCCGCAACACCGCCGACGGGCGGGTGGAGGTGGTCGCCGAGGGGCCGAGGGCGGCCGGCGTCAAGCTGGTCGAGCTGCTCAGGGGTTGCGACACACCGGGCAGAGTGGATGGAGTTGTGGAGCGCTGGAGTGAAGCACGAGGTAGTTTGAGCGGGTTTGTAGAACGGTAGCCCTTTCGTCAAACCCCCCAAATAGGGTATATTTATATGTCGGGAGTGCCCATCGGTAGGCCCGTGCGGTTCGTTCGACTTGACCGTCCCAACTGCCGATGCGACTCTTGGTAGGTACCACGCGCACCCCTCCCGCAGAACAAGAAGTGCGCGAACCAGTCTGGTCACTCAGCGTGGAGGACCCTTTACCATGGCGAAGGCTCTACTCGGCCACGTCGGCGGTCCTGACCCTCGGATGGTCTCGGAGATGCGCCGTTTGCAGCAGCGGATCCGTGATCTGGAGGCAGAACTCACCCGGCTCCAGGCACAAAATGACGCTCTTGCAGCGCAGACACGTGATGAGGCGTTCAGCCGTCTGCAGGAACGCGAGCCGGCTCTCACCTGAGAGATCGGGAGCGCCGATCAGGGACGTCTCGGAGAGACGTCCCTTGTTATTTTCTCCGCTTCCTTTTCCTGGGGGCGTTTTTACTGCCCGCGAGGTGATGGAAGCGCGGTGACCGGCGGTTGTCGCCGCGGACCAGTAGGCTTTCCCGGAGTCGGTTCAGGGAGGGCAGCGTTCGGTGTATCTGAAGACCCTCACGCTGCGCGGCTTCAAGTCCTTCGCCTCCGCCACCGCCCTCCGCCTCGAACCCGGCATCACCTGCGTGGTCGGCCCCAACGGCTCCGGCAAGTCCAACGTCGTCGACGCCCTGGCCTGGGTCATGGGCGAGCACAGTGCCAAGTCGCTGCGCGGCGGCAAGATGGAGGACGTCATCTTCGCCGGCACCTCCAGCCGCCCGCCGCTCGGCAGGGCCGAGGTGACGCTGACGATCGACAACTCAGACGGCGCGCTGCCGATCGACTACACCGAGGTGACGATCAGCCGCCTGATGTTCAGGTCGGGGCAGAGCGAGTACGCGATCAACGGCGACACCTGCCGCCTGCTCGACATCCAGGAGCTGCTGTCCGACTCGGGCATCGGCCGAGAGATGCACGTCATCGTCGGTCAGGGCCAACTCGACGCGGTGCTCCACGCCGGGCCTGAGGACCGGCGGGCCTTCATCGAGGAGGCCGCCGGCGTGCTCAAGCACCGCAAGCGCAAGGAGAAGGCGCTGCGCAAGCTCGACGCGATGCAGGCCAACCTCACCAGGGCGCAGGACCTCGCCACCGAGCTGCGCCGCCAGCTCAAGCCGCTCGGCAGGCAGGCGGAGATCGCCCGCAAGGCGGCCGTGATCCAGGCCGACCTGCGTGACGCGCGGCTGCGGCTGCTGGCCGACGACGTGTGCATCCTGCGGGAGACCCTGGAGCGGGAGGCGGCCGACGAGGCGGCGATCCTGTCGCGCAGGGCTCAGGTGGAGGCCGAGCTGGCCGAGGGGCAGCGGCGCGAGGAGGCGCTGGAGGCCGCCGAGGCCGAGGCGCAGCCCAGGCTCACCGCCGCCCAGGAGACCTACTTCCGCCTCGCCTCGCTACGGGAACGTTTCACCGGCCTGGAGCACCTGGCGGCCGAGCGCCACCGGCACGCCCTCGACGCCGCCTCGATCGAACGGCGTGGCCGCGACCCCGAGGAGCTGGAGCGGGAGGCGGCCGAGGTTCGCGAGCAGGAGCTTGAGCTGGCCGCGGCGCTGGAGCAGGCGCAGGAGCTGCTGGAAGCGGCCGTGGAGCGGCGCGAGGAGGCCGAGAGCGCGCTCAAGGCGGAGGAGCAGCGCCTGGCGATGGCCGCGCGGGCGGCGGCCGACCGGCGCGAGGGCCTGGCCAGGCTGCGCGGGCGGGTCGACTCCGCGCGTAGCCGAGCCCGCGCCGCCGAGGAGGAGATCGGCAGGCTGAGCAGGGCCGTCGCGGAGGCCGACGAGCGGGCCGCGCGCGCCCGTGACGAGCTGAGGGAGCAGGAGGCCGACGAGCCCGCGGCCGATCCCGCGCTTGCCGAGGAGCTGCTCACCGCCCAGGCGGCGGTCGAGGAGGCCAGGTCGGTCGCCGAGGCCGCCCACGAGGTCGTCGAGCAGGCAAAGGAGGCGCTGGCGGCGCCCCGCGCCGCGCTGCAGGCGGCCAAGGCGGCGGTCGGTACGGCACGCGCCGCCGACCAGGAGGCGCAGCGCTCGGTCGCGGCGCTCCAGGCCCGGCGTGAGGCGTTGGAGCTCGGCCTGGCCAAGGGGGCCGACGGCGGGGCCGCGCTGGTGGCGGCGGGCTTGTCGGGCGTGCTCGGGCCGCTGGCCGCCGCGATGACGGTCACGCCGGGGTTCGAGGTGGCCATCGCCGCCGTGCTCGGCCCGGTGGCCGAGGCCGTCGCCGTCGAGTCGGTCGGCACGGCGGTGGAGGCGCTGGAGCACCTGAGGGCCAAGGAGGCGGGCCAGGCGACCCTGCTGGTGGCGGGCGCACCCAGGGGCGCGACCTCAGGGGCGGCTGGAGCGCCTGCCGGAGCGGTGGCCGGGGAGCGTGCCGTACTGCCTGATGGGGGGCGGTGGGCGGCGGAGCTGGTCGGCGTTCCCGGCCACCTCAGGGCGGCGGTCGACCACCTGCTCGCGGACGTGGCCGTCGTGGCCGACCTCGACGCTGCCCGCGCCCTCGTCGAGCGGCACCCCGGCCTGCGGGCCGTCACGCGCGGCGGCGACGTCGTCGGCGCCCATCTGGCGAGCGGCGGCTCCGAGGGCGGCACCTCCGTGCTGCAGGTGCGGGCCGCGCTCGACGACGCGATCGCCGACCTGGAGGAGGCCAAGGAGCGCGCCGAGAGCACGGTGGTCGTCCTGGAGGAGTCCGCGGCGGCCGAGGCGCAGGCGCAGGCGGCGCTGGAGGCCGCCCAGTCCCACGTCAACGAGGCGCAGAGCGCGGCCGGCAGCGCGCAGGCGGGCGTCAGCGCCAGCCAGGGCGTGCTCGACCAGGTCAGGGCCCGGCAGCGGGAGGCCGACCAGGCCGGCGCGGCGGCGGCCAGGCGGCTGGCCCAGCTGGGCGCGGCGGCCAAGGCCGCGGCCGACGAGTCCGAGCGGCTGGCGGGCAGCGTGCGGGCGGCGCAGGAGGCGCGTGAGGAGGGCCTGGCCGAGCTGTCGGAGCTGGAGATCGAGCTCGCCGAGGCCGAGTACGCGCAGGAGCTGGAGACCGAGCCGACCACTGAGGCGCGTGACGAGCTGGCCACGACCTGCCAGCTGGCCAGGCAGAGCGAGATGGAGACGCGCCTTCAGGTCCGCACGGCCGAGGAGCGGGTCAAGGGCATCGCGGGCCGGGCCGACGGCCTGCTGAGGGCCGCCCAGCGCGAGCGTCAGGAGCGGCTGACGGCCGCCGCGCAGCGCGAGCGGCGCAGGCGTCAGGCGGCGGTCGCCGAGTCGGTGGTGCGGGGGGTCAAGCAGGTGCTGCGCGCCCTGGCCATCTCGATCGAGCTGGCCGCGCGCGAGCGCGACGAGGCCGACCTGGCGCGGGTGGCCGTCGACGCCGAGCTGAAGCAGGTGCGGCTGCGGGTCAGGGAGCTGGGCCAGGAGCTCGACAAGCTGGTCAACAGGGTCCACGGCAGCGAGATGGCGCGCACCGAGCAGCGGATGCGGCTCGAACAGATGCAGGAGCGGGCGCTGGAGGAGTTCGGCGTCTCGCCCGACACGCTGATCGCCGAGTACGGCCCGGCGGCGGCCGTTCCCGGCGACCCGTCCGTGCCGTACGTGCGGGAGGAGCAGGAGAAGCGGATGCGGGCCGCCGAGCGGCAGATGAACCAGCTCGGCAAGGTCAACCCGCTGGCGCTGGAGGAGTTCGCGGCGCTGGAGGAGCGCCACGCGTTCCTGACCTCCCAGCTCGAAGACCTCAAGAAGACGCGGCGGGAGCTGATGACCGTCGTGCAGGAGGTCGACAACAGGGTCGAGCAGATGTTCTCCTCCGCCTACGAGGACGTGGCCAGGGAGTTCGAGCAGATCTTCACCCGCGTCTTTCCCGGCGGGGAGGGGCGGCTGATCCTGACCGATCCCAGCGACATGCTGACCACGGGCATCGAGGTGGAGGCCAGGCCCCCAGGCAAGAAGGTCAAGCGCCTCTCGCTGCTGTCGGGCGGTGAGCGCTCGCTGACGGCGGTGGCGTTCCTGATCTCCATCTTCAAGGCCAGGCCCTCGCCGTTCTACGTGATGGACGAGGTCGAGGCGGCCCTCGACGACACCAACACGCAGCGGCTGTTGAGGCTGTTCGAGGAACTGAGGGAAAGCTCACAGCTGATTGTCATCACGCACAACAAGCGGACGATGGAGATCGCCGACGCCCTCTACGGTGTCTCCATGCGCGGCGACGGCGTGACGCAGGTGGTCTCTCAGCGTCTGCGGGAGAACGTCTGATTTTGTACGGCACGTGGCACTGCGGGGCGTGACCATCCCGGACGATCTGGAAAACTGAGTTGCTGTGAGCGAATACCTCGGCATCATCGTGATCGTGATCGTCGTCGCCCTGCTGGCGCTCGGCGGCATGTTCTTCCTGTACAGGCCGGGGCGCAAGGCCGTACCTCCGCCGGTCGAGGCGCCCGAGGTCAAGCCGGCCCCCGAGCCCGAGGCCGAGAAGGCCGCACCGGAGGAAGAGGGCACCACGACCACGGTGCCGCCTCCGGTCAAACCGGCCGAGACCATCATCAAGCCCGAGGTGGAGATCCCGCCGCCGTCCGCGGGCCGGATGGTGCGGCTGCGCTCACGCCTCGCCCGTTCGCAGAGCGCCCTCGGCAAGGGCCTGCTGGAGCTGCTGTCGCGTGACAGGCTCGACGACGAGGTCTGGGACGAGATCGAGGAGAGCCTCATCACCGCCGACGTCGGCGTCGCGCCGACGCAGGTGATGGTCGAGGAGCTGCGCACCAAGGTCAAGGTGCTCGGCACCCGCTCTCCCGAGGAGGTGCGCGGGCTGCTGCGCGAGGAGCTGCTCAAGCAGATCGACCCCGAGCTCGACCGCACCCTCCACGTGAAGAAGCACGGCGAGCGTCCGGCCATCGTGCTGGTCGTCGGCGTCAACGGCACCGGCAAGACCACCACCACGGGCAAGCTGGCCAGGGTCCTGGTCGGCGACGGCAAGAAGGTCGTGCTCGGCGCGGCCGACACCTTCCGCGCCGCGGCGGCCGACCAGCTGCAGACCTGGGGTGAGCGGGTCGGCGCCGAGGTGGTGCGCGGCCCCGAGGGCGGCGACCCCGCCTCCGTGGCCTTCGACGCGACCGCCAAGGGCATCGACGACAAGGTCGACGTGGTCATCGTCGACACCGCGGGTCGCCTGCACACCAAGACCGGCCTGATGGACGAGCTCGGCAAGGTCAAGCGGGTCATCGAGAAGAAGGGCACCGTGGACGAGGTGCTGCTCGTCCTCGACGCCACCACGGGACAGAACGGCATGCGCCAGGCGCGGGTGTTCGCCGAGGTGGTCAACATCACGGGCATCGCGCTGACCAAGCTCGACGGCACGGCCAAGGGCGGCATCGTCATCTCGGTGCAGCGCGAGCTGGGCGTGCCGGTGAAGCTCGTGGGCCTCGGCGAGGGTCCTGACGACCTCGCGCCGTTCGACCCTGAGGTGTTCGTCGACGCCATCCTGGGCGACTGAGGTTCAAACACATTTTCGGACGCCCCGCGCAACCGCGCGGGGCATGTCCATTTAAGTGAGGAAATGTCCCTTATCGGACTTTCTCTTGATCTCGATACTCATCCGTGTTCACATGGGTCGGTCATACGAGATCGCGGGTGGCTGCGCTACATCCGCGATCTCGTCGCAAGGTCCGACGAAGAAGGTGGACATGAAGAAGGTTGTCGTGTACAAGAGCGGCTCCGTCAAGCCGGCAGGCTCCGCCGCTCCGCGGCACAAGGGCTGATCGGCGGGTGGCCGGCGCTCCCTGACGGGGGCCCGGCCACACTGCTGTCCGGACGACAAGACCGCTCAGGAATCCTCAAGGGATCGGGTACACGTGACCGTCATCGACGCCGACCGGCGCCTTCGCGGGCCGTACACGCTCGCCGCCGCCCTCCTCGACCTGTTCGTCCCCGAAGCGCTGGAGCGCAGGCCTGACCTGGTGGCCCGGCACGACATCGAGATCGCCGTCGCCGCGCCCCACCTGAAGATCCCGAGAAGCAGGCTCTCGCTGGCCGAGTCGCTGCCGCGGGCCGAGCGGATCCTCATCCCCGGGGCTCGCCGTACGCTGCGGATCGCCAACGGCCTGGCCGAGTTCGTCCGCTCGTGGCTGGACGGCGAGCCGTTCACGGTGACGGTCGACAACCTCGCGGCGGCCGACCAGACCGACGCCGAGCTCGTCGAGGTGCTGCGCAGGCGCGTGCCGGGGCTGACCGTCGTGCCCGGCGCCTCGCGGCCCGGCGGGCCTGTGCCCGCCGACTTCGACCGCTACCGCGACGAGGGGTTCCATCATGCGATGGCCGAGGCGGGGCTGGCGGCGCTCGACGAGTTACGGCACGACGACGACCCCGAACGATGGATGACACTCGTCCACCGGACGGCCGGGGCGCTGGAGGCGATCGAGCGGGAGGGCGAGGCGCTCGCCCTCTACGAACAGGCCAGACGGCACACCGTGGACCCCAGGCACCGGGCCTCCGTGGCCTGCTCGCTGGCGACGCTGCTGGTGCGCCACCACGATCCGGCGGCGCGCGACGCCGAGGCGGCCGTGGCCTGGATCAACGAGGCGATCACCATCACCTCGCTGCTGCCCGATCCGCGCGAGCGCGCCTTCCACCTGGGCTTCGACCTCAACGCCAAGGCGCTGGTGGAGGTGCGCAGGCGGCGCTTCGGGGAGTCGGCGCGCCTGGTGCAGGAGGCCATCGACCTGGCCGAGCGTGACCTCGCCGACGTCCACCCGATCCACCGGCTCGTGCTGTACGCCAACAGGGCCCAGCTGAGGGCGATGGCAGGCGAGCCCGAACCGGCCCTGGCCGACTACACCAGGGCGATCGAGGCCGACCCCGGCTATCCCGACTACTACCTCGACCGGGGCGCCCTGCTGCGCAGGCTGGGCAGGGTGGAGCAGGCGCTGGCCGACTTCGAGAGCGCCATCCGGCTCGGCCCCCCGTGGCCCGAGCCGCACTACAACAGGGCCGAGCTGCGTTACGAGGCCGGCGACCTGGCGGGCGCGCTCGCGGACCTCGACTACGCGCTGGAGCTCGACCCCGAGTTCGCGCCCGCCTACGTGAACAGGTCAGGCCTGCGCGCCGCCACCGGGGACTACGGCCAGGCCAGGAGCGACGTCGAGCGCGGGCTCGGCCTCGATCCCGGCAACCCGCACCTGCTGTGCGTGCTGGGCCAGGTCGAGGCGGCCGAGGGCAGGCAGGCCGAGGCGCTGGCCGCCTTCGACGCCGCCCTGAAGGCCGACCCCGCGCTGGCGGAGGCCTGGGCGAGCAGGGCGGCGCTGTCGTTCGAGCTCGGCCGCTACGGCGACGCGATCGCCGACCTCGACCGGGCCGTGGAGCTGAAGGAGCGCCCCGAGCTGCTTTTCAACAGGGCGATGGCGTTGCGGACGGCGGGCCGTACCGAACAGGCTGTGGCGGATCTGCGAAGAGCGGCCGAGCTCGCGCCAGAGGACGAGGACATCGCGGCCGCCCTGTCGGGAGAGTGATGGGGACGCGGTACTGGCTGCTTCTTGCCGGATTCCTGGTCTCCTCGCTCGGTACGTGGATCTACCGGCTCGCGCTGCCCCTCATGGTCCTGGAGCTGACCGGCTCCGCGCTCGGCACCGGGCTGGTCTACGCGCTGGAGTACCTGCCCTATCTGGCCCTGGCGATGTTCGGCGGCGTGCTGGCCGACCGGCACAACCGCAAGCTGATTCTCGTGGCGGGCGACCTGGCCGCGGCGGCGCTCGCCCTGGTGCTCGCCGTGACGGTGACGATCGGGACGCCGCCGCTCTGGCTGATCTACGTGATGGCCTTCCTGCTGGCCTGCGCGGATCCGCTCTACCAGCCCGCGTTCCGGGCGATCATGCCCTCGCTCGTGCCGGTCGACCGGCTGGCTCCGGCCAACGCGCGCCTGCACATCGGCGAGCACGCGGTGAACCTGGCGGGACCCGTGCTCGGCGGCGCGCTGATCGTCGCCTTCGGCCACCGGACGGCGATCTACGTGGACGCGGTCTCGTTCCTGCTCTCGGCGGCGCTGATCGCGCTGATCAGGACCGTGCCCGCCGCGGTGAGGGCGAGCCGGCCGGTGCTCGCCGACCTGCGGGAGGGGCTCAGGTTCCTGTTCCGGCAGGAGCGGACGGTCCTGACGCTGGCCTACTTCGCCTTCGCGGGCAACTTCGGGGTCTGGCTGCTGCTGGCCAACATGGTCTTCTACCTGACCTCCTACCACCACTTCACCCCCGGGCAGATCGGCGTCGTCTACGCCTTCCAGGGCGCCGGCGCGGTGATCGGCGGCCTGCTCGGCTCCCGCCTGCTGCCCATGGTCAGGCCCGTCACGCTGATCAGCGTGAGCATGATGCTGGAGGGCCTGTCCATCCTGGCGATGATCCCCGCCCGCGGGCCCCTGGCGATCGGCCTGGCGTGGATGGGGCAGTTCGCCGCCGCGGGCGCGGGCATCGTGGCCATCATGACCGTACGGCATCGGCTCGTGCCCGACCACCTGCTCGGCAGGGTGCTGGGCACGGCCCGCATGATCGCCTTCCTGGCCATCCCGCTGGCGGCGCTGGCCGCCGGGATCTTCGAGTCGTTCGTGCGCAACGCCTACGCGCTGATGGCGTTCGCGGGCCTGGCCGCGCTGGTGATCGCGCTGGTGGCGGCGCGCTCGTCGCTCAGGAGCGTGGTTCTGGAGCCAGTCGCTCGCTGACCGGGACCCTGGTGCCGATGGGGACGACCAGCGGGGTGCCCGCCACCGGGTCGGCGATGACCATGGCGTCGAGGTCGAACACCTCGCTCAGCAGGTCCTCCGTCAGCACCTCGTGCGGCGTCCCCGCGGCGACGACCTTGCCCGCGCGCATGGCGACCAGCCGGTCGGCGTAGCGGGCCGCGAGGTTGAGGTCGTGCAGCACCATGACGATGGTCCGGCCGGCCTCGGCGTGCAGGTGCCGGACGAGTTCCAGGACCTCCACCTGGTGGGCCAGGTCGAGGAAGGTCGTCGGCTCGTCCAGCAGCAGCAGGTCGGTGCCCTGGGCCAGGGCCATGGAGATCCACGCGCGCTGCCGCTGGCCGCCGGACAGCTCGTCGAGCGGTCGTTCGGCCAGTTCGGCCAGGCCGGTCATGTCCAGCGCCCGCGCGACCGACGACTCGTCGTCTGACGACCACTGGCGGTACCAGGTCTGGTGCGGGTGCCTGCCCCTGGCCACCAGGTCGGAGACGGTCAGCCCCTCCGGCGCCGTGGGCGACTGGGGGAGCATGCCGAGCACCTTGGCCACCTCGCGGGTAGGCATCCGGTCGATGCGCTTGCCGTCGAGCAGCACCTCGCCGCCCGAGGGCTTCAGCAGGCGGCCGAGGGCGCGCAGCAGCGTGGACTTGCCGCAGCCGTTCGGCCCGATGATCGTGGTCACGGTGCCCGCCTCGACGCCCAGGTCGAGCCCGTCCACGATGACGCGCTCGCCGTAGGCGAGCCTGACGTTGACGGCGGCGAGTCTCATTTCCGAGCCCTCCAGATGAGGTGGATCAGGTAAGGCGCGCCCAGCACCGCCGTGACGATGCCGACGGGCAGCTCGATGGGGGAGAAGGCGACCCGGGCGATCAGGTCGGCGGCGGAGGTGAGCAGCGCGCCCACGACCGCCGACGACAGCAGCGGCGGCTGCGCCGACCTGGTCAGGCGCAGCGCGATCTGGGGCGCGGCCAGCGCGACGAAGGCGATCGGGCCCGCGGAGGCTGTGGAGACCGCGGCCAGCAGCACGGCGGCCAGGATCATCAGGCCACGCGCCAGGTTCATCCGCACGCCGAGCGAGGTGACGGTGTCGTCGCCGTAGCGCAGGGCGTCGAGCGAGCGCGCGCCCAGCAGCGTGACGGGGATGAGCACGGCCACCGCGATCGCGACGGGGTTGACGTGTTCCCAGCCGCGACCGTTGAGCGAGCCGCTGATCCAGACCATCGCCCTGCCGGTGTCGTTGACGTCGCCGACCGTCAGCAGCCAGAACTTGATGTTGGTGAACACCGCGGCCACGCCGATGCCCACCAGGACCAGGCGGTAGCCGTCCAGGCCGCGCCGCCACGCCAGCGAGTAGACGATCGCGGCGCCGAGCAGGCCGCCGACCAGGGCGAGAGCGGGGATGCCGACGGTGGCAAGCAGGCCGCTGACGCCGCCGTAGACGCTGCCGGAGGCCACCACCCCGGCCACGACCGTGACGGAGGCGCCGGTGGTCACGCCGAGGATCTCGGGGCTGGCCAGCGGGTTGCGGGCGATGGACTGGGTGATCGCGCCCGCCAGCGCGAGCGCCGCGCCGACCAGCGCGCCGGTCAGCGCGCGGGGCAGGCGCAGGTCCATGACGACGAAGTGGTTGTCGCTGCCGGTGTCGACGACCGCGCGCAGCACCTCGGCCACGCTCATCGGGATGTCGCCGATGCGCATGTTGAGCGCCATGAGCAGGACGAGCAGGACGAGCCCGACGACGGTGACCGCGACGCCGCGCGGCCGTACCCGCCAGGAAAGGCCGCCGATCCGCACAGAGAGAGCTGTCACAGCCGCACCGGCTTCCTGCGCCGCACCAGCGCGATGAAGAAGGGCGCGCCCATCAGCGCGAGCACCACGCCGACCTCCAGCTCGCCCGGAGGGGCGACCACCCGGCCGATGACGTCGGCCACCAGCAGCAGGGCCGCGCCCACCAGCCCGGAGAACGGCAGCAGCCACCGGTGGTCGGTGCCCGACAGCGGGCGGGCCAGGTGCGGGACGATGAGCCCGATGAAGGACAGCGAGCCGCAGGCCGCGACCGTCGCGCCGGACAGCAGGGTGACGGCGGCGATGCCGATGCCCCTGGTCAGCCCGATGTTCTGGCCGAGGCTGCGGGCGACGTCCTCGCCGAGGGACAGCGCGTTGAGGCCGGGGGCGTTGATCATCGCGAGCACGAGCCCGACGAGGATGAACGGTGTGACCTGCCAGACGACGTCCGCGCCCCTGGCCGCGATCGAGCCCGCCTGCCAGAACCTGAAGACGTCCATGGCCTGCTCGTCCACCAGCACCAGCGCGGAGGTGAGCGCGTAGAGGAAGGCGCTGACGGCGGTGCCCGCGAGCGCGAGGGTGACGGGCGTGGGCCCGCCGCGACCGCCGACCATGCCGAGCGCGAACACGCCCACGCTGGCGAGCAGCGCGCCCGCCAGGCCGAACCAGATGTAGGCGTAGAGGCTGGTCGTGCCGAGGAAGATGATGCTCGCCACCATCGCGAACGCCGCGCCCTGGGTGACGCCGAGCAGGCCGGGGTCGGCCAGCGGGTTGCGGGTGTGCCCCTGCATTAGCGCGCCCGCCACGCCCAGCGCGATCCCGGCCAGCAGGCCGAGCGCGGTGCGCGGCAGCCGCAGCGAGCGGATGACGATGTCGTTCTCCGTGCCGGTGGGCGAGAAGAGCGCGTGCCAGGCGTCGGTGAGCGGGACGGGCTTCGAGCCGATCGTGATGCTCATCACGACCGCGACGGCGACGACGGCGAGAAGCCCGCAGAACACGGCACTGCGACGTCTCACCTGTGCTTCCTCCCTTGTTGCCCGACCCGGTGAAGTATGCCAGCTTAGGCATAGCTAATCTAAATGAGGTTTGCCTAACCTAAACCTGAGAGGGATCCGATGAACGCGTTTCGCGCTGTGGCCATGGGCGTGGCGGGAGCCGTACTGAGCCTGGGTCTGGCCGCTTGCGGCTCGACCACCACCGCCGCGGACCAGCCCGCGGAGACGCAGTCGTCAGGGGCCGCGCCCTTCCGCGTGATCAAGCACGCCATGGGCGAGACGAAGATCCCCACCCAGCCCAAGCGGGTCGTGGCGTTGGACCAGAGCTTCGTGGACGCGGTGCTCACGCTGGAGACCCCGGTCGTCGGCTACACCACCTACCGCTCGATCCACGACAAGCTGCCCGACTACCTCGGCGCGGTCGCCGCGGAGTACGGCAAGGAGGCCACGCCGGTCGGCTCGCTGGAGGAGCCGAGCCTGGAGAAGATCATGGCGCTCAAGCCCGACCTGATCGTCTCGGCCAAGGTCAGGCACGAGGCCCTCTACGCCAAGTTGTCCCAGATCGCGCCCACGGTGTTCAGCGAGACCACCGGCGCCATCTGGAAGGAGAACCTCCGCCTCATGGGCCAGGCGCTCGGCAAGGAGGACCTCGCCGACACCAGGATCAATGCCTTCGAGGAGCGCGCCGCCAAGATCGGCGAGGAGATCAAGAAGAAGGACGGCAAGCTGCCGACCGTCTCCGTCGTCCGCTTCGCCGGTGAGCCGACCACCCGCCTGTACGTCGAGAACTCCTACTCGGGCATCGTGCTGAAGGACGTCGGCTTCCCCCGTCCCGACAACCAGCCGAAGGACCCGAAGAAGATCGCGGTCGACATCAGCCAGGAGCGCATCGCCGAGTTCGACGCCGACCACATCTTCGTCTCCACCTACGCCGACCCGTCGGCCGAGGAGCCGAAGAAGCAGTTCGTGAACAACCCGCTGTGGGGCAAGCTCAAGGGGCAGAAGCACGACGTGACCGACGCCACGTGGATGAGCGCGGTCGGCATCCAGGGCGCCCACTCGATGCTGGACGACCTCGCCAAGATCTTCGAGGTGGACCCGGCGCGCGCCGCCTGATCCGCTTCTGGTACGGCCCCGCGCCACGTTCGGCGCGGGGTCGTCGTCGTTCCGGGCGTCAGGACGACAGGAAGGCCCGGAAGGCGGCCAGATCCGGGTGGATGTCGATCCCCTGGGCGGCCAGCCACGCGTCGTCGCCGTAGGTGCCGCGATAGCGGTCGCCGCTGTCGCAGATGAGGGTGACGACGCTGCCCTTCTCGCCCGCCGCCCGCATCTCGGTGATGAGCTGGACGGCGGCCGCCACGTTCGTCCCCGTCGAGCCGCCCACGTCGCGCCCGGTGACCTGCCGTACCCACCGCATGGCGGCGATCGAGGTCGCGTCGGGCACCCTGATCATCCTGTCGATCACGCCGGGCAGGAACGACGGCTCGACGCGCGGCCTGCCGATGCCCTCGATCCGCGAGCCCTTCGCGCCCTCCTCCTCGCCCGACGCCCACGAGGGGTAGAAGGCCGAGCCCTCGGGGTCGACGACCGCCAGACGCGTGCTGTAACAGCGGTAGCGGATGTAGCGGCCGATCGTGGCGGAGGTGCCGCCGGTTCCTGCGCCGACCACGATCCACTCCGGCTCGGGATAGGGCTCCATGGACATCTGGGCGTAGATCGACTCGGCGATGTTGTTGTTGCCGCGCCAGTCGGTGGCCCGCTCGGCGTAGGTGAACTGGTCCATGAAGTGGCCGCCGGTCTCGACGGCGATCCTGTTCGACTCCTCGTAGATCGAGGAGGGGTCGTCCACGAGGTGACATTTGCCACCGTAGAACTCGATGAGCGCGATCTTCTCCGGCGAGGTGGTCGCGGGCATCACCGCCACGAACGGCAGGCCGAGGAGTCTGGCGAAGTAGGCCTCGCTGACCGCCGTCGAGCCGCTGGAGGCCTCGACGATCGTGGTGTGGGGGCCGATCCAGCCGTTGGCCAGGCCGTACAGGAAGAGTGAGCGGGCCAGGCGGTGCTTGAGTGAACCGGTGGGGTGCACCGACTCGTCTTTCAGGTAGAGGTTTACGCCCCAGTGCGGGGGAAGCGGGAACACATGGAGGTGAGTGTCAGAGCTGCGGTTGGTGTCGGCTTCCACCTTCCGGATGGCATCGGCCACCCAGCGCCGGGCTCGACTGTCGTGACGATCCAGGTATTCCATGGTCCATAACCTATCCCATGTGACTCTGCACACAGTTAGGGCGCAATTGAGTAAAGAGTGTTACGATAATGAGACTTGTCCGGCCGTGGACGTGATGGTGCACGCTGCGAGCATACGGACCGATCGGCCCCCTGACCAGGTAGAACTCCTAACACCACCCTTACGCGTGGTTTGCGAGGATGATCATGCCTGGGCGTTTGACAGGCAACCGGGGGGAGAGCACGGAGGGGGAATGTACGTGATCACTATGACCGAGGAGCAGCGTCAGGACTGGTTCGAGCGCGACGTCGTGCCCGTGACCTCGCAGCTGTTCGCCTCCGCGATGCGCCTTACCCGCAACACCGCCGACGCCGAGGACCTGGTGCAGGAGACGGTGGCCAAGGCGTACACCTCGTACCACCAGTTCCGCGAGGGCACCAACCTCAAGGCCTGGCTGCACCGGATCCTGACGAACAACTTCATCAACGACTACCGCAAGAAGCAGCGCTCCCCGAAGCTCTCGGCCGCCGAGGAGATCGAGGACTGGCAGCTGCACGCGGCCGAGTCGCACATGTCCAGCGGTCTGAAGTCCGCCGAGACCGAGGCACTTGAGAGGCTGCCCGACAGCGCGGTCATGAACGCGCTGCGCGCCCTGCCCGAGGACTTCCGCGTCGCCGTCTACCTGGCCGACGTCGAGGGCTTCGCCTACAAGGAGATCGCCGAGCGGATGGGCACCCCCATCGGCACCGTGATGTCCAGGCTGCACCGCGGCCGCCGCCAGCTGCGCGGCATGCTGGAGGAGTACGCCCGCGAGGAGGGCGCCCTCCGCCTGCCTGAGCAGCGCGTCGCCGCCTAGAGCTTCATGTGTGTGAGCCCGTGTCCCTCAGGGGGACGCGGGCTCTTCGTCGCTCATGCGACTGCTATCAACGCCACCGCGCCGAGGGCGAAGGCGACCCCCGCGACCTGTACGGCATGCAGGCGCTCGCCGAGCACGTAGCGGGCCAGCACGAGCGTGCTGGCGGGGTAGAGCGAGACCAGCACGGCGACCAGGCTGAGCATGCCCTGCTGCTCGGCCAGCAGGTAGAGCACGTTGGCCGCCATGTCGAGCACGCCCGCCACCGCGATGACGCCCAGCGCTCCCGAGCCGGGCTTGAGCGTGCGGCGGCTGACGACCGCCATGAGCACCACGGCGGAGATCGAGGCGATTCTCGCGCCGACCAGCGGCCACAGCCCGCTGCCGTCGGGAGCCTGGGCGAGCAGGATGAAGAACCCGCCGAAGCCCGCGCCCGCCGCCAGCGCCGCCACGACGGATGACGCCGACGACCGCTGCTCCACGGCCGGGCCGCCCCTGCTCACCAGCAGCACCGACAGCAGGGCCAGGACCACGCCCACCAGCGCCATGACCGCCGGGCGCTCGCCGCTGGCCAGGCCGAACAGGACGGGCAGCGCCGCCGAGGTGACCGCCGTCGTGGGCGCCACAACGGACATCACGCCCGTGGCCAGCGCCCGGTAGAAGAGCACCATGCCCGCCGCGCCGGCCAGGCCCGCGCCGAGGCCCCAGGTGATCGCGCCCTCGGAGAGGGCTCCCGGCAGCAGCGGCATCATCGCCACGACGAGCGCGAGACCGGCGATCTGCGAGAGCGAGACCACGGACAGCACGCGGGATCGCCGGGTCGCCAGGCCTCCGTAGAAGTCCGCCGTTCCGTACACGAGCGCGCATGCCGTCGCGAGAATCACCGCTGTCATGCGCCTAGTACAACACATTGCCAAGAGTGTTCACTACACTGCACTCATGGACCCTGAGACGATCACGGCGGCGATCGCCACCAACGTCAGAGCCCAGCGCGCCCACCGCGGGCTCACGCTCGACGCCCTGGCCGCCCGATCGGGAGTGAGCCGCGGCATGCTGGTCCAGGTCGAGCAGGGCAGGACCAACCCCAGCATCACCACGCTCGTGCGCATCGCCGACGCCCTCGGCGTCAGCGTCGCCAGACTCGTCGAGGTCTCGGAGACCCCGCTCGTGCGGGTCGTGCCCCCGGGCGACATCGTGACCTTCCGGCAGGGCGAGGGCTCGGCCCGGCTGCTGGTCGGCACCGACGCGCCCGCGATCCTGGAGCTGTGGGACTGGCGGCTGGCCCCCGGCGAGCACCACGACGGCGACGCCCACCCGCCGGGCACCCGCGAGATGCTCACCGTCCTGGAGGGGGAGCTGACCCTCACCGTGTACGGCAAGAGCCACGTCGTCCAGACCCATGGCGCCGTCGTCTTCACCGCCGACCGGCCGCACCGCTACGCCAACCAGGGCGAAGGGGAGCTGAGGTTCGTCATGGTCGTCACCGAGCCTCGAGAGACCCCCGACCAGTAGCGGCGAACAGCCTCCACGAAACGGTCCGCGGTTCCATGATTACCGTATGTGTTCTGCGTTGGAGGCACTCGATCGTCCTCAAGCGGGTACATCCTTCTTGTGCGTCACGTCCTCGACAGGGGGTTGCGCGTTGACTGAGTCCCGTGCGGCGATCGAGAAGCTTCACGCGGAGCTGACGGGCCTGGGCGTGACCAGTGCCTACGAGGTGGGCGACGACGCCACTCTCTCGATCTGGATAGGGCTTGTCGTGCGGTATCGCGATGGGTTCTACCGATGGCAAGAGAGTTCGGTGAAACGTCGGCATTTGGGTACGGATCCCGTTGGATGTGCCATCCGAGTGGCGCGTCGCTACACGGAACTCCAGGCTGATATCCCAGTCTGGTGGCATGACCTGGCCAAGGGGCTACGGGGGGGCTCGGTCCAGGACTATCCGTGATGTGATCCCCCGGGTGCTTCGGGGGGAAAGCATGCGGGTGTGGTCAGGGTTGCTGGCCGTTGTGCTGGTGGCTGGGTGTGGTGCGCCCGCGGCGGTCGACCCCGGCGTCGAGCGGCTCAGCGCCAGGGCTCCGGCCCGCGTCGACCCCTCGCTGCTGGCCAGGTCGCTGACGGCGGTCCAGCCCGGCTGGCCGCGCCCCCCGGTCACGATCAACTGCCGGAAGGTCAAGTGCGTGGCGCTGACCTTCGACGACGGCCCGGGTGACTTCACGCCGTGGCTGCTCGACGAGCTGCGCAAGTCCGGGGTGAAGGCGACGTTCTTCGTCGTCGGGCAGATGGTGGCGGCCGACCGGCACCACACGCTGCCCCGCATGCTGGCCGAGGGGCACGAGCTCGGCAACCACACCTGGAGTCACGCGGAGCTGCCCAGTCTGGCCGACGAGGGGATCGTGCGGGAGCTGGGCCGTACCCAGGAGCTGGTCAGGAAGATCACCGGGGTGCGGATGCAGATGATGCGCCCGCCGTACGGGTCGACGGACCGCCGGGTGGCGGAGGAGAGCCGCAGGCTGGGCATGGCCCAGATCCTCTGGAGCGTCGACACCCACGACTGGCGCGACCGTGTCGCCAAGGTGGTGGCCAAGCGGGCGTGCCGGGCTACGAGAGGGTCGATCGTGCTGATGCACGACATCCACCGCACCACGGTCGAGGCGGTGCCCGAGGTGATTTCCGCCCTCGCCGGCAAGGGCTACCGGTTCGTCACCATCTCCGAGCTGTACGGCAAGCCGCCCACTCCTGGCAGGAAGTACTCCGAACTATGACGAACGGCTACGACTTCGAGGGGCCCACGATCCAGCTCGGCGTGCTCATGGCCGACGGCGAGCCGCAGCCTGGCTCGGCCATCAGGATGCCGCTGCGGATGTTCAACAGGCACGGGCTGGTGGCGGGCGCGACCGGAACGGGCAAGACCAAGACGCTGCAGGTGATGGCCGAGCAGCTGTCAGCCCAGGGTGTGCCGGTCTTCCTCGCCGACATCAAGGGCGACCTGTCCGGCATGGCCTCGCCGGGCCAGCCGTCCGAGGGCCTGCTGGGGAGGGCACAGGGCATCGGGCAGAACTGGGCGGGCGCCGCCTGCCCGGTGGAGTTCTACGCGCTGGGCGGCATCGGTGAGGGGGTGCCGCTGCGCGCCACCATGACCGCCTTCGGCCCCACGCTGCTGTCGAAGGTCCTCGACCTCAACGACACCCAGGAGTCGTCGCTCGGGCTGATCTTCCACTTCGCCGACACCAACGGGCTGCCGCTGCTGGACATGAAGGACCTGCGGGCGGTCATCCAGTACCTCATCGACACCCCCGAGGTGCTGAAAGGCGTCGGCGGGCTGTCGAAGCAGACGGCCGGGGTGATCCTGCGCGCGCTGACCAACCTGTCGTCCGAGGGCGCCGACCAGTTCTTCGGCGAGCCCGAGTTCGACACCCGCGACCTCATGCGGGTCACCTCCGACGGCAGGGGAGTGGTCTCCGTGCTGGAGCTGCCCGCCGTCCAGGATCGGCCCGCGATGTTCTCCACGTTCCTGATGTGGCTGCTGGCCGACCTGTTCACCGACCTGCCCGAGGTCGGCGACCCCGACAAGCCGAAGCTGGTGTTCTTCTTCGACGAGGCGCACCTGCTGTTCACCGACGCCTCCAAGCCGTTCCTCCGCTCGATCACCCAGACCGTGCGGCTGATCAGGTCGAAGGGGGTCGGCGTCTTCTTCGTCACGCAGACGCCGAAGGACGTGCCCGCCGACGTGCTGGCCCAGCTCGGGGCGAGGGTGCAGCACGCGCTGCGCGCCTTCACCCCGCAGGACGCCAAGGCGCTGAAGGCCACCGTCTCCACCTTCCCCCACTCCGACTACGACCTGGAGGAGCTGCTGACCCAGCTCGGCATCGGCGAGGCGGTCGTGACCGTGCTGTCGGACAGGGGCGTGCCCACTCCCGTCGCCTGGACGAGGCTGCTCGCGCCGTGCTCGCTGATGGCGCCGACTGACCCGGCCGTGGTGCGGGGGATGGTGTCGGCCTCCCCGCTGCTGCCCAAGTACGGCCGGCCCGTCGACCGGCAGTCGGCCTACGAGCTGCTGGCCGCCAAGGTGGCCCCGCCGCCGTCCGTCCCCGCTCCCGCGCCCCCGCCCGCCCCCGCTCAGGAGCCCTCGGTGCTGGAGGCAGTGCTGGGGTCGTCGATCTTCAAGTCGTTCGCGCGGTCGGCCGCCAGTTCGCTGGGCAGGGAGATCAGCCGCTCGATCTTCGGTACGGCCCGGCGGCGGCGCTGACTGTCAGCACTGACTGTCGGTGCCTCATGGCACGCTGGGAGCATGGGATTCACCGGCTTCCCCGACGAGGCCTTCCTCTTCTACGAAGGTCTCGAGGCTGACAACAGCAAGGTTTACTTCGCCCGGCACAAGGAGCTTTACGAGGAGGCGGTCAGGGCGCCCATGCTGGCCCTGGCCGAGGAGCTCGGCGCCGAGTTCGGCCTCGCCCAGCTGTTCAGGCCGTATCGCGACGTCCGCTTCGCCAAGGACAAGTCGCCGTACAAGACCCACCAGGGCGCCTTCGTCGACCTCATGCCGGGCATCGGCCTCTACGTCCAGCTCGACGCCGCCGGCCTCTACACCGCGGGCGGCTACTACACCACCGCCGCCGACCAGGTGGCCCGCTACCGTGCGGCCGTCGACGAGGACGTCTCGGGCAAGCCGCTGCAGCGCATCGCCGACGGCCTGACCGCCGCGGGCTACACCGCCGAGGGCGACAGGCTCAAGACCAGGCCGCGCGGGGTGCCCGACGACCATCCGCGCCTGGAGCTGCTGCGTCATCGCTCCCTCTACTTCGGGCGGCACTTCGAACCCGAGCCGTGGGTGCACACCGAGGAGGTCGTCGACCGGGTCCGCGCCACCTGGCGCGACTACGGGCAACTGGTCGACTGGCTGTGCGCCCACGTCAGGGGCAGCGAGCTGCCGCGCCGCTGAGCGTGGGTGGCGTCATGGAGCGTTCTGGCTGGTGGCGGAGTCGCCCTTGAGGATGCGGTCCACGGTCTTGCCCGCCGCTGAGGTGGCCGCGGTGGTGCCCGCGGCGATCACGACGGCGACCAGCGGAGTGGCCAGGCTGCGGACACTGCGGACGTTGCGCACCCTGGCCCACGGCTCACCGGCCGCGAACATGATCCGCCACTCCCAGTAGAGCCCGAGCCCGATGAAGACCAGCGCGCCCTGGCCCACCACGATCGCGACCACCTGGAGCTTGTCGAAGCCGCCGATGTCGGGGTCGACGAGGGAGGGGACGTAGGCCGACAGCTCGGTGACCAGCGCCACGCTCATCACGTAGAGGGCCTTGGTGACCGGCTGCGTGCCGCGAAGGCGGGGATAGAAGTAGCCGTAGAAGAACCCGAAGGTGGGCAGCGTGAACATGAACCGCGCGTCGAACACCCAGGTGGTCAGCTCGGCCCCGTCGGGCCAGCCGTAGATGAGCGCGAAGGGCAGCGACAGCAGCAGGCTCACCACGAATGCCGCCAGGCCGTTCTGCCACGGCGAGCAGCCGGCCGAGGTGGCGAAGGCGGTCTCGGTGTGCGGCGGGTCGAGGGTGAGGGCGCGGTCGAGTTCGAGGCGCCGGTGCTCGAAGTCCTCCATCGTGAGCTCGCCCGAGCCCAGCCTTCCCCTGCTGAGCCGGTAGAGCTCCTGCTCGGAGCCGTGCAGCACCCGCCGGTGCAGCGCGTCTCTGATCAGGGCCCGGTGTTCGGCACGCGAGGAGGGCTCGACGATCTCGGGGCGTGGGCCCGACAGCAGCCAGGTGGCCGCCGCCCACGCCACCAGCGACGTGATGGCCAGCGAGGGCAGCGGGAGGTCGATCGCGGTGGAGTCGGGGTCGGTGCGCGGGGTGAGGTAGAGGACCATCAGGCAGACGATCACCGTGGCCACGACGGCGGGGTTGGCCATGGCGTCGGGGGTCTCCCCGAGCCGCCGAAGGCGCAGCACGAGCAGCGCGAAGGCCAGCAACAGCAGGCCAAGTGCGCCGCGGGTGATCTCGTTGAGCGGCTGCCCGAGCACCAACGGAGGCGGTGTCCTGGCGGCGATCTGGTCGGGCTGCACACTCCAGGAGCCCGTGTCGAGCCATTCGGTCGGCCAGCCGAGCAGCAGGAGGCTGCCGAGCACCGCCACGACGATCGCGACGCGCGACCACGACCTGGTGGCGACCGCGATCCCCGCGATCGGGATCAGCGACCAGCACAGGGCGAGCACCAGCCGGACGCTGTCGGGCGGGAAGAAGCCGCCGCTCATCAGCGCCCGCACCCACAGCGCCAGCGCCAGCGCGCCCACGGCCACGCCCGCCGTCACCGCGGCCAGCCTGGCCACCAGGACGGCGATGCCGAGGTCGGCGCCGAACGCCACGGCCGAACCCGCCGCCGCCAGCGCCGCCGTCAGCGTGCCCACGGCCAGCGTGAGCGGCGGCACCTGCCCGTGGACGAAGGACCAGAACAGCATGCCGCCGGCGACGAGCACGCCGACGCCCGTGACGAGTAACGCGTCCTTCGAGCTCCACGGCGGCCTGGCGGGCACGACCCGGCGCGCGTGGCGCAGCGCGAGCACGGGGATCGCGCCGAACAGGATGACCGGCCCCAGGTACGGCATGAGCGCCAGCAGCATGGCGACCAGCAGCGCCACCACGCACATGACGATCCCGATCGCCAGCTCGCGGTTGGGTGTGCGCCGCCACCACGAGGGGCCGAGCGCCCTGCCGACGAAGACGGCCAGTGCGATCGCGGTGAAGACGCTGAGCACGGGCGTCCACGAGAACAGGTCCGTCTGGTCGGCGTCGGGCCTGCCGTACGACTCGTGGGCCAGCCGGACCGAGACGGGCGCCGCGTAGGCGGTGAACGTCAGCCGGCCCGCCTGCTCCTTCTCTGGCGTCACCCGTTCGACCCTGATCACCGTCCACGCGGGCGCGGTCAGCGTGATCTGGCGCGCGGACGCCGCGCTCTGCTCGGTCGGTGGCGCGAACTCCAGTTGCGGCAGCGCGTCGGGGCCGACCTGGCGCAGCATCGTGATCGTGAAACGCACGGTGGTCCGCGAGCCCGAGGTGGTGAGCACGGGCGCGAGCCTGGTGGTGGGAGCGAGGACGGCGGAGCCGTCGTCGGTCTTCACCGCCCCGAGCCTGCGGTCGGTGAAGCTCTGGATGTCGTCGGGGAAGGGGCCCTCGGACCTGAGGAGCGTGGCCAGCAGGTCGGTGCGGTCCAGGACGAGGCGGTGGACCACGGTGATCTTCAGCTGCCTGGCGCGCTCGTCGAGCCTGCCCTGCGGCACGGCCGCGAGGTCGGCGTCGCTCGCGTCGGCGATTGTGACCTCGGTGGTCAGCTCGGGAGGCGTGCGGGGGGAGTGTTCCTGCGCGCCGTACACCTCGAGCAACGACGGGGTGTGGGGCGCGGGACTCGGGGCCGCGTGGGTGACGGGTTTGGCCACGCTCACGCACCAGACGATGGCCCCTACGGAGATCGCGGCGAGCGCGTACGCGACGATCTTCCTCAGCCGGCCCACAACCAGCATGATCCACGCCGGTCGGTAACGGAGTGATTACTTCACCGCACCAGCAGGAGCACGATGGCGACGAAGACGAGCCAAGCGGCGAGATATGTCAGGTTCGCCCTGTAAGTCACTACACCCATCACGGCACCTCCTTTCGCGCCCAGCATCGCGGGGGGCGGTTAAGGACCGGTTGCGCCTGACTTGCGGCCTACCTGCTGAAACACGAAGACCCCGGCCTTTATGCCCGCATCGAGCAGGCACCGGCCGGGGTCGAAAGGGCCGTCCCCGAAGGGGCGGCCGGGCGTCAGTTGCCGCGCTTGGCGCGGGCGGCGGCGCGCCCACGGGTGGCGGCGTCGAGGACGACCTTGCGGATGCGCACGGTCTCCGGCGTGATCTCCACGCACTCGTCCTCGCGGATGAACTCCAGCGCCTGCTCCAGCGACAGCACCCGCGGCGGGATCAGCGTCTCGGTGACGTCGGCCGTGGAGGAGCGCATGTTGGTGAGCTTCTTCTCCTTGGTGATGTTGACGTCCATGTCGTCGGAGCGGGAGTTCTCGCCGACGATCATGCCCTCGTACACCTCGGTGGTGGGCGAGACGAACAGGATGCCGCGCTCCTGCAGGTTCGTCATCGCGAAGGCGGTGACGGGCCCGGAGCGGTCGGCGACGAGCGAGCCGTTGTTGCGGGTGCGCAGCTCGCCGAACCACGGCTCGTAGGCCTCGAAGACGTGGTGCACCAGGCCGGTGCCGCGCGTCTCGGTGAGGAACTCGGTGCGGAAGCCGATCAGGCCACGCGCCGGGACCACGAACTCCATCCGGATCCAGCCGGTGCCGTGGTTGGTCATGTGCTCCATGCGGCCCTTGCGGACGGCCAGCAGCTGCGTGACCGCGCCGAGGTACTCCTCGGGGCAGTCGACGGTCAGGCGCTCGACCGGCTCGTGGACCTTGCCGTCGATCGTCCTGGTGACGACCTGCGGCTTGCCGACGGTCAGCTCGAAGCCTTCGCGGCGCATCTGCTCGACCAGGATGGCCAGCGCCAGCTCGCCACGGCCCTGCACCTCCCACGCGTCGGGCCGGTCGGTGGGCAGCACGCGCAGCGACACGTTGCCGACGAGCTCCTTGTCGAGGCGGTCCTTCACCATGCGGGCGGTGACCTTCGAGCCCTTCACCTTGCCCACGAGCGGGCTGGTGTTGGTGCCGATCGTCATCGAGATCGCCGGCTCGTCCACGGTGATCAGCGGCAGCGGGCGCGGGTCGTCGGGGTCGGCGAGGGTCTCACCGATCATGATCTCGGGGATGCCGGCGATCGCGATGATGTCGCCGGGGCCCGCCTCCTCGGCCGGCTTGCGCTCCAGAGCCTCGGTCATGAGCAGCTC
Organism: Nonomuraea sp. NPDC059194; assembly: GCF_042754765.1. NCBI lineage: Bacteria > Bacillati > Actinomycetota > Actinomycetes > Streptosporangiales > Streptosporangiaceae > Nonomuraea > Nonomuraea sp. NPDC059194. Next base: position 58,772 of record NZ_JBHZBH010000030.1, on the reverse strand, counting down.
GGTGATCTTGACGCGCTGGATCGAGCCGTCGGTACGGCACCAGGCGACCTGCTGGCCCTTCTTCAACGTGCCCTGGTGGATGCGGCACAGCGCGATCCTGCCCAGGTAGGAGGAGGCGTCGAGGTTGGTGACGTGGGCCTGCAGCGGCGCGCTCGGGTCGTAGGTCGGCGCCGGGATCGTGCGCTTGATCACGTCGAACAGCGGCTCGAGGTCCTCGGAGTCGGGCATGCCGCCGTCGGCGGGACGCTCCAGCGAGGCGCGGCCGGCCTTGGCCGAGGCGTAGACGATCGGGAAGTCGATCTGCTCCTCGGTCGCGTCGAGGTCCATGAACAGCTCGTAGACCTCGTCGACGACCTCCTTGATACGGGCGTCGGGGCGGTCGACCTTGTTGATGCACAGGATGACGGGCATCTTCGCGGCGAACGCCTTGCGCAGCACGAACCTCGTCTGCGGCAGCGGCCCCTCGGAGGCGTCGACCAGCAGCACCACACCGTCGACCATCGACAGGCCGCGCTCGACCTCGCCGCCGAAGTCGGCGTGGCCGGGGGTGTCGATGATGTTGAGGGTCATGTCACCGTGTTTGACCGCGGTGTTCTTGGCGAGAATGGTGATGCCCTTCTCGCGCTCCAGGTCGTTGGAGTCCATGACGCGGTCGTCGACGTCCTGGTTGGCGCGGAAGGCACCGGACTGCCAGAGCATGGCATCCACGAGAGTGGTCTTGCCGTGGTCGACGTGCGCGATGATCGCGATGTTCCGCAGGTCGTCGCGGCTGTTCAAAGGCATGATGAGGTCTCACTCTGTGTTCGTGGAGGCTGGCCGCGGGACGATGCGGCGCCACCAGTTTAGTTGATCCCGTTACCACCCTTGGTGCAGTGGGAGCGACAGGGCAGACTTCACCCTGTGTCCTCCCACTTGCGGCATGTCCGACGCCTGCTGGACGAGGGGCGTTTCCCGTGGGCGCACGCCTACGTCGACCGGCTGATCTCGGACTCGCCCACCGACCCCGAGCCGTGGCTGCTGCGGGCGCTGATCCTCGACCGCCAGGGCCGCCCTAACGGGGACGCGGTACGGCGGGCCGAGGAACTTGGTGGCGACTACACAACGCTGAAGAACAGCGTTCCTGTTCCTCAGAACGACCGGCGGCCGTGGTGGGACGGGTGGGCGGCGGAGATCGTGACGTTGGTGCTGCTCGGCGGGCTGGTGGCGCCGCTGGTGTGGCTGGGACAGCCGTTGACCACCGCGGGCCACGGGGACTGGTTCTTCCTGGCCTACCTCGTGGTGGCCCTCGGGATCTACGGCGTTCCGTGGGCGGTCGGGGTCAGGCGGGCGAAGACGAGCATCCCGGCGGTCGTGCGCGCGCGCAGGCAGGCGTCGAGAGCCTTCTACGCCGGGCTGGGCGACGATGGTCTGCGCCACTATCTGGGCAATCCCGCCAGGTTCCTGTGGGTGGGTGGCCTGCTCGGCGCCCTGGCCTATGACCTGCTGCCGATCCAGGACCGGGCGACGTCCCTGCGGCTGGCCGCGGTTCTCCTCTGCGCGACGGTGTCGCTGGTCGCCTGGCAGGTCGTGGGCGGCGGGCCGCTGCGGCGGGCGCTGCGGGTGAGCTGGGTGGTGTCGCTCAACGCCGCGCTGGCCGTGGTGTGGCTGGCGCTCTCGCTCGCCGCCCCCGGGTGGGACGCCGCGCCGTACCTGCTGGGGTGGGCGCTGGTCGGGTGGCTGCCCGGGCTGATCGTACGGATCACGGCCGGTCTGAGGTGAGGAACCGCTTGTGCGGGCGAGTGATCGCATGCACACTCGCGGTGACATGACATCGCATAACCTCCCGGCTGAACCGAACCGCTTCGTCGGTCGCGCGCGTGACGTGGACGAGCTGTGCGGCCTGCTGCGAGATCAGCGCCTGGTCACGCTCTGCGGCGTGGGCGGCATCGGCAAGACGCGTCTGGCGCTGCGCGTGGCGGCCAGGGCCGTGTCCGGCTTCCCCGACGGGGTGTGGCTGGTCGAGCTGGCCAGGATCACCGGTGCCGACCTGGTGGCGCACGAGATCGCCAATGTGCTCGGGGTGCGTGAGGAACGGTCGCGGCCCTCGCTCGACGGCCTGCTCGTCCGGCTGCGCGGCGCCAGGGCGCTGCTGGTGCTCGACAACTGCGAGCAGGTCGTCGAACGCTGCGCCGAGCTCGTGTCCGCGCTCCTGGCGGGCTGCCCCGAGCTGCGGATCCTCCTCACCACGAGGGAGGCGCTGCGCATCCCTGGCGAGCTGGTGTGGCGAGTGCCCCCGCTCGACCTGCCGGACGCCCGCCATCCCGACGCCGAGGCGGTGCTGCTGTTCACCGACCGGTCCCTGGCCGTGGGCGCCAGGCTGTCCGGCGCCGACTTCGACGACGTGGCCAGGGTGTGCGTGGCGCTCGACGGGCTGCCGCTGGCGCTGGAGCTGGCCGCCGCCCGCACCAGGATGCTCAGCCCGGCGCAGATCGCCGACCGGATCGGCGACCGCTTCAGGCTCCTGACCAGCGGTGACCGTACGGCGCCCGCCCGGCAGCGGACGCTGCTGGCGACCGTGGAGTGGAGCCATGACCTGCTGCTGGCGAAGGAGCGGGTGCTGCTGCGGCGGCTGTCGGTCTTCGCCGGGCACTTCGATCTCGACCTGGTCGAGCAGGTGTGCGCCGACGACGTGCACCTGCCCGCCGAGGAGATGCTCGACCTGCTCGGCGGCCTGGTGGACAAGTCGCTGCTGCTGGCCGACGGCGGCCGCTACCGCCTGCTGGAGACGATCAAGCAGTTCGCGCTCGAGCGGCTGCGCGAGCAGGACGAGCTCGTCTGGTTCCGCGACCGCCACCTTCAGGTGATCTGCGAGGTGCAGGAGCGCTGCTTCGAGTCGGGCCTGGCCACGCCCCGGGCGCCCTGGCCCGAGCGCCTGCCGTCCTTCGTCAGGGGCCGGAGCCTGCTCGACGACTGCAGGGCGGCCGTCGACTGGGCGGTCGAGTCGGGCAACGCCCTGCTGGGCCTGCGGCTCGCCTACGTGGCCTCGGCGATGCTGGCCGTCCACGGGGAGATCGCCGAGGGCGTCGAGTGGTTCGAGCGGCTGCTGCGGCTCGATCTGACGGGCGTGCCGCCCGAGGTCGTCGCGCTCAGCAAGGGCGCGTTCGCCTACGGCCTGGAGGCGAGGGACGACCTGGCGGGCTGCGAGCGGGTGGTCGAGGAGGCGCTCAGGGAGCAGGAGAAGGTCCCGCACAGTCTCGGCAAGGGCGTGACGCTGAACGTCGCGGGCGTGCTGCTGCTGCGCACCGGCCGGTTCGACCGGGCCGAGCGGCACTTCGAGCAGGTCGTGGCGACCACGACGGAGCACGACGACACCTTCAACAGGGCCATCGCGCACTCGTGCCTGGCCGTACTGGCGGGGCTGCGGGGGCAGCCGCGCCTGGCCCATCGGCATGCGAGCCAGGCGCTGGCGGTCGCCAGGGAGAACGGTCACCCCTGGCACGTCGCAATGGCCACCAGCCAGCTCGCGGCGGTGGCCGAGTGGCGCGGCGACACGGAGGCGGCGGTGACGCACTACCGCGAGGCCGCCGCGATCTTCGGCGAGCTCGACAACCGGGTGGAGATGGAGCGGTGCCTGGTCATGGTCGCCAAGGTCGCGATCGGCCGCCGCGACCACGCGATGGCCAAGGACCTGCTGGCCGAATGCCTGGAGCTGGCGCAGCGGACGGGTCAGCGCCTCGGCATGGCGCGCGTGCTGCGGGTGCTGTCGAGGCTGGCCGACGTCGAGGGCGACCTCGCGGGGGCGGTGCTCTCCTCGGGGGCGGCGACCGCGCTGGCCGAGCAGATGGGGGAGCCGACCGTCTCCGGCCGGATCGAGGAACTGCTCGCGCGCTCCCGCGACCGGCTGGGCGAGGGCCGTACGGCGTTGCAATGGTCGAGGGGCAGGGAGCTCGACCCGGTCGAGGTCGCCCGCCTGGTGCTGGAGGGCGGCAACGGGCGGCTGCCGCTGCCCACCGTGGCCGAGGTGCCGCATCCCGTGCTCACCGCCCGCGAGCAGGAGATCGCCGGGCTGCTCACCCGCGGACTGTCGAACAGGGGCATCGCCGACGAGCTGGTCATCAGCCCCGCCACCGTCGCCAGGCACATCGCCAACATCATGGAGAAGCTCGGCTACAGCTCGCGCTCGCAGATCGCCCTCTGGGCCGTCGAGCACGACCTGGGTTCTGCATAGCGGTCTGCATATTACGCCCCATGTGCGGGCGAAGCGCGCTCCCTAACCTGGGCGCATGAGCACAGAAGACCTGCTCCGGAGCCGTGGGCTGCGCCCCGGCGACCGGGTGGTCGTCTGCCTGCCCCGGGGAGCGGATCTCAGCGCGGCGGTGGACGGCGCGATCGCGGTGGGCGCCATCGTCACCGTGCTGCCCGCCGGCCTCGACGTGGACGAGCACATCAGGGCGAGCGCCGCCCGCATCATGATCTCTGACTCGGCCGCCGCCATCGAGGCCGCCGAAGACTCCCGCATCAGGCAGGTCATCGGCAGCGCCGAACTCCAGTCACTCTAACCTCAGAGCATGCCTTTCGCCGCCAGCTTTCCCGTCATGCTCAGGACCGCCGACGGTGTGCGGATCGACGCCGCGCACACCCACTCACGAGGGCGGGGCGACCTGGGCATCGTGGTGGCGCACGGCTTCACCGGGTCGTGGCGGGATCGCTCGGCCCGCAGGATCGTCCACGTGCTGAGTGGGTTCGGCGGGGTGCTGGCCTTCGACTTTCGCGGCCACGGGCACTCCGGCGGCGAGACCACCGTGGGCGACCTGGAGGTGCTCGACATCGAGGCCGCGGTACGGCACGCGAGGGTCGTCGGCTACTCCTCGGTGGCGGTGGTCGGCTTCTCCATGGGCGCGGCCGTGGCCCTCAGGCACGCGGGGCTGCGCCGCGGGGTCGACGCGGTGGTGGCGGTCAGCGGCCCGGCCCGCTGGTACTACCGGGGCACCAGGCCGATGCGCCAGGTGCACTGGGCGATCGAGCGGCCGTTCGGCAGGTGGGCGGCGCGGGTGGCCAAGCGCACCAGGATCGCCCGCGGCCAGTGGGACCCGATCCCGATGCCGCCCCACGAGGCCGCCGCGCTGATCTCCCCGACGCCACTGCTGCTCGTGCACGGCGACGCCGACACCTTCTTCCCGCTGGAGCACGCCCACCAGATCTTCGACGGCGCCCGCGAGCCCAAGGAGCTGTGGATCGAGCCTGGTTACGGCCACGCCGAATCCGCCGCCACGCCCGACCTCATCCGCCGAATCGGGAAATGGATCATCTCGAACACGGCACAGCGCTAGATCGAACCTTTTCCGTAGTAAATGCGTCTACCTATGACGTAAGGAAGGAACCCGCCGGGGGATTGCCGACGGCCCGAGCAGCCGTCAACGCGATGGACGCGGGAGATACTTCTGTAGCCGGGTGACCGCCCAGCGTCGCGGGGGCGCGCTGGGTGCCACCCGGCACCCTGCCCCGGTACGGCATGCCGTACCGGGGCGGTCGGGGCCGGCCGAGCGCTCAGCCGAGCCGCGAGATGGTCTTGTACTCCAGGTAGGCGGACAGGCCCTCGGGGCCGAGCTCGCGGCCGACGCCGCTGGCCTTGTAGCCGCCGAAGGGCACGTTGGCCTCCAGCATGAAGCAGTTGACGCCGTAGGTGCCGGTGCGGACCTGGCGCGCGATGTCCATGCCGTGCTCGGCGTCGGCCGTCCAGACCGTGCCCGCCAGGCCGTAGTCGCTGTCGTTGGCGATGCGGACGGCGTCGGCCTCGTCCTCGTAGGGGATCACGGCCAGGACGGGGCCGAAGATCTCCTCGCGGGCGATGCGCATGTCGTTGTGGACGCCGGAGAAGACGGTGGGCGCGACGTACCAGCCCCGGTCGTGGGGCCGGTCGAGGCCGCCGACGACGATCTTGGCCCCCTCGTCCATGCCGATCCTGATGTAGCCCTCGACCCGCTCCTGCTGGCGCCTGGCGACCAGCGGGCCGATGCCGGTGGCGGGATCGGCCGGGTCGCCGACCGCCTGCGAGGTGACCATGCCGGCCACGGCCTCGACGACCTCGTCGTAGCGGCGGTGGGAGGCCAGGATGCGGGTCTGGGCGACGCAGGCCTGGCCGTTGTTCATGAGCGAGGCGATGGCGAGCATGCCCATACTGGCGCCGAGGTCGGCGTCGTCGAGCACGATCGCCGCCGACTTGCCGCCCAGCTCCAGGCTGCAGCGCTTGAGCTGCTCGCCGCAGATGGAGGCGATGCGGCGGCCCGCAGCGGTGGAGCCGGTGAAGGCGACCTTGTCCACGCCCGGGTGGGAGACCAGGTGCTCGCCCGCCTCGCGGCCCGCGGGAACGATGTTGAGCACGCCGCCGGGGATGCCCGCCTCCCGCACCATCTCGGCCAGCAGGTAGGCGTCGAGCGGCGTCTCCGGCGCGGGCTTGAGCACGATCGTGCATCCGGCCAGGAGCGCGGGGGCGATCTTCGTCATGGAGACGAACTGCGGGACGTTCCACGGCACGACGGCGGCGACCACGCCGACGGGTTCCCTGCGCACGATCGAGGGCCCGAACAGGCCTGGTCGCTCCTCCTCCTGCTGGAACGTCCTGCCGTACTCGGCGTAGAACTGGAGCATGCCGAGCGGCTGCGGCGCCTGGGCGAGCTGGGAGAAGGTGATCGGCGAGCCCATCTCCTCGGTGATGAGGGCCGCCATCTCGCCCTGACGGGCGGCGTAGATCTCGGCGAGCCTGCCGATCGCCTCGGCGCGCTCGGCGAAGCTGAGCCTGGGCCAGGGGCCGTGGTCGAAGGCGTCGCGGGCGGCGGCCACCGCGCGGTCCATGTCGGCGGGCGTCCCGTCGGGGACGCTGCCGATGACCTGCTCGGTGTGCGGGTTGACGACCTCGATGATGCCGGTGCCCGCCGGGGCCACCCATTCGCCCCCGATGAACAGCGTGTCGTGCTGGCGCATGTCGTGACCCTTCTCCCTTGACCGAGTGCTTGCTCCCTTGGGAGACCGAATCATGTTCTGTGCGGGCACGCAAGAGGGGTACGGCTCGCGGGAGCCGTACCCCTCACGCCGCCTTTAGCGGGGATCGCCGAGCAGGTGGGTCAGCGACCGCTTCACCAGGTCAGTGCGCTGTGCCTGGGTGGTGACGCCTTCGACGCCGTACCCGAGCAGGACGGTGTCCTCGGTGATGATGCCGCCGCCTTCGTCGAAGAGCTTGTCGGTGCGGGTCCAGTTGTTGGGCAGCGGACCCGAGCCGGGCGGCGGTCCGCCCGCGCTCCAGCCGCCGAGGTCGGCCTCGAAGGAGGTCTCCTCGGCCGCCGCGCCGTCGAGCGTGACCTTCGCGTCGTCGAGGAAGACGCCGGCCTGGTGGGTGCTCCAGTCGGTGATGGACGACAGCGAGATCTCGACCTTCTTGCCCGCGTAGGGGGTCAGGTCGATCTTCCACTGCTGCCAGCCCGCCGAGTTGCCGGTGGCCGCGTGCCAGGCGCCGCTGCTGCCCGTCGGCTCACAGTTCGGCCCCTGGTAGCGGGTGGTGTGCGGGTGGATCTCCCTCCAGCGCTGTCCGTTCGGGGTGTTGCAGCTCGACCCCGTGGACTGGGTGGTGTGCCCGTTGGCGTCGGGCAGCGTCGTCCAGTCGTCCTGGCCCGCGGTGCGCGCCTCGACGGTGAAGAAGTCCCAGTCCGCCTCGGTGTCGAGGGAGGCCCAGAACGTCAGGTCTCCGCTGCTCTTGCCGGTCAGGTCGATGGTCTTGGTCAGGCGCTTCCACGAGGCGTCGGCGATGCCGCTCTGCACGTCCCACGATCCCGTGTGCGGGTCGAACGGCCCGCCCGGCCTGTCCCACGTGATGCCCGCCCTGCTCTCGAACTGCGGGAACGTGTCTGCGGGCAGGATCGCCGAGGTGGCCACCCACGAGTTGTTGTGGTCCTGGTTGCCCGCCGAGTCGCCACCGTTCAGCGTGCCGGTGAAGCCGCTGAAGGCGCCCACGGCGCCCTTGAGCCCGAACGGCTCGTGCGTCTGCTGGCTGGTGCCGCCGTTGTCGAACCAGATGTAGGCCCCCAGCCAGTACTGCTGGAAGTCGTTGTTGGCCTCCAGGCACGGCGGGGTCGAGGCGACCACGCACTCGCCGAGTGAGGCGTCGGGCTGGAAGAAGAAGCCCTGGTTGGCGTTGCGCGCGTAGTGGGCGTACTTGCCCGCCGTCAGCAGCTTGCCGCCGTCGTTGAGGTAGTCGCGCACCGCGATCTCGGTCTCGACGCTGTACCTGGCCAGGGTGCCGGGCACCTGCTCGGGCGAGCGCGGGTTGATGTCGTCGCCGGTCTCCCAGATCACGGCCTTGTAGTGGCTGAGCACGCCCAGCGGATGCGGCGCCTTGCGGCCGTTCTTGTCGATGTCGTAGACGTCGGAGGTGTAGCCGGCCTCGGAGATCGCCTTGGCGTAGTCGTCGACGTACTTCGACTCGGTGACGCCCTGCGCGGGGCTGATGCCGGTGACGTCCTCGGCCGCCAGGACCAGCACCTGACCGCCGATGTCGTCGGCGACCTTGTAGGTGAAGTCGGCGCTCTTCTTCGTCAGCGACCTGAACCAGACCTTGACGCTGTCACCCGGCCTGGTGCCGGTGATCTTGCCGCGGAGCTGGTGGTAGTAGACGTTGTAGCCCTTGCCGTACCGCTCGCCGCCCTTCCACGCCTTCGTCAGCGCCGTTCTGGTCCGGCCGCCGTTGACCTGGTACTGCACGACCACGGGGCCGAGCCTGCGCTTGGCGTTGACCTGGACGACCTGGTCGGTGCCGTGGCTGACCTCGAAGTCGTCGACCACGAAGTCGGGCGTCTTGTTGCCCAGGTGGGTGACCGGCTCGACCGGGTTGGCCGCCGACCTGGCGATGTCGAGGGCGAACGGGAGGTTCTTCTCGAACTCCGCCTGGACCAGCGCCTCGTCGTCGGGGAAGACGAAGCCGCAGCCGTCGCAGCCCTCGTTCAGCTCCGGCGTCCACGAGAGCGTGCCGTACTCACCGTGGGCGCGGTCGTTGGTGTCGCCGTTGGTGATGTACAGCTCGCCCGCCGCGAGCCCGGGGTTGAAGCCGGGGACGGCCGGGTTGGCGTCGGTGCCGCTGAGCGCCTCGTAGACCGGGTTGTCGGCGGTCGCGGTGTACATCTGCCAGCCCATCGGGTACAGCAGCAGCGGCCCGAAGGAGTGGTAGTTGAGCTGCAGCTTGAACTTGATCCGGCGCAGCAGGCCGTCCATCGCCCTGGTCTCGGGCTCGCTGGCCGCGGCCGTCCCTCGGTAGGTCTCGCTGCTGGGGACGCTGGAGGCGCCCTCCTCGTCGTAGTGGAAGTTCGTGGGGAAGTTCCGGTTCGGGTCGACGCCGTCGCCGCTGGTGATCTGCCCGTCGCCGTTGTTGTCACGCAGGGTCTTGCGCCAGAGGCGGTTGCCCTCGGTGAAGGTGAAGTCGTAGCCGTCGGGGTTGGCGACCGGCACGAACCACAGCTCGGTCGTCCTCAGCAGCCCGGACAGCGCCTCCTTGTTGGCGACCACGTACTTCAGCAGCCGCATGTCGACCTCGGCGGCGATCCACTCGCGGGCGTGCTGGGTGGCCGAGTAGAGGGCGGCGGGCCTGGCGCCGTCGCGCAGGATCCTGGCGTGCCTGGTCACCTTGGCGGCCAGGATGTCCTGGCCCTTGACCGTCTTGCCGATCGACTGCAGCTTGACGATGTCCTTGTTGGCCTCGGCGATGGCCTTGAGCTGGTCGGCGATGCCGCCCTGCTCCGAGTAGCTGCGCCAGACCGTGAAGCCGCCGGCCGACTGCGCCTTGGCGGCCTCGAGCTGCGTCTGGCCCTGCGGGTTGCGCACCGGCTCCGGCTTGTGCCCGAGCTTTCCGATCTTGACCAGGTCGTCGCGGTCCGCGGTGAACTCGATGTGCTCCTTGCCCCCGGTCGCCTTTTTCTGCACGACGTCGAAGCCGTCCTCGGCCAGGGCCTGCCCGGTGCCCACCGGGGCGTCCAACTGGTAGAGCTCGATCCGGTCGGCCTGGGGTAAGGCGGGGTCCTCTGATGCGACGGCCTGCCCTGCCACGAGGGAAGCGGCCAGGCAGGCGGTCACGGCGGTGATGAGGGTGAAAGTTCGCGACAAGTTCTGCCCCTTTGCAGAAAACGGAATGCTCGCAATGTCACCCGGCACAGAAAGCTCGGCAAGACCCAACTGTTGGCTCGATCCCCGACAAAGTGGTAGATAGTTCGCCAAAGACGCACGAGTTCGCTGGTTCAGGTGGCAGGGGTCAAGATCATCTTCTATAGTCGCTCCGTCTATGAGGGGAGGACGGGAGTGAGATCAGGGCGTCTCGCCATGCTCGCCGTCATCCTCGTCGCGCTGGTCGCGGCCCCCTTCGCGCACACCGCGACCGCCGACCCCGACGGCCAGAGCAAGCTGCGCAAACTCACCAAACAGGCGACCGCGCTCAACAAGGTCTACCGCGGCACCATCGAGAGCCTCGAGGACACCAGGCTGGCCGCCAAAAAGGCCACCGACAGGGCCCGCGACCTCAAGGCGGCGCTCGCCGCCGCCGAGGTCGAGGTGAGCCAGATCGCGCAGACCACCTACATCCAGGGGCCGCTCGACGGCACCAGCCTGTTCAGCACGCCCGGCGAGCCGTACCAGGTGCTCGGGCAGGCGGCGAACCTGGCCTACCTGGCGGCCGAGCGCGGCTCCACGCTCAACCGCGTCAAGGACATGGTCGCCGACGCCCAGAAGGCGAAGAAAGAGGCCGACGCGAAGATCGACGACCTCGAGCGCGACATCAGGAAGATGCGCAGCAAGCGCGGCGAGATCGAGAAGCTGCTGGCCAAGTACGGCATCCAGCAGCCGGGCAGCGCCAACGGCCTCACCGGGCGCATGGTCTCCGTCCGCGACGAGGTGATGCGCAACTTCCCGATGTTCTACGGCGTCGGGTGCCTGCGCGTCGGCGACCCCGGCGAGCACGGCAAGGGCCGGGCCTGCGACTTCATGATGAGCCCCGGCGGCAGCATGGCCTCGGGCGCCAACCTCGACAGGGGAGACAAGCTGGCCCAGTGGCTGATCTCCAACGGGTCACGGCTCGGCGTGATGTACATCATCTGGAAGCAGCGCTACTACGACGTGCGCACCGGCGGCGGCTGGGACATGATGTCCGACCGCGGCGGCGTCACCGCCAACCACTGGGACCACGTGCACGTGTCGGTGTTCTGAGCCCGCTACTGGTGGAGTCGCTCCTTCAGCCAGTGGTAGGAGGCGCGCGGGGTGCGGCGGCCGGTGGCGAAGTCGACGTGGACGAGCCCGAAGCGCTGGTGGTAGCCCTCGGCCCACTCGAAGTTGTCCAGCAGCGACCAGACGAAGTAGCCCCGCACGTCCACGCCCTCGTCCTGGGCGGCGCGCAGAGCCGCGAGGTGGCCGTCGAGGAAGGCGATGCGGGCCTGGTCGTCCTGCTCGGGATAGGAGCAGCCGTTCTCCGTGACGTAGATCGGCGGCAGCGCCGTGCCGTACCGGTCGCGCAGGCCCACCAGCAGCTCGCGCAGGCCGTCGGGGACGACGGGCCAGCCGAAGGCCGTGGTGGGGTAGCCGGTGATGCCGAGGTCCGTCCACGGCAGCGAGTCGTCGGTCGGGGCGCCGATCCGCGTGGGGTTGTAGTAGTTGATACCCAGGCCGTCGAGCGGCGTGGAGATGATCTCCAGGTCGCCGTCGCGCACGCAGTCGAGGGTGACACCGTACGCGGACAGGTCGGGGTAGCGGCCCAGCAGGACGGGGTCGTTGAACAGGCGGTTGTGCAGGACGTCATAGGCGTCGCCGGCTGCTGTGTCCTCCGCCCACACGGGGGTGCAGTTGTTGGTGATGAGCACCTGCTGCGCACCGGCGGCCCGCAGCGCCCGTACGGCCAGCCCGTGCCCGAGCAGCTGGTGGTGGGCCACGGGGAGCGCGTCGAGCATCAGCGCGTGACCCGGCGCGTGCATCCCCATCGCGTAGCCGTAGGCCATGTGCACGAAGGGCTCGTTGAGCGTGATCCACATCTTCACGCGGTCGGCCAGCCGGTCGGCCACGAGCGCGGCGTAGTCGGCGAAGCGCTGGGCGGTGTCCCTGTCGAGCCAGCCGCCCCTGTCCTCCAACGCCTGGGGCAGATCCCAGTGGAACAGCGTGGGCACCGGGGTGATGCCGCGCTCGCCGAGCCCGTCCACGAGCCGGTCGTAGAAGTCGAGCCCCTTCGCGTTGACCTCGCCGCGGCCGTCGGGCTGGATCCTCGGCCACGCGATCGAGAACCGGTAGGCGTTGACGCCCAGGCCGCTCATCAGCTCGAGGTCTTCGGGCCAGCGATGGTAGTGGTCGCACGCCACGTCACCGGTGTGCCCGTCGCGGGTCCTGCCGGGCTGGTGGGCGAAAGTGTCCCAGATGGAGGCGCCGCGGCCGTCCTCGTGCACGGCGCCCTCGATCTGGTAGGCGGCGGTGGCCGTACCCCAGAGGAACATAACCGGTCATATTAGGCGATCAACCGGTGCCGGGTCGCGAGGTCGGCGGTCCGGATGAGCCAGGATGGGAACATGACGAGTACTCTGCGCCGCCGTCCCTCCCAGCGCCGCAGCGCCGAACGGGTCGAGCGGATGCTCGACGAGTGCGCCTCACTGCTGGGCGAAGTGGGCTACGACGCGCTGACCACCAAGGAGGTCGCCCGCCGGGCCGAGGTCCCGATCGGCACCTTCTACCAGTTCTTCCCCGACAAGCAGGGCCTGGTCAGGGCGCTGGCCATGCGCAACCTCGACCGGTTCCTCACCCGCGTCACCGACCGGATCGCGGCGACCGACCTCGCCCACTGGTCGGAGCTGGCCGACCTGGCGATCGACGAGTTCGTGGTGATGAAGCGCACCACGCCCGGGTTCGCGGTGGTCGACTTCGGCGAGGTGCTGCCCACACCCGGCGGCCCTGCGCTGCCCGGCACCACCCACATGCTCGACGAGGCGACGGAGAACAGCGCCGTCGTGGCCGACCGGCTGCGCACCCTCATCGTCGGCCTCTACGACAAGCCCGAGGGCGAGGGGCTCGACCTGGCGCTGCGGGTCGCGGTCGAGGCGGCCGACGCCGTACTCAAGCTGGCCTTCCGCACGCGCGCCGACGGCGACCCCGCGTTGATCGCCGAGTGCAAGCAGCTGGTCCGCCGCTACCTCGCCGAGCACCTCAGCACGGCTCGTCCAGCCGCCTCATGAGCTCGTCGTCCAGCTTGAGGCCGGCCGACCCGATCGCCTCCTCCAGCTGAGCCATCGTCGTCACCCCCACGATCGGCACCAGCCCCTGCGCCGTCAGCCAGGCCAGCACCACCTGGTTCGGCGTCGCGCCCAGCTCGCCGGCCACCTCGCGCAGCACCGCCAGGCGCCGGGTCGTGCCGGGGTGGTCGTACGCCTCGGGGATGGGCCGGTCGGCGCGGGTGTAGGCGCCGGACATCAGCGCGTTGTACACCCACAGCGACAGGTTCTCCTCACGCGCGTAGGCCAGCGTCTCGTCGGTGGTCAGCACGTGGGCGCCCTCGGGCAGCCGCACCATCGGCCGCGGACGCAGGTAGGTGTGGCGCAACTGCAGGGCGGTGTAGGGCAGCCAGCCGTTGGCCGCGGAGATGTTCCTGGCCCGCTCCAGCCGCCACGCCGGCATGTTGCTCGAACCCAGCCTGCCGATCTTGCCCGCCGCGGCCAGCTCGTCGAACGCGCCCAGCGTCTCCTCCAGCGGAACGGGCCGGTCCTCCATGTGCGACCAGTACACATCGACGCGGTCGGTCCCCAGTCGCCGCAGGCTGCCCTCGATGCCCCTGCCGATGGCCCGCGCGGACAGGCCCTCCGCCGAGTCGAGCGTCCTGTCGCCCGCCACGGTGGGGCGCGCCCCGACCTTCGTGCTCAGCACGATCCTGTCCCTGGCGCCGCGCGCGGCCAGCCACGCCCCGACCGCCTCCTCGCTCTCGTCGCCGGTACGGCCGGCGTTCCAGAACGGATAGTTGTTGGCCGTGTCGACGATGGCCCCGCCCGCCTCGGTGAACCGGTCGAGGAGAGCGAAGGTGTCCTCCAGGGAGACCCTGGTGCCGAAGTCGATGGTGCCGATCGCGAAGTCCATGGCCGAGACTCTGCGACCTGGAGCGCACTCCATGTCAAGCCGGTTGACCTGGAGTGCGCTCCAGGTGGGAAAATCGGCCACGTGAGCGTCTACACCCCCGCCGAAGTGGTCGAGGAGACCGGCTTCAGCCTCGACACCCTCCGCTACTACGAGAAGATCGGGCTGCTCGATCCCATCGACCGCAACGCCGCGGGACAGCGCAGGTTCTCCGAGGAGGACGTCGGATGGCTCGGCACCATCAGGTGCCTGCGCGACACGGGCATGCCGATCGCCGAGATGCTGCGCTTCGCCGAACTGGTGCGCGCGGGAGACCACACGATCGCCGACCGCATCGCGCTCCTGGAGGAGCACGACGCCAGGGTGCGCGGTCAGATCGACAACCTCATCGAGCGCCAGCGCTACATCCGTCACAAGATTTCCTACTACCGCAGCGTGCTCTAGCCCCCCCTTGGCCTTCCGGTTGCTAAACCGGGGGTATGGCCGGACCCCGGGCGAGACGGATGAACATCCCGCTGCGTCGCGCGTCGATGCTGTGCGCGCTGATGCTGTTCGCGCTCCTCGTCAACGTCACCTACATCCAGGGGTTCACGACCGCGCGGCTCAACGCCGACCCGCGCAACCACCGGGTGCTGATCTCCAGGTTCGAGCACCCGCGCGGCAAGATCCTCACCCACGACGGCAAGGTGATGGCCGCCAGCCGCAGGACCAAGGACCCCAGCTACAGCTACCGGCGCGCCTACCCGGACGGCAACCTCTACGCGACGGTCACCGGCCACTCCTCGCTCTACGCCACCACCGGCCTGGAACGGGCCGAGGACGCCGCTCTCAACGGCAGCGATCCCAAAGTGAGGGTGCGCGCGCTGGTGACCGACGGCATCAGCGAGGGCGCCGACGTCCGCACCACCATCGAGGAGCGCGTACAGCGGGCCGCCTACGAGGGCCTGGCCGCGACCGGACGGCGCGGCGCCGCCGTCGCCCTCGACCCGTCGACCGGGGCGATCCTGGCGATGGTCTCCTATCCGTCCTACGACCCCAACCTCTACACCACCTTCGACCCCGCCAAGCTCACGGAGATCGACGCGCTGCTCCAGGCCGACCCCGGACAACCGCTGCTCAACAGGGCGCTCAACCAGAACTACCCGCCGGGCTCCACCTTCAAGGTCGTCACCAGCGCCGCCGCCCTGAACTCGGGCGCCTACGCGTCGGCCTCGGCCGTGGACGCGCCCAGCAGCCTGCTGCTGCCGGGCACCTCCACCTACCTGCGCAACGCGGGCGGTCACCCCTGCGGGAACGGGCACCCGCCGCTGGCCTACGCCTTCCAGATCTCCTGCAACACCGCCTTCGCTGCCATGGGCCTCGACATGGGACAGGACACGCTGCGCCAGCAGGCCGAGGCGTTCGGCTTCAACGACGACACGCTGACCGTGCCGATGCCGGTCTCCATGAGCGTCTACCCGAGCGGCCTCGACCAGGCGCAGACCGCGATGTCGGCGATCGGGCAGTACGACGACAGGGCCACGCCGCTCCAGATCGCGATGCTGTCGGCGGCGGTGGCCAACGGCGGCGCGCTGATGCGGCCCTACCTCGTCGAGGAGGTGCGCCTGCCCGACGGCTCGGTCATCGACACGGCGGAGCCGTCCCAGTGGCGCTCGGCGATGAGGGCGCGCGAGGCCGCCCAGCTGACCACCATGATGGTGGACGTCACCCAGCAGGGCGGCACCGGTACGGCTGCCGCGCTGCCCGGCGTGGTGGTCGCGGCCAAGACGGGCACGGCGGAGAACGTGCGCGGCGCGCAGGACCACGCGCTGCTGACCGCCTTCGCCCCGGCCGACAGCCCGCAGGTGGCGGTGGGCGTCGTCGTCGAACGGTCCGGCTCCGGCGGCGACGTGGCCGCCCCCATCGCCCGCCGCATCATGCAGGCCGTCCTCACCTGACCTGGCCCCGGTCCCGGCGATCCGCGGTCCGCCATCGCCGCGTGACCCCGCGGTGGGTCGTCGTCCCGTGACCTCGGGGTGGGGCGGTGTTCCGGGACTCCGGCGGGGATGGTCGGGTGCTGGGTCAGCGGTAGGCCTGGGCCTGCAGGTTGTACAGGTCGGCGTAGAGGCCCTCCTCCGCCATCAGATGGTCGTGGGTGCCCTCCTCGACGACCTTCCCGTGGTCGAGTACGTAGATCCGGTCGGCGTAGCGCACACTCGCCAGCCGATGCGTGATCAACAGCACGGTCCGCCCGTCGGAGTGGCGTCTGATGCGCTCGAACAGGGCGTGCTCGGCCCTGGCGTCGAGCGCGGCCGTGGGCTCGTCGCAGATCAGCAGCGGCGCGTCCCGGTGAAAGCCGCGTGCCACGGCGATCCTCTGCCACTGGCCGCCCGACAGCTCCTGCCCGTCCTTGAAGCGCCGGTCGAGCAGCGTGCTGTAGCCGTACGGAAGCTCGGCGATCACCTCGTCGGCCCCCGCGACCTCGGCAGCGGCGACCAGCGCGGGCTCGCCCTTGTCGGTGCCCATGGTGATGTTGTAGCGGGCCGTCAGCGGCCATCTGGTGTGGTCCTGCGCGATGACCGCCGTGGCCAGGCGCAGCTCCTCGGGCGCCACCTCCCGCACGTCGAGGCCGTCCCAGCTGACCGTGCCCCCGTCGGGCTCGTAGAGGCCGGAGAGGATCTTGGCGAGCGTGGTCTTGCCCGAGCCGTTCTCGCCGACGAACGCGATGACCTCGCCCTTGCCCACCCTGACGGACACGCCGCGCAGCGCCGGGTTGTCCGAGCCTGGATAGCTGAAGGTCACGTCGTCGGCCCTGATCTCGTCGAACGACCGGGGCGCGGGCGTGGGTCTCGGGTCGGCGATCCGCCGCTCGGCGTCGGCGCAGAAGTCGAGGAAGTCGGTGAAGTAGAGGCCCTCCTCGTAGAGGCGGTTGGTGGCGTACATCAGGTTGCTCAGCGACATCTGCCCCTGCCTGATCGCCAGGACGGCGGTGCCCGCCACCGCCAGCGGCAGCGCCCCGAAGGCCAGCAGCAGGCCGAGCGTGAGGTAGACCAGGCCGGTGCCGATGCCGCCCAGCGCCTCGCCGACGATCTTGGCCAGTGTCTGCCGTTTGGCCAGCCGCAGCAGGACCTCCTGCTCGGCCCTGGCCACCGCGTCGTACATGCGCAGCAGGAAGCCGCGCATGGTGAAGGAGCGGACTTCGGCGGCGGGGGAGCGGTCGGCCAGCAGCTCGGCGATGATCCATTTGCGTCTGCGGGCGGGGATCAGCGCGTACATCGAGGAGTAGCGCATCCTGGCCGAGCGCACCGCCGCCCACGCGTCGGGCAGCACGGCGAGGACCAGCAGCGGCAGCAGCGAGGGATGCAGGATGCCCAGCACACCCGCCACGGCCGCGATGCCGATGAAGGCGGTCATCACGTCGATCGCCGTCATCACCACCACGTCGGCCATGGCGACGCCGCGCATTCTGGCACGTTCCATCGCGTCGTGGAAGTCGGGATCGTCGTAGGCCATGAGGGGAACCCTGCTGGTCAGGCCGTACAGCCGCTCCTCGGTGAGCCTGGAGACCTGTGGGTCGAGCCTGGACTGCGCCCAGCCCGCGGCCGCCTGCACGACCGTGCGCAGCGCGGCGGCCCCCGCCACCAGGGCGAGGCTGGGCAGCGCCGCCCGCACCCTGTCGGGGGTGGGCCCCTCGCGGAACAGCGCTTCGAGGACGCCGGTGGTGGCCAGCAGGCCGAAAGCGGTGCAGACGCCGCCCGCCAGGTTGAAGCCGACGGTGGCGGCGGTGTCGCGCGGACTGGCCCGCCACGCCATCCGCATCGCCTGCCCCACCAGTGCGGGCAGGCGTCGGGCGATGGTCAGGAAGCCAACCTCCGCCATCTTGTCGGTGTGGGCGTACCAGTCGGAGAAGGAGATCTCGCCGAGTTCGAGGGGCTCGTCCGCCATACCTGCAGTGTGACCGGGGCCACTGACAAATTCCGGTGGCTGGTCGGGCTGGGCCTGTTTCTACACATTCTTGACCCGCGGCGGATACATGCCCGAATGGCCATCTCGGCGCATGTGCCCGGAGTCCGCTCGGCCTAGCGTGGCGTCTGTGATCGACCGGTGGCGCGCCACGAACCCGGCTCCCCGGGTGCCCACACGCGGGGCGAGCACGCCGGTCGATCCATCCGAGACGTCGCGTTCGCAGGCGGACCTGGCCTCCTCGGAGGGGTGGGGGTCGTGGCCCGGCGGGCGCGACAGCGGGCTCGAGCCGCGCAGGGCTCGAGCCCGCCCCCGCTTGCCTGCATATCGCCGTACATATTTCGGAGGATGCCGCACCCGCCGTAGCCGGGCGGCGTCTGCGCCGCCGCCCCTGAGCGTGGCGGCTGTCCCGTCGGCTCGCGTGCGAGTTTCTTGTACGGCTACCGCCGCCCCGGCCCCGAGATAGCAGGTTCCGCCTCGGGCCTGATCCACGTGGCACCAGGCCCGGGGTGGCGGGTGGCGCCTGGATGTGATCCACGAGGACGCCCTGCCGGGCTAGGTGGTGGGCGTTGCCTCGGATCCGATCCGGGGGGCTCTGCCGGGCCGGTGGGCATGCCTCGGGTCTGACCTGCGGTCCGGGTTGGCGTGGCGTCGCTTCAGGTTTGATCTGTCCGGGTGTCAGGCAGAACTGGTTGGTGGGCGTGGTCCGGAGCTCGGAAGCGGCGGGGAGCGACCGTGGAGAGAGCGCTCCCCGAATATGCCGACCTGTTACCCGCACATGCCTTGACGTCGCGGAGGGCGAAGTGGGTTGATGGCCCTACTGACAACGTTGTCACCCAATCGTGACAAAGGAGCGGTGCGATGAGACGACGGTGGTTAGCGGCGATCACCCTGGCGGCCGTGCTCGGGCTGACGGCCTGCGGCGGCGGAGGCGGCACTGCGGCTCCGTCGGGTCAGGCCTCAGGAGCGGGAGGAGACGCCAAGAAACAGGTGGAGGTCTTCTCCTGGTGGACCGGGCCCGGCGAGGCCGACGGCCTGAAGGCGATGAAGGAGATCTTCGAGAAGCAGAACTCCGGCTTCACCTTCTTCGACGCCGCGGTCGCGGGCGGCTCCGGCGACAAGGCCAAGGCGCTGCTGCAGTCCAAGCTCCAGGCCGACACCCCGCCCGACACCTTCCAGGGTCACGCGGGCGCCGAGCTGCAGGGCTACATCAAGTCGGGCGATCTGGAGGACCTGACCTTCCTCTACGACGAGCTCAAGCTCAAGGACGTCTTCCCCGCCCAGCTCGTCGAGCAGATCAGCTACGAGGGCAAGATCTACTCGGTGCCCGTCAACATCCACAGGTCGAACATCCTCTGGTTCAACCCGGGCGTCCTGAAGGAGGCAGGGGTCGCGGGCGCGCCCAAGACGATCGAGGAGTTCGTCGCGGCCCTGGAGAAGGTCAAGGCCACGGGCAAGGTCCCGCTGTCCATCGGCTCGGAGTGGACCGTCACCCACCTGATGGAGAGCGTGCTGCTCGGCTCGCTCGGCACCGACGGCTACAACGCGCTGTTCCAGCCGGGCGCCAACTGGGGCTCGCCCGAGGTCACCAAGGCGCTGGAGAACTTCAAGAAGATCATGTCGTACGCGGGTGACCCGCAGGACGACTGGCAGCCGGCCGCCGCGCAGGTGGCGGAGGGCCAGGCCGCCTTCAACATCATGGGCGACTGGGCCTACGGCTACTTCCACAACCCGCCGGAGGGCGGTCTCGGCAAGCAGTCGAAGACCGACTTCGACTGGGCGGCCGCGCCCGGCACCGAGGGCACGTACATGTGGCTGTCGGACAGCTTCACCCTGCCGAAGGGCGCCAAGAACAGGGACGGCGCGATCGCGTGGCTCAAGGTGGCGGCGAGCAAGGAGGGCCAGGACGCCTTCAACCCGAAGAAGGGCTCCATCCCGGCTCGCAAGGACGCCGACGCCGCGCTCTACACCGACTACCTCGGTGACGCGCTGAAGGACTGGTCCTCGAACAAGCTGGCCGGGTCCATCCAGCACGGCGTGTCCGTCAACCAGCCCTGGCTGGCCGCGATCAACGAGGCGGTCGGCCTGTTCATCGCGAGCAAGGACGTGGCCGCGCTGCAGAAGGGCCTGGCCGACGCCGCGGCGGCCAACGCCCAGTGAGGCCGGAACAGTGATGGCCAGAAGAGGCGGGCCCGCCCTGCGGCGGGTCCGCGCCTGGTTGCCGGGGCTGCTGCTGGTGACCCCTTCGATCATCCTGATCGGCGTGTTCGTGTACGGCATGCTCGGCTGGAACTTCAGCCTGGCCATGACCGACAAGCACGACGAGGTGTCGGAGGGCTCGTTCGTCGGCCTGCGCAACTTCATCGACATCTGGGACCTGCCCCGATGGCACCTGTCGGTCAACCACGCGATCGTGTTCACCGTCGTGTTCGTGGGCGGGGCGTTGCTGCTCGGCTGGTTCCTGGCCTTCCTGATGGAGAAGGGGATCAGGGGCGAGGGAACCTTCAGGGCGATCTACCTGTTCCCGATGGCGATCTCGTTCGTGGCGACCGGCATCGTGTGGCGGTGGCTGATGAACTCGGGCCAGGACGAGCGGGCGGTCGGGCTCAACCGGCTGTTCGACGTGGTCGGCCTGCCGCAGTGGGCCTGGTTCAGGGATCAGGACTGGGGCATGGCCGCCATGGCTATCCCAGCAATCTGGCAAATGTCCGGATATGTCATGGCGCTCTTCCTGGCGGGCTTCCGGGGCGTCCCCGAAGAACTGCGCGAGGCCGCGCGGGTGGACGGCTGCACCGAATGGGGCGTCTACCGGCACATCGTGCTGCCGCTGCTGCGCCCGGTGACGCTGTCGGCGCTCATCATCCTCGGGCACATCTCGCTGAAGACCTTCGACCTGGTCATGGCCGTGTCGGGCAAGCAGATCATCACCGACGTGCCCGCCGTGTTCATGTGGGTGGCGGTCTTCGACTCCCACGACCCGGCCAAGGGCGCGACCATCGCCTCCTACATCGTGCTCAGCGTGGCGATCTTCGTGATCCCGTACCTGATCTGGTCGGTCCGCAAGGAGAGGCGCTCGTGATCGTCCGCCGTGGGTTGCTGATCGTCTTCGCGGTCGTCTTCCTCATCCCGATCTACGTCCTGCTGGTCACCAGCTTCAAGCCGCTCACCGAGGCCAACCCCGCGCAGGCGTGGAACCTGCCGCAGGTCTGGACGTTCGAGGCGTGGCGGGTGGCGTGGGAGAAGCTGGCGCCCGGCATCTGGAACAGCGTCCTGCTGGCGGTGCCGGGATCGCTGCTGTCGTGCGCGCTGGGCTCCATGAACGGCTACGTGCTGTCGAAATGGCGCTTTCCCGGCGCGGACGTGCTGTTCACGCTGTTCCTGTTCGGGATGTTCATCCCGTACCAGGGCGTGATGATCCCGCTGGTCCAGCTCATGGTGAACCTCGACATCTACGGCGGGATCCCCGGGCTCGTGCTCGCGCACGTCGTCTACGGCATCCCGATCTGCACGCTGATCTTCCGCAACTACTACGTGACGATCCCCGACGAGCTGATCGAGGCGTCCAGGGTGGACGGCGCGGGCATGCTGCGGACCTACTGGTCGGTGGTGCTGCCCGTGTCGGGTCCCGCGGTCGCCGTGGTGATCATCTGGCAGTTCACCTCGCTGTGGAACGACTTCCTGTTCGCCGTCTTCCTCACCGGGCCGACGAGCTGGCCGACCACCGTCATGCTGAACAACATCGCGGGGGCGCAGGCCACGCCGTACAGCCAGCAGATGGCAGCGGCGCTGCTGGCCTCGATCCCGACGATGCTGATCTACCTGGTGCTCGGGCGGTTCTTCATGCGCGGGCTGATGGCCGGAGCGCTCAAGGGGTGATCTCGCCCGAGCCGCGTGCGATCAGCCGTACCGGCTGGGTGATCCGCTCGGCCGCGCCACGGCCGCCCGCGATCCTCCGGAACAGCAGCTCCGCCGCCACCCTCCCCAGGCCCGCGGGATCCTGCGCCACCACGGTCACCGCGGGCCGCAGCAGGTCCGCCAGCTCGAAGTCGTCGAACCCGACCAGCGCGATGCGCCGCCCCTCCAGCGCCCGCAGCGCGGTGACCGTGCACCGGCCGTTGCCGGTGAACAGCGCGGTCGGCGGATCGTCCATCCCCAGCAACCGGTCCACGACCGTCCGCATCCCCTCGAGCGTGGGCTGCGCCATCGAGATGAGCCGCTCGTCCACCAGGTCGCCCAGCGCCTCCCGGTACCCGCGCTCCCGCTCACCCGCCGTGAAGATCGCCGGGCTGTCGCCGAGGAAGGCCACCCGCCGGTGCCCCTGCGCGAGCAGGTGTTCCACGGCCAGCCGCGCCCCGCCCGCGTTGTCGCACAGGACCGTGTCGACCTCCAGGCCCGGCCCCGCGGGCCGGTCCACGAAGACGGCCGGTGTGCCGGCGTCCAGCTCGCCCCTCAGGTAGGAGTGGTCGCCCCCGGCGGGCACCACGATGAGCCCGTCGACCCTGCGCGCGCAGAAGGTGAGCACCAGCTCCTTCTCCCGCTCCGGCTCCTCGCCGGAGGATCCGCTGAGCACCAGGGAGCCGTGCCTGATCGCGACCTCCTCGACGGCCCTGCTGACCCCCGAGTAGAAGGGGTCGCCGACGTCCTCGATGACCAGGCCGATGCTCGACGTCCTGCCCTGGCGCAGCACTCTGGCGCTCTCGTTGCGGCTGTAGCCGAGGCGCTCGATCGCCGCGCGCACCCGGTCGGCGGTGGTGGCGTTCACGCCCGGCTCGTTGTTCACGACCCGGGAGACGGTCTTGAGCGCGACCCCCGCCTCCGCCGCGACATCCTTCATCGTCGGTCTCACACCAGGATCATTTCTCATGCACGGAGGATGGACAACGTTGTCACCAGCCCGGCATGACAGAGTGGGCCCCGATATGTCACTGAGATCCACCCTCGTCGTCGCCGGGCTCGTGCTGGCCGCGCTCAACATGCGCCCCGCCATCGCGGGCGTGTCCCCCCTTCTCGACCAGATCATGACCGACGTGGGCCTCACCCCCGCTGGCGGTGGCGCCATCACCACCGTCATGGTCGTCTGCCTCGGCCTGTTCGGCCCCGTGGCGCCGCTGCTCGCCCGCCGGATCGGCCTGGACCGCACCCTGCTGGTCGCGCTGATCATCCTGGCCGCGGGCGTGCTGGTCCGCAGCCTGGACGGCGCCCCCGCCCTCTACACGGGCGCGGCCATCGCGGGCACCGCCATCGCGATCATGAATGTGATCATGCCGGGCGTGGTCAAGCAGCACTTCCCCACGAAGGCGGGCCTGCTCACCTCCGTCTACGTCTCCGCTCTGGTGGGCGGCGCCGCGGCCGCCTCCGCGCTGATGATCCCGCTCGAACACCTCACCGGGTACGGCTGGCGCGGCGTCTCCGCCCTGGTCGCGCTGCCCGCCGTGGCCGCCGCGCTGCTCTGGCTGCCCCAGGCGTTCGGCGGGCGGGCGGCTCCCCCCAACGGCCCGCGGCCGTTCGCGGCCCTGATCCGCAGCCCGCTCACGTGGGTGCTGGCCGCGTTCATGGGCCTGCAGTCGCTGACCTTCTACGTGATGCTCGCCTGGCTGCCGACGATCTTCCAGGAGGCGGGCATCCCCGCCGAGCACGCGGGCTTCCTGCTGGCCGTCACGAACCTCTCCCAGGTCGTCGGCACGCTGGCCGTCCCTTTGCACGCCGAGCGGAGGAAGTCGCAGGCCGGGCACGTGGCCGCCGCCGCGCTGCTGACCATGTCGGGGTACGTGGGCGTGCTGCTGGCCCCCACGACCGTGCCGTGGCTGTGGATGATGGTGCTCGGCGTCGGCCAGGGCGCATCGCTGGCGCTGGCGCTGCTCATCATCACGTTGCGCGCGCCCGACGCCTCGTCGGTGACCGCGCTGTCGGCCGTGGCCCAGTCGGTCGGCTACGTGCTGGCCGCGCTCGGCCCGCTGCTGATCGGCATCCTCAGGCAGGTGTCGGGCGGGTGGACGCTGCCGCTGCTGGCCGGTCTGGCGGCGTGTGTGGTCCAGTTGGTGGTGGGCGTACGGGCCGGACGTCCTCTGCTATCTTAGGTAAGGCTAACCTTTTTACGGGAAAGGCCTTGCCGTGCCGTTCGCGGAGTTGACCGGAGTGCTCGAGCGCGTCGCCGCCGAGCGTGGTGGCGTGCTGGGTGTCGAAGCCGGTCTGGTCGTCGAGCCCGACGAGTCATGGACGCCGCTGCGCGAGCTGACGCGCGAGCCGTCCCTGCTGCTGGCGACGTTGATCGAGCAGACCGCCGGCCGCTACGGCGCGCCGCGGCACGTGGGCGCGGCGCTGCTGTGGAAGACGCTCGGCTACTGGCTCACGTTCCCGATGGCCATCGGCTGGGCGCTGAACGGTCGGGCGCCCGTCATGCGGCACGAGGACATCTACTTCAGGCAGTCCGACGCGGGCGTGACGATCGCGGCCACCTCGGTGTCGGTCGCCGACAGTCCGCAGGCGATGCGCGCGGCCCTGCTCCAGGCGCAGGAGCCACTGGTCAACGCGATCAGCGAGCGCGCGAGGGTGGGCAGGCGCACGCTGTGGGGCTCGACGGCCGAGGCGTTCGCGCATCCGATGACCGCGGTGGTCAAGGCCGACTACATGGGCCTGCTGCGCGCGATGGGCCGGCCCGTCGACGGCCTGCTCGAACAGACCGCCGACGGCTACCGGCGCAGGACCTGCTGCCTGTGGGTCACGCTCCCCGAGAGCGAGGCCTGCTCGACCTGCTGCGTGCAACGGGAGGCGTGCGCGGCCTGAACTCAGGCCACCTCCTCCATGGCGCCTTCCTTTATGGCGCCGCCGACGGGCGCGCTGTCGATCGGCCGCAGTTCGTCGGCGTAGCTCACCGAGACGCGGCGCATCAGGCCGGTGTCGTCGATGGAGTACTGCCCGAGCCGCCACAGCGGCGGCGAGTAGGCGTGGATGGACACGCTCCTGTCCACCGCCCCGGTCAGCCGGTGGATGTGGTCGGGCCCGAAGTGGAACGACTGTCTCTCGGCGACAACCGTTTCCAGGTGCTCGCCGCCGATGCGCGGGTTGCACTCCAGCAGCGCGCCCCGCACCACGTGCACCGCTCCGGAGGAGATGTCGTGGTCGTGCCAGCCCGTATCGTCCTCGGGACGCCAGCAGAGCAGCCACACATCGACATAGGCGTCGCGGTAGAGCGAGGCGTAGTGCCGGCCGCCGTCGGCCGGGAACTCCACCTGGTCCTGCCACTGGGCAGGGTCCGCGGCCAGCTCGTCGACCAGCTCGCGTAGTTCCCGCCGGTCGAGTGTGCGGGCGGGAAGGTTGGTGCTCACGGGCGTTTACTCCTTTCGTCCCAAGAGGCGACGCGGGTTGGTGACCCTGATGGCATGCGCGGCCGCCTGGCCGATGCCGGGGCCGTCCTGGAAGGCGGTGGCGTACGGCGCGTCCGAACCGTTCACCACCACGTCGATGCCGAGCTCGCGGATGATCGCGTCGATCGCCCGCGGGCCGTACGAGGAGGTCTCGACGAAGAGGCCGGGGTCGACCCGGCCGCGGCCGCCGCCCCTGGCGATGAGCCGCTCGGAGTGCAGCGGCGCCAGCCCCGCCAGCAGCGCGAAGCAGACCCGCAGGCGCGGGTGCCGGGGGCGCACCACCGCCTGGAAGTGGTGCCAGGCCGCGTGCATCTGCTGCACGTACGGCACCAGCGCGGGCCACCACCCTGGCCGGTCGCGCTCGGCCGCGGCCGGTCCAGGATGGACGAACAGCGGCAGGTCGCGCGAGGTCAGCACCTCCAGCAGCCGGTCGTCGGGCGCGGCGGTCGCCGGGATCTGCAGCCCGGCGAAGCCGCGGTCGAGGTCGGCGGCCAGCCGGTCGGGGTCGATCTCGCTGTGGCAGGTCGCCGCCCACGCGCCGTACGGCTCGGGCAGCTTCATCGAACCTTCGTGGTAGGCGTCGATGAGCGGCCAGGCCTCCTCGGGCGGCAGCGACTCGATGCCGAGCGGGCTGGACAGGGAGACCAGCGCCAGCTCGAGCCCCGTGGTGTCGCGATCGGCGTGGTCGGCGGGGTCGACCTCGTACGGCGGTTCGCCGTCGAGGATCAGCGTCCACCCGTCGAGGTAGGGGGGCGTGGTCCGGGCGCGGAGCGCGTCGACGAACGACGGGGTCCACAGATGCTGGTGCACATCGATGCTCACAGGCCACACCTCCCTCTATTTCCTACCGACAATACAGGTAAATCTGGGGATCACCTTGTGAACCGTTTCAGTGATACGGTTCAGTGAACCGCTTCACCTCTGATTCGTCAACTGCTGAGTACGCTTGGCGAATGGCCAGAAAGCGAGCGACCATCAAAGAGGTCGCGCAGGCGACCGGCCTGTCACCTGCCGCCGTCTCCTACGCGCTGCGTGGGCTCCAGGTCTCGGAGGAGACCATGGAACGCGTGCGCGCGGCCGCCGCCGAGCTCGGCTACGAGGCCGACCCCATCGCCCGAGCGCTGGCCAGCGGCCGCACGGGCATGATCGGCCTGCTCTGCGGCTCGCTCGAAGACCTGTGGCAGCAGTCCCTCGCGGTCGGCATCAGCAGGGGGCTGAGGGAGAAGGACCGCTACGCGCTGATCCTCGACGCGGTCGGCGACCCCGCACGCGAACGCGTCCTGGCCCAGCAACTGCGCGACCAGCGCGTCGACGGCCTCATCGTGCAGCCCGTCGACCCCGCCGCGCCGTTCTGGGCCGACCTGTGCGAGTCCGTGCCGGTCGTCGCGATCGGCGACGGCCTGCCGGGCACCGCGAGTGAGGTGGTCTTCGACAACAGGCACGGCGTCACGCTCGCCCTCGAACACCTCAAGGACCTCGGCCACGGCAGCATCGCCGTGCTCACCCCCACGGGCGCCCGCACCCCCGACCGGCCGGCCGACGTCCACGCCAGCGCCGAGGCCGACCGGCTCGGCCTGGCCATCGAGGTGGCCACCGCGCCCTACGACCTGGCGGGCGCCACCGAGGTGGCCCGCGAGGTGCTGTCCGGCGGGCGCCACACCGCCGTGTTCTGCTTCTCCGACTCCATCGCCTACGGCGTCTACGCGGCGGCGGCCGAGCGCGGTCTGTCGGTGCCCGGCGATGTCTCGGTGATGGGCTACGACGACCATCCCATGTCGGGCCTGCTCACCCCCGGTCTCACCACCGTCGACTGGAACCTCGACGGCATCGTCCGCGCCGCCGTCCGTCTCATGTCCGCCGCCGCCGACGGCCCCGCCCGCCGCCGCAGGGTCGTCCAGCAGCCCACGCTGCGCGAACGCGGTTCGGTGCGGCGGATCAACGGCTGACCTGGCGCAGTTCCTGCCTGGCCGCGTCGAGGTCGCCGTCGAGCGGCCGGTCCCGCTCGCCGGGCGAGCCGCGCTGCGCCAGGGCGCGCCTGGCGGCGACCAGCTCGCAGGCCAGCACGATCTCCAGCGGCTCCACGCATCGCAGCGCGGCCCGCGCCGCCTGGGTGGCGAAGCTGGCATGGTCCTCGGCGCCGCGCGAGATCACCGCCGTCGCGGCCGTCACGGGCGCCGCCACCTGGCGCAACCCGGCGAGGGCGTCCTGCGCGACGTACTCCAGGATCATCGCGCCCGACCCGCCCTGCCGTCCCGCGAGGAAGGGGAGCAGGCCCGTGTAGGCGGGCTCCATGAGCGTGGCCAGCCGCGCCGTCGACAGCTGCGCCGAGGGCACGAGCGCCGCGCGCAGCGCGTCGAGCGCCAGCGCGATCGGCGCGGCGTGGAAGTTGCCGTTGTGCCAGGCGAGCCCGCCGTCGAACAGCGGGTTCTCTCCTGCGGCGTTGAGGTCGATCTCCACGACCCGCTCCGCCCTGGCCAGCGCGTCGACGGCGGCCCCGTGCACCTGGGCGAAGGCGCGGAAGCCGTACGGATCCTGGACCCTGACCGCCTCCTCGGTGGCGAGCAGCGCGCGCAGGCGCGCGGCCACCTCCGCCTGCCCGGGCTGCGGCCTGGCCTCGTGTACGGCCCGCGCCAGCGGCTCCGCCGAGGCGTTGACCGCGGTGAAGGTGCGCGCGGCCACGCGCACCGCCGCGTCGAGCAGCGTCTTCGTCCGGTGGATCGCCACAGCGGCGTCGGCCAGCGTGGCCGCGCCCGAGCTGATGAACGGCAGCGCGTCGGCCGAGGCCAGCTCGAACCGCGGCCCCGGCCCCGGCCCACGCCACTCGCGCTCGCCCAGCAGGCAGAGCGCGGTCGTGGCCAGCGCGGTCAGATCGCCCGTGCCGATCGCGCCATAGGTGCGCACCGGCGGGGTGTGGCCGCCGTTGATCGCCTCGGCGAGCGCGGGCAGCAGCGCCGGGTCCACACCCGATCCGCCCGCCAGGAGCTGGTTCAGCCGGACGACGAGCATCGCCCGCGCCCGTTCGGGGGAGACGAGGGGTCCTGCGCCGCCCGCGTGGCTGCGCACCAGGTCGAGGCCGCCCTGCTCGACCGAGATGTCCCTGTTGGCGCCGACGCCCGTGCTCTGGCCGTACACGCGGCCGGTCAAGGCCCGCGCCGTACGCCAGGCGGCCCGGGCCCGATCGAGGGACGCGATCGAGACCGGGCCGCCCGCGGCCACCTGCGCGCAGGTGAGGCCGGTGCCGTCGAGCTCCATCAGTCGGGCAGGACCAGGCTGAGCACCCAGCTCACGATGGAGACCACGAGCGCCCCCCAGAAGGCGGGCCAGAATCCGGTGACGCTGAAGGGGACGTCGAGCTGCTCGGAGACCCAGCTCGTCAACAGCATCAGGCCCGCGTTGACGACCAGGGCGAACAGCCCCAGCGTCACCGCGTAGAAGGCGCAGCCGACGGTTCGGACGATCGGCTTGATCACCGCGTTGATCAGGCCGAAGATCAGCGCCACGACGAGCAGGGTGCCCCAGTACTTGGCCGTGCCCGTCGGGGTCGTGATCGAGACCCCGCTCACGAGCTGGACGGCGACCCAGAGGGCGGCTGCCACGACGAGAACGTTCAGAATGAACCTCACGTCACACGATCCTCGCATTTCTGATCGGAGATTCGATACAACCGCAATGCTGCCAGGGATTGGTCACGATCGATCACCCCCGCTACGTGCCCAAGGATGACGCTAAGTAGTCTTCCTGAGGCGTTATCGAGGCGATATCGCGGGGAAGAGCCCTCCAGGGAGGGAGCGATATGGACAGTGGAGAACTCGAAACGCTGCCGACGATCGAGCTGCACGAGCGGGCGGTCCACTACGCCGTACGCCACGGGGACTTCGCGTTCATCTGGGACCTGCTCAAGGCGATCCCCGCGGCCGAGGCGGCCAGCGGTCACGGCGGCGAGGTCGTCAACGACCTCAGCCACCTGTCCGCGCTGCTCAGCGATGCCATGGCCTCAGGCCACGGCGACCTGGGGGAGGCGTTGAAACCGCTCTACGTCGACTACCTGTCGAAGCACCCTGACGCCTAGCCCGCCAGCCTCGTGTCCACCCCGTGGTCGATGAACCGCGGGGTGGTCGTCGTGTGCCCGTCCGCCCCGACCACCATGCTCTCGTACGGCCCGCCCGTGGCCAGCTCCTTCGCGAACCGCCTGGCCCTGGCCGTGCCCATGGCGTGCATGGCCCGCGCGTAGGCCCCGGCCGCGGCCAGATCGGGGCCGACCACGCACACCCACGCCCTGCCGTCCCCGCTGTACTGCCCGCCGCCCGCGGTCGCGACGGCCGCGTCGTTGGCGAACAGCACCCTGGTGGTCACGCCGTCGTAGGGGTCGCGGACGCTCAGCCTCCAGCGGCGGCAGGGAGCGGAGGACCCGCGCACCCGCGTGCCGCTGCCCGCCGTCACCCGGTGGTCGACCGCGCCCGCGTTGGTCAGGGCGCGCGACAGGCGCTCCACCGCCCAGCCTCCCACGTAGGTCATCAGGTCGGACGAGTCGCGCGACTCGCCCCTGCCGCTGTCGAACCAGCCGCCGGTCGCCTCGCTCAGCTCGTCACACCGGTGCAGGACCTCGACGACCTCGGGGATCTGCTCGATCGTGCGCCCGGTGTTCAGCCGGGCGATCTGGCTGTCCTCCCTGTCGGGGTGGAAGGTGTCCTCCACCCAGCGCAGCCAGGCGAACGCGTCGTCCAGCAGCGGCGTCAGCTCCCGCTCGGGAAGCGCCGTGCGGATGTCCACGCATACAGGCAGGTTCAGCACCATCTGGACGCGAGCGGCACCGGGAAAGGTCATGAAGTCACCGTCCCACGGGAGAGATAACGCCTGGTTAAGCCCTTTGCCGGAGCTTTGTCAACGCGCCCCTGACGTAGCGGACGAAGCCCCGCGGGCCGTACACGTGGACTCTTCTCTGGGAGATGTCGGGCACCAGGCGGCGCAGCCCCGAGGCGCTGACCGCCTCCTTCGCCCGAGGATCGTGTTCGGTGCCCTCCACGAGCACCACCGGCACGCCGCGCTCGCGCAGCTCACGCGCCTGCTGGGCCTCGCGGGGGTCGCGGGCGCGGTAGAGGACCAGCGTGCTGCCCGGATCCTTGACCCGGGCAGCGATCCGGTCGGCGCCCACGCCTTCGGCGATCAGCAGGGTCGACGTCCTCGGCTCGGGCCTGCGCTCCCACAGCAGCACCGCCAGGGCCGCGCCGTACAGGAGGAAGGAGCCGGCCCGGCTCAGCCCCGTCACCTGCGCGGGCGAGGCCAGCTGATGGACTACCAGCACGCCGCCGGTCAGGTAGGCGGCCCACCTGAGGCTGGGGTGCAGCCGCTCTTGCCGGTTCCAGCGCGCCGCGACCAGGCCGAGCACCACCAGAACGGCGGCGCCGACGTGGGCGGTTGGGAGCCACGGGGAGCTCCAAGCGGGATGGATTGCTCCGAAATGTCCCACTGCCGCGCCAGACCAGAAGAGCACCGGCGGGAGAGACTGGGTGCTGGTAGTCATATGAACAACGGTCCGCGACGTACATGAGAGTTGCCTGAAGAGAACATGGGTAAATCCGAAGTTCTGGTGGTGGACGACGAACCCCAGGTGCGCGACGCGGTCAGCAGAGCGCTCCGCGTCGAGGGATACCAGGTCAGCAGCGCGCCCGACGGGCCGACCGCGCTGGCCGTGGCCGCCGTGGACCGGCCCGACCTCATCGTGCTCGACGTCATGATGCCGGGCATGGACGGGCTCGAGGTCTGCCGCCGCCTGCGCGCCGAAGGCGACAGGACACCCGTGCTCATGCTGACGGCGCTGTCCGGCGTGGGCGACCGGGTGGAGGGGCTCGACGCGGGCGCCGACGACTACGTGGTCAAGCCGTTCGCCCTCGAAGAGCTGTTCGCGCGGGTGCGCGCGCTGCTGCGCCGTACCAACTCCTCCGGGGGAGCGCTGGAGTTCGCCGGACTCGCGCTGAACACCGACAGCCGCCAGGCCAGGCGCGGCGGCCGGGTCTTCGAGCTGACCGGGACGGAGGCGGCGCTGCTCGAACTGCTCATGCGCAACGCCGGACAGGTCCTCACCAGAGAGGTCATCCTCGAACGGATCTGGGGATACGACTTCACACCGGGCTCCAACTCGCTCGAGGTCTACATCCGCTACCTGCGGCGCAAGACCGAACACGACGGCGAGCCCCGGTTGATCCAGACGGTGCACGGCCTCGGATACGTGTTGAGGGAGTCATGAGGCTTCATCTACGGCTCGCGCTCGCCGCCGGCCTCGCGGCGGCGCTGTCCGTCCTGCTCGTGCTCGGCGCCGCCTACTACGTCACCTGCCGCAGGGCCGAGAGCGTCATGGGACAGATCGGGCGGTGGCAGTCGGAGTTCGGCTGGCCGTTCCTCGCCGTGGCGATGGGCGGGCTGGCCATCGCGGCCGTCTTCGGCTGGCTGGCGGCCCGCGCGTCACTCCGCCCGCTCTCCACGCTCACCGCGACCGCCTCCAGGATCGCCGTCACCCGCGACCTCGGGCTGCGCATCGACGTGGCCCGCGACGACGAGATCGGCAAGCTCGCGGCCAGCTTCAACACGATGCTCGACGCGCTGGAGCGGTCGGCCAAGGCGCAGAAGCAGCTCGTCGCCGACGCCTCCCACGAGCTGCGCTCGCCGCTGACCGCGGTGCGGACCAACGCCGAGCTGCTGGTACGCGGCAACGTTCCGGCCGAGGAACGCGCTGAGGTCGCGCAGGCGGTCGTCTACGGGATCGAGGAGCTGAGCGGGCTGGTGTCGGACCTGGTGGAGCTGGCCAGGGACGAGGAGCCGGTGGCGCTGGTCGAGGACGTGCGGCTCGACGAGATCGTCGCCCACGAGGTGTCCAGGGCGGGGCTGCACTGGCCGGCGACCAGGTTCACGGTGTCGGTGGAGCCGACGGTGGTGCGGGGAGTGCCCGACCGGCTGGCCCGCGCGGTCGGCAACCTGCTGGACAACGCGGCCAAGTACGGCACGCCCGAGGACACGGTCGAGGTGACGTTGCGGGACGCGGTGCTGGAGGTGCGCGACCACGGGCCGGGGATCCCGGTGTCGGACCTGCCGTTCGTCTTCGACCGGTTCTACCGCTCCGACCAGGCGCGGACCAAGCCGGGCTCGGGGCTGGGGCTGGCGATCGTACGGCAGGTCGTCGACAGCCACGGGGGGACGGTGTCGGCGGTGTCGGCACCGGACGGTGGAACGCTGGTCCGCCTCTGCGTAGGGGGCCGCGCGCCGTCCGGATACTCCCGGTAGGTTTGCCGGCATGGCTAACGTGCGTGTTGAGCGGACAGATGATGGTTTCGTGGCGACCAACGCCCGTGGCGGGCGGATCGAGATCGGCGGAGGCGACCAGGACGGCGTCTTCACCCCCGTCGAACTGCTCCTGGCCGCCGTCGGCGGGTGCAACATCGTGACCGTGGAGCCGCTCACGGCAAAGCGAGGGCATCGCCTGCTGCGCCTGGCGATGACGGTCGAGTCGGAGAAGATCGAACCGAACAAGCTCGGGCCCGTCACCATGACCTACGACGTCGAAATCCCCTCCGAGGAGGCCGACCAGGTGTACAGGGCGGTGGCCCAACGGGTGGAGGAGAAGCACTGCACGGTAAGCCGCTCCCTGCGGGAGGGCACGGAGGTCCGCTTGGAGCTCCCCTAGGCTGATTAGGGCGATAATCGACCCTGGTATGACGCGTCCGTTGCATTCGCCTCTGTAACGTTGAAGCAGGTCAAGGGTGCTGCGACTGACTTGCAGAGCTTTTGCCGATGCGGACGCGGAGGGGGACCGTCGTCTGCTGTGCGGGACCGCCGACACTTCGGGGGAAGGTGTCGGCCTGGACCGCGGTAGATCGGGGCCGGATGGTTTTGGGGGAAACCATCCGGCCCCGATTTCATGTGTACTGTTTTGGGGTGAAAAAGCTCCTCCTTGACTGTGACCCGGGCATCGACGACGCGCTGGCCCTCGCGCTCGCCGCCGGCTCACCCGAGATCGACCTGATCGGCATCACCACCGTCGGCGGCAACGTCAGCCTCGACCTCACCACGGCCAACGCCCTCGCGCTGCGGGAGTTCTACCGGCTCGGCGACGTCCCGGTCACGCCGGGCAGCGCCGGAGCACTGCTCGGGGCAGGAGTACGCGCCGAATCCGTCCACGGCGCCACCGGCCTGGGCGGCGTCACCCTCCCCGCGCCCGTCAACGGGGTCGCCGACGGGCACGCCGTCGACTACATCATCGAGACCCTCCGCGCGGCGCCCGGCGAGATCACCCTCGTCGCCGTCGGCCCCCTCAGCAACATCGCCCTCGCCGTACGGCGGGAGCCCAGGATCGTCGACTGGGTGCGCGACTTCGTGATCATGGGCGGCTCCTACACCCGCGGCAACCACACCCCCGCCGCCGAGTTCAACATCAAGGCCGACCCCGCCGCCGCGGCGATCGTGTTCGACGCCGGGTGGAAGGTCACCATGGTCGGCCTCGACGTCACCCTGACCGCCGTCGTCACCGAGTCGATCCTCGACCGGATGCGGTCGCTCGGCCGGCTGGCCGACCTGGTCGTGCCGATCTCCCAGTTCTACGGCGTGGTCGAGGCCGACGGCGGCCCCGCCATCCACGACGCGGTGGCCGTCGCGCACGTCATCGACCCCACCCTGCTGACCCTCGTCCCCGCCGTCGTGAACGTCGAGACGGTCGGGACGTACACGTCCGGGATGACGGTCACGGACTTCAAGGTCGACGAAGGGGCGGCGAACGCTTCGGTGGCGGTGAACCTCGACGTGGACCGGTTCTGGAAGCTGATGCTGGAGTCATACGAGAGGCTGGCGGTCAGGATCGTGTGATGTGCGAGTGGTGGTTGGCTGCTGCTACAGTTACACCTGTCGCAAGCGCCGCTAGCTCAGTTGGTTAGAGCAGCTGACTCTTAATCAGCGGGTCCGGGGTTCGAGTCCCTGGCGGCGCACAGCGCAGAAACCCCAGCTTGGGTATCTCCGAGCTGGGGTTTCTTTGTTTGCTGCCCGACCTAACTGGCCACGTTGAGCAGGGCAATGTGGCGCGGGCCTCTTGCAAGGCCAGATCCAGCCGGATACGAAGCCCCGCCGGATCATTCCATTCGGCCCACGAGTCCACGGCTCCATCCTGCGGGATGTGCTCCCTCAATGCCTCCGAAGCGGGTGCAGCCGCCGCGAGCAACCCCACTAGGCTGGATCTGCCCCCTGGACAGATGGAGCCTGGACGATGCCAGACGCACCCGCGCGGATCCACCAGTTGAAGATCACGCTGAGGGATCTGCGGGTGCAAGTGTGGCGGCGGCTCCAGGTGCCGTCCGCGATCACACTCGGGACGCTGAGCGACATCCTGCAGGACGCCTTCGAGTGGGACGGCGACCATCTGCACAAGTTCGAGCTCGCCAACGTCAGCTACGTTCCGGAGCTGCTGTTGGAGCGGTCGTTCCTCGGCTTCGGCCCTCCCATGATCCATGAGGATGCCGTCCGTCTGGAACAGGTGGTGCCCCGTCCAGGCGCAGCGCTGCAGTACATCTACGACCTGGGCGATGAGTGGCGGCACCGGATCGAGGTGGAGGACATCATCCCCGCCGGGCCGGGCGTGCTGTACCCGATGTGCCTCGCCGGTCGAGGCCTGGCACCGGAAGAGGACTCCTACGACTACACCCCCGGCACCTTCACCGAGGCTGACCGGCGCGCCCTCAACGAGCTTTTCCGGGTCAACGGAGCACTGCCCGGCGACGACCTGCCGGTCGAGGCTGATGACGTCGATCCGGTGTTCACCGCGCTGTTCCCGGCAATGGCCTACGCCGAGGAGGATCGCCTGCTGGAGCCGCATGAGGATGCGCCGGTCCCGGCCCTGGCCGAGCGGGCCGCCACGTCTGCCCTGGTACGGCGCGCGATCGCGCTGGCCCACTGGGTGGGGTCAGGGCGGGCGCTGACCCCGAGCAAGGTGCTGCGCCCGGCCGACGCGATCCAGGCTGAGGCCGAACTCGGGCTGGCCGAAGCGCTCCTGCCGGCGATGGACGTGCCTGATCTTCCCTCCGGCCGATCCGAGTTCGGCGACTGGGTCATGCGGCGCCGAGAGCAGGAATCCCTCCGCGCGGCAGGCGCTTCGAAAAGGCTGCGCAGCGCCAAGGACCTTCCGGCCCTGCACGCTTTGTGGAGCGCGGCGGTCGAGGCAGGTCTCATCGAGATCCGCGGTTCCAAGGCCGTGGTCGGCTCCGCCGTAGAGATATGGGGGAGCGGTACGGCGGAGCAGCGGCTGGAAGTGTGGGCGCGCCTGCTGGCGGGACTCCTGGGCTCCCGCGTCGCAGCCGAGCAGGCAGACCGCTCCTCCTTCGGCCGTGGCGCGCGCCAGGAGGAAATCCTGCCTATCACCGCCCACATCCTGGACGACCTCGGCGAGCAGCCCTTTCCTGTGCTCTTGCCCGCACTGCCCATCGCGACTGCCACCGGCGATGTGATGGGCTTGTACGGTCTGACCGACAGTCTCCTTGGCGCCGTGCATGCCGCGATGAGCGACTGGGCGCTGGCCGGAGTCGTCGAACCCACCAGCCAGCCTCTCGAGCCCGGGCTCATCGAGCCCCTGCTGAAGGAGTTGGCTGAGGGATTCACCAAAGAGCCGGCTCCGGGACCTGGGTTGTCAGCCGAACAGTTCCTCCGCCCGGCGCTCACCGCGGTGCGCAAGAGCTCGGCAGTTCGACTTTCTCGGTTGGGATCGTACGGTGTCCGTCGTCTGCTCCTCGCTCACGGTTGGCGGGTGGCCTCATAACGCGCCGTCGCTGTTCGTGATGGTCTCACCCCGCAATCCTGGACCGCGCAGGCATGCGCACCCGCAGATCCACATTCTTGGCTCCTCCATCTGGCGCGGCCAGACCCACCCCAGCGTCATCGCCGCTGCGGGCATCCAGAGACGGGAGGAGGCGCCTGCTCTCGTCAGGGATCCCAGGGATCCTGCCGCGCACCGGGCGGGCGGCGGTCCGTAGCTGGTCGAGTAGGGCCGTCACAGCGTTCGGATGGTCTCAGGTTTGGTCAGGAGCGCTCGCCGACCACCCGCGACGCCCCGTGCTCCTGGCTCTCGTGAACGGATCGTTGTGTCGGTGGCACCTGCCACCATGATGACGTGATCGCGACTCCGCCCGACTACTCCTGGCTCGCCGACGACGCGGGAGATGGCTCCTATGACTTCACCTACGTTCGCGGCCTCACCCCCGAGCAGCTCGTGACTCGCCTCGGCGGCCGGCCGGATACGTTCACGCCGGGCGGGCGCCACGGGCCTGCGTGGCGCACTCCCCCCGCATCCGGCATGACCATCGGTGTCACGGCCGTCGGCGACTGGGCGTTCGTCCTCGGCGATGGGTCGTTCGGCATCACCGAAGAGATCGTCATGCCGCTGTCGGCAGGCACCCGGCTGGTCTCTCAATTCCTGCTCGGCGTCAAGGGCATCGACTACTTCTACTGGATCGAGGATGGCGAGATCCGGTTCTACTTCATCGCCCAGGAAGGCTATCCGGACGAGGTGCCGGAGGAGCTCGTGAAGACCATGAATGAGATCGACTCGCTCTATCGTCCATTCGCCTACCCCTGCGAAGGGCCTTCGTTCCTCCTCTCCGAGCGCCTGACCGGGATCACGCTGACCGAGCAGTTGGTGATGGAG
Source organism: Nonomuraea sp. NPDC059194 (assembly GCF_042754765.1). Taxonomy (NCBI): domain Bacteria; kingdom Bacillati; phylum Actinomycetota; class Actinomycetes; order Streptosporangiales; family Streptosporangiaceae; genus Nonomuraea; species Nonomuraea sp. NPDC059194. The sequence continues at coordinate 21,692 of NZ_JBHZBH010000030.1, read as the reverse complement.
TCCACCTACCTGTGGGGCGTCGTTCCCGAGCCCCAGTCCCGGGACATCCCAGACCCTTGGAGAGGATGACCACGAGCTGCAGCTCACCGCGGCCGAGAAGGTGGTGATAGCACGCGGGCAGCACCTGGCCACGTTGCCTGCGACCATCGACCGCGCGGAGATCGACTGGCAGTCGGTCGTCCACCGCCTGCGCGAACTGACCGCCGAGAAGGGAAGAGCTGGAACGGGGCGGCATGGAACTGGAGGAGACCCGCGCGTAGATCACCCGGTCGATTCTCCTGACGGGGGTGCCCGTCGTTGGGTGCGTTGCCGTTCGCACTCGGGTGTCAGCGCAGGGTAGGTTCGGGCGATCGCGGCGTAGACCCGCGCTCTGAGCCGGTCGGCGGCCGCGGATCGGCCGACCTTGCCGAACAACTGATCAGTGGCTTCGTCGTAGCGGGTCAGTTCGTGTCGGAGATAGTTGACCATCCATCGCTGCAGAGTCACCTCATCTACCTGGGACACCGTCGCGGGGGTGGGCAGGTGGTCGGTGCGCTCCAGGGCTCGCTCGCCATCGCGGCGATTGCGATGGCTGACAGCCTTGGCCGCCAAGGTTTCCCAGGCCAAGAGCGGAACAGTCATGGGGACGTCCTCGATCTGGGCCATGGTCTGCGCTCGCCTGCGCGCCGAGGCGTTCAGCGCTGAGCGTGACCGGCGATCGGCGGATGTGCGCAAGGCGGTGAACCGGTCGGACGACTCAGCCTGCCGTACTCGCTCGCCGTCGTAGAGACGCATGGGGGCAGCGGAGCGGAAGACGGGATTGGGGCGCAGGGCATCGGGAGGGCCCAGCAAGGTCCGGATCATGGCGGGGGTCCAGCCTCGTTCCTTCAGGGCCGCTGGGGTCAGGTGGTCGTCCATGGCGGCAGGATGGACCGCGCGTGAAATCGCCGGCGAACCGAGCGACGTTCTGTGGATAAGCGCGACGCAGGGCGACTGTCGGTCGCGGTGGTTATGGTCGGCGCATGGATCAGCAAGCGCCTGTCATCACGATGGTGGATGTCGGCGACGCCTGGATTGCGCGACTTCCTGTAGTCGGGGAGACGCGGGTGGAGGATCCGCGCCTGGCAGCGTGGGCGCTCGGGGAGTTGATCCCGGGCGGACACCATCCGAAGCTCCCTGGTGAGGTCCGGTTGGTCGACGAGGAAGGCGAGGTGCTGCACCCCTTCCTGCTGCTCTTCAATGACTACTCGGGTCGCGACAAGTCGGCGGTATACGAGCTGGTCCGGGCGAATCTGCCACAGGGGTGTCACTGGGCTGTGCTCGACGGCTATCCGGCGCTGTGGTGTCTGCGCCGGGGTGCTGACCGCCTCGACGCGATCGAGGAGGTCATCAAGGAGGTCCGGCGGCACGGAATCACGACCGAGCTCAACGACCTGGGCATGGAGAAACTGTGGGAGTGGAGGCTCGGCGACGAATTCTGCGTCGACATGGTGGCCCAGCTTCTCCTCATGGCAGCGCATCGGGCCGAGTTGGCCGCGATTCCTCCGGAGAGGCTGATCGGCTTGTTGCGGACCGCCTCGAAGATCCGTCCGGAATGACCTTGGCCGCCGCATGCGCAGCGTCACGCCCACCTTGCGGTCGCGGCCACGCTTGTCGGCCCCCTGCCTGCTCCTCGCCCACAAGCGGCGCGCCGTCGCTGTCTGCTACGGCTCGGTCTGGAATGCCGGTTACAACCGGGGCCGCTCGATGCTGGCGACGCTGTCCGAGCGGGTCGACGTGGAGGAGTGGGTGGAGTTCAGCGGCGCCGACTTCGCCGCCTACCGGCAGGTGGTCGCGGACGAGGATCGCTAAGTCGTGCGGAGTCTGGCCTCGTAGACCGCGCGGGCCCGCTCGTGCAGGTCGCGGTGCGCCGTCCGCTGCGCTTCGGAGGTGAACCGGCCGTCCGATCTCAGCAGCCGCTCCAGGAGGTCCAGCCAGCGCAGGCACCATTCGACATCGGCACGCCTGGCCACGGGCCCGCCGACGTAGATCGGGCTCGTGTGCGCGTAGCCGCCCATGGGGTGGAGCGATCGCGGATGTCGCCGTCCGCCCGCCACAGCGACCACATAGGTCGGCTCGCGCACCGTGAGCTCGGCGGTCAGCTCCGCGGGGCCGCCCTCGGCCAGGACACCGTCGGCGGTTCTGATCTGGAGCCACTCGACCTCGGGGCCGACGGTTCGTGCGGTGATCACGACGGTGTCGCCCTCGGCCGCCCGTACCGTGTCGCCCGGCTGGCAGCCGTCGATGTCGAGCTCGAGCCAGGGGCCCGTGGTGGCGAACGTGCGGCCGAGCCGTACGGCTTCGGCGAAGGACCGCGCGGTCAGCGGCCCGTCGACGCGTGCGTACACGCGCTCCCAGCCCGGTGGACTCGACGCGGTGCCGCGCCGTGAGATCGACAGGACTGCGTCGGTGCCCGCGGTCACGGCGAGCCGGTTGCCCGCGCCGACGAGCCGGCGGTAGACCACGGCCGTGGCCTGAACGGAGGAGTGGTTCAGTACGTCCAGGCTGTCGATCAGGCCCAGTGCCGCGTCCACCACGATCTCCCTGGCCGAGCAGTTACGGCCGGCGGCCACGGCCAGGTCCGGCGGGTCGGTGTCGGTCAGATCGGTGTGGAACGGATGGCCGTAGCCGGTGATCGCGTCCAGGCCGCGCAGCTCCGTCAGCGGCACGCTGTTGGGGTGATTGTCCGGGCTGTCGCCGAACCCGCTGTGGAAGTGGGTGGGCATGCCGGTGAGGCCGAAGGCGCTGACGTGCCCGAGCAGGTCGTTGCGGTACTCCACGCCGAACCTGGCCACGTGGCGTCCGTCGGACCAGGGGAGGTCCCGTCCTACCCACGCTTCGAGCAGGTCCTTGTCGTAGACGCGGTCGCCCGCCACGTTGCCGGCGACCAGGTTCAGGACGTGCAGGTCCTCGCCGAGCTGCGCGGCGGCGGCGCGTTCCGTGGTCGCCGGGGCGTCGCCCATCCAGTTGAGGTGGACGTGCAGATCGCCGCCGTACCAGCCGCGTGCGGCCGCGTCGTAGACGCGCTCGGGTGTCAGCTCGACCGTCACCTCCTCGCCTGGCGGCGGGGTGACGTCAACGGTGGCCGTGCCGTACTCCATGCCGCGCGTCACCGACACCGTGAGGCGCTCGGCGGGCACGTCGAGCACCAGGTCGTCGCCGTGGAAGTACGGCCTCAGGTGGGCGTCCAGCGCGCGGACGGTGCCCGCCGGATACCATCCCTGCCCGTCCACGCCGGTGACGCCCCACCGGCACGCGAACCCCGCTCGCAGGCGCAGCCGGGCCTTGGGCGCCCGCCGGGCGAGCGGGGACAGGTCGATCGGCCGCTCGGCGACGACCACGCTGTCACTGGTGATCTCCACCAGCCTGGCGCCGCCCGCGGGCACGGCGTGCGCGACGCCGTCGACCGTCACGGTGACCGTGGACGTCACCTGGGAGTCGAGCAGCAGCGTCGTCGCGAGCGGCGTGTCGTCCAGTACGGCCAGCGTCCTGGCCTCCAGGCGGCTGCCCTCGGGGGTGAGGCGCAGGGCTGCCAGGTTGTCCAGGACATCGCCGCCCAGCGCGTCACGCACCACCCGGTCCAGGTCGAGCTCGCCCATCCGCGCGTCCATGTCACGACGAGCGCCGCCGAGCTGGCGGAAACACGCGGTCCAGTAGTCGTAGCCGTTCATGAGGTAGGCGCTCGTGCCCACCTCGCCCACGTAGGGGATCAGCTCCTCGCCCCAGGTGATCCCATGCTGTTCGAGCAGACGGCGGTACTCCTCCACCCGGTCCTCCTCAGTCGTTTTCCACGGTCGATGGATGAGCAGGCCAGGGCCATGCCGCAACCCGCCGAGGATTCCAGTGACACTTCGCGATCTTCGATATTGAGGTCGCACGAGGACTTCGGCAAGGGTGCTCGGCGCGATCCGAACCTCTGCCGGAAACCGTGACGCGGGACGGTCTGGTAACGGCATACTGACGTATTGTTATGTCTCATTCGCGCACTCAGGCCTTTGCCTATCTCGGCGCCCCCAACGCCGACCTCTACCGCCGGATCATGGGCGGGTTCATGGCCAACAAGCGCCGCTTCGTGGTGCACCTACGGCCGGAGGACGTCGCGGAGACACTTCGGGGCGACGGCGGTGAGCCGGTCGTCCAGGAGCAGGTGGACAACGCGCTGAGCAGCCTGCGCGACTGGGGCAACCTGCGCGCCGATCCCGACACCGGCAGAGTCACCACGGTGGAGGACTTCTACCGTGCGCGTTACCTCTACCAGTTGAGCCGTGAGGGCGAGGCCGCCGAGCGGGCGCTGGAGATATTCGACCGCGAGCTGGGGCGCAGGGGTGAGCTGCAGGCGGTGGCGCTGGAGGACATCCGGGTACGGCTGCACGCGCTGTCGGCCCTGGACGCGCGACCGGATCCGGCGGTCGTGCACAATCTGCTGCTGGAGGTCATGAGCAGGCTGGACAGCCTTGCGGCCAATGCCAGCGCGTTCATGGGCGGTCTGCAGCGCACCATCGACTTGCAGGACATCGAAGAGGAAGCGTTCCTGGCCTACAAGGATCGGCTGATCGCGTATCTGGAGCGGTTCGTCTCGGAACTGGTGGTCAAGGCGTTCGACATCGCCGACAAGATCCGGAAGCTGGACGGGATCGACACCCTGCTCAGGCTGGCCGCCGAGCGTGAGGCGGCTGATGTGGCGCCTGACGAGGAAGACCCAGCGGAGGCGAAGCTGGCGGAGTGGCGTAATCGCTGGTCGGGCCTGCGGTCGTGGTTCGTGGGCGATCGCGCGCGCCCCTGCCAGGCCGATCTGCTGCGGACCCGGGCGCGTCAGGCGATTCCTGACCTGCTGGCCACGATCAGCGTGCTGCAGGAACGCCGGGCGGGTCGGAGCGACCGGTCGGCTGATTTCCGGGCTCTGGCACGTTGGTTCGCCGAGTGCCCCACTGAGGCCGACGCGCATCGCCTGTGGCGGGCGGCGTTCGGCCTGACCTCGGCCCGGCACCTGACGGTCGAGGCCGAGGAGTCGGACGGGGTGACGGCGACCACGAGCTGGCTGGAGGCGCCGCAGGCGGAGATCTCGGTACGGCTGCGCGCCACGGGAAGCTACTCCCGGCGGGGCGCTCCGAGCAAGGTCGTCAACCGGAGCAAACAGCGCGAGGAGTTGGCGGTGTTCGTGGCAGCCGAGCGAGAGCAGACGGAGCTGGCGCGTAAGCGGCTGGCCACCGGGCAACCGGTGCTGTTGAGCGAGTTGGGGGAGCTGGACCCGGTGGAGTTCCGGCTCTTCCTGCGGCTGCTGGGCGACGGGCTGGCCGCGGGGCCCGGTGAGGTGACGACCAGAACCGCGGACGGCAGCCTGGAGGTCCGCCTGAAGCCGGTGGACGGCTACGCCGAGATTCGCACGGAGGACGGCGTGTTGCGCGGGCCGGACCACGAGCTGACCATCATCGACCTGATGGCGGTGCCGCATGGCGGCTGAGGTCGGCGACGTCCTCGATGCCCAGCGTGAGGAGGAGCGCCGCAGAGCCATCCGCGCACTGTTGCGCCGTCCGCTGCTCACACCCGACGCTCCCGATTACCGTCTGGTCCGCAAGCATCAGGGGTGGCTGGCGGACTGGTTCGCCAGGGAGGCAGGGTGGACGCTCCATGCCGACACGGCGGTGGCCAGGCTGCGCAAGCTACCGGCCCGTCACCTCGACGGCACGCGGGCCGCGCAGACCAAGGGGAAGGTGGCCTTCAGCCGCCGCCGCTACGTGCTGACCTGCCTGGCTCTGGCCGCCCTGGAACGCGCCGACAGCCAGGTGACGCTGGGCTGGCTGGCCGAGCGGATGCTGGCCTTCGCCGGCGACCCCGACCTGGTCGCGGCCGGGATGGTCTTCACCCTCAGCACCCGTGAGGAGCGCGCGGACCTGGCGACCGTGGCCGCCCTGCTGATCGCGGTCGGGGTGCTGGGCAAGGTGGCGGGCGATGAATCGGCCTACGTGAGCGGCTCCGGTGATGCCCTGTACGACGTGAATCGGCGGGTGCTCGCCGTCCTGCTGACCACCAGGCGCGGGCCCTCCATCGTGCAGGCCGCCACGCTGGGCGAACGGCTCGCCGCGATCACCGAGGAGCTTCTCCCCGACACCGAGGACGGACGGAACCGGCTCATCCGGCACACGCTCGCCAGGCGGCTGCTGGACGACCCCGTGCTCTACTACCAGGAGCTGACCGAAGCCGAACGCGGCTACTTGGAACGCCAGCGCGGCCCGCTGCTCAAGCGCCTCACCGAGGCGACCGGCCTGGTGGCCGAGGTCCGGGCCGAGGGCATCGCCCTGCTCGACCCCACCCGCGAGACCACCGACCTGGGCATGCCGGAAGAAGGTACCGACGGGCACGCCACCTTGCTGCTCGCCGAGTATCTCGCCGCGCAGTTGCGGATGTACCCGGGCGCGCCGGTGGAAGCCGACCAGGTCCGTAGCGAGATGGAGCGGCTCGCCGTACAGCATCGCACCCGGTGGCGGAAGAACGCCTCGATCTCGGAGCTGACGACGGGCGCCATCCACCGGCTGGAGTCGCTCGGGCTCGTCCGGCTCCAGGCTGACACGATCATTCCTCTGCCTGCGCTGGCCCGCTTCGGTTTCGGCGAACCCATCATCACCGGAAAGAAAGAGGCATGAACCTTCCGATCGCCGCGACGAACCGCTGGCAGCCGCTGCGCACCGGTCTGGTGGACCTGTTCTACTACGACGACCAGGAGTTCTGGTTCCGTGACGGGCGCATCCTGTTCCGGGGCAACAACGGCACCGGCAAGTCCAAGGTGCTGGCGTTGACGCTGCCGTTCCTGCTGGACGGCGAGTTGTCGCCGAGCAGGGTGGAGCCCGATGGCGACCCCGGCAAAAGGATGGAGTGGAACCTGCTGCTGGGCGATCGGTACGAGGAGCGGCTCGGCTACACCTGGCTGGAGTTCGGCCGGGTCACCGAGGACGGCGAGCACGCCTACCTCACCGTGGGCTGCGGACTGAAGGCGGTCAAGGGCAAGGGCATCGCCGACCGCTGGTTCTTCCTCACCTCGCAGCGGATCGGCGAAGAGCTGTTCCTGATCGGCAAGAACGGCACCGCGCTCACCCGTGATCGCCTGACCGAGGCCATCGGGCCTTCCGGCCAGGTCGTTCAGCAATCCTCGGCCTACCGCAGGCTGCTGGACGAGCACCTGTTCCACCTGGGAACCGAGCGGTACGAGGCGCTCATCAACCTGCTCATCCAGCTCCGCCAACCGCAGCTGTCCAAGCGTCCGGACGAGAAGAGGCTGTCCCAGGCGCTCTCCCAAGCCCTGGCCCCTGTCGATCAGGCGCTCATCTCCGACGTCGCCGCCGCCTTCCATGACTTGGAGCAGCAGCGCGAGGAACTGGCGGCCCTGAAGGACACCCGTGAGCACGTGCGCCGCTTCATGACGCGCTACCAGCGCTACGCCGCGGTGGCCGCGCGCAGGCAGAGCGGAGAGGTACGGCTGGCGCACTCCGCCTACGAGCAGGGTCAGCGTGACCTGAACACGGTGGCCGAGCTGATCGGGGACGCGGCCCGGCGGGAGGCCGAAGCCGCGGCGTCCACGGAGTTCGCCCAGGCCGGGCTGGCCGAGCAGAACGCGGTCAGGGAGGAGCTGGCAGGCGACAGCCGGATCAAGGACCTGGACGCCGCCGAACGGTACGCCGACGAGGCGGACAAGGCCGTCACCGCTGCCGTGGAGTCGGTCGAGGGCGCCGAGACCAAGGTCGCGGAGAGAGCCGACCGGCATACCAGGGCCGAAGCCGCCGCGGAAACGAGCGGGCGAGCGCTCGCCGACTGCCACGCTCGCGCCGTTCCGCTGGCCGAGCGGACCGGGCTGGCGGCGGAGAACGAGAGGCTGCTGGAAACCGGAGAGCCGGTCCAGGCCGCCATCGTCTCGCGGGCACAGGCCATCGACCACGTCACCGCGCTCGCCCAGACCGCCGCCGACCGGGAGCGCGACCTGGTCGCCGCCCGCACCCAGCTGGCCAAGAGCGAGTCCCAGCGCGACACGGCAGCCGACCGGCTCGCCGCCGCACGCGAAGGGCTGGTCGCCGCCATCACCGACCATGTCACGGACTGGCGGCGGTACGGCACGGGCCTGCGTGACCTGCGGATGCCGGATCCCGAGGAGTACGGCCTGGCCGCCTGGGCCGACAGCTTGACCGGGCCGCACCCCGGCGAGGTGGCGCTGCGCGAGGCGGGACGGCGCGCCGAACAGGAGCTGGCCCACGCGCTGGCCGCGGCGAACATGACCCTCACCACGCGCCGCAGCGAGCACGACGAGCTGGTGGCCGAGCGGGACCGGCTGGCCGCGGGCGAGCAGGCCCGGCCCCGCGTGCCGTACACCCGTGGAGAGGGCGTACGCGACGGACAGCCGGGCGCGCCGCTGTGGACGCTGGTCGACTTCCGCGCCGAGCTCGACGCGGACAGCCGGGCCGGGTTGGAGGCGGCACTCGAAGCTTCCGGGCTCCTGGATTCCTGGGTCACCCCGGACGGGCGGCTGCTGGAGCCGGTCGCCCACGATGTGATCGCGCTGCCCGGCGAGCGCGCGCAGGCTCCGCTCAGCCGCGCGCTGGTCACCGCCGACCCGGCGGCGCAAGCCGTACTGGACAGCATGGGCCTGGAGGAGCAGCCGGGGCCCTACGTGTGCGCCGACGGCCGGTGGCGGCTCGGGCCGTTGCACGGCGCCTGGACCAAGCAGAGCGCCGAGTACGTCGGCGCCGCCGCCCGAGAGGAGGCCAGGCAGCGTCGCCTCGCCGAGCTTGCGGCTCTGATCGACCAGGCGGTCGAGCAGGTGCGGCAGGCCGAGGAGGCCGTCGCGGCGCTGACGGCCCGGCAGGATCGGGTGACCGCCGAGCTCGCGGGGCACCCCCTGGACACCGGTGTGCGAGACGCCCATGCGGCGCTCGCGACCGCGACCGCTCGCCACCTGGACGCCGCCGCCGCGGTTGAGGAGCAGGAGAACGAGGTCCGGTGGGCCGAGGACGACCTGGCCGCCGCGGTCGAGGAGCGGGACCGGGCGGCGGCCGATACCCGGCTCCCTGCCGACGTCGGCGGGCTGGCTGAGGTGCGAGAGGCGCTGGCCGCCTACCGCCAGGTGGTCACCGAGCTGGTAGCCGCCGCCCGACTGCACGCCGAACGGCAGGCCGAGGCGCGCACCTGGGCCGGTGAGCTGCGCGCAGCAGAGCAGGAGCGAGAGCGGGCCCGTGAGCTTGAACGCGCGGCGCGACGCAGGGCGGCCGAGGAACACGCCCGGCTGGAGACGCTGCAGGCCGCGATCGGCGCGTCGGTGGAGGAACTGCGCGAACGGCTGACCCGGACCAAGGCCAGGATCACGGCGCTGACCACCGAGCTCAAGCGGCTGGATCAGGCGCACAGGGACGCGGTCGAGCAGCGCGCCAAGGCCGAAGGACGGCAGGAGCAGCTGCGCGAGAACGCGGAGACCGTCTCGCGACGCAGAGAGCAGGCAATCGAGGCGCTGCGCCGGTTCGCCGAGACCGGGCTGCTGGAGGTGGCCTGCGAGGTGGAGCAGACCGGCTCCTGGGCGGCGGACCCGGCGGTACGGCTCGCGCGGCGCGTCGAACAGGCGCTGTCGGACGTCGACGAATCCGACGAGGCGTGGCGACGGGTCCAGGACGAGATCACCCGACGTTACACCGAGCTGTCCGAGGCGCTGACCAGGCACGGCCACCACGCCGTGGCGGGCCTGTCCGACTGGTTCGTGGTGACGATCCAGTTCCAGGGCCGGGAACGGGCACCCGGCGAGCTGACCGCGCTGCTGGACGCCGAGCTGGACTACCGGGAGCGCACCCTCACCGCGCGCCAGCGGGAGATCGTCGAAGAGCACCTGGTCAACGACGTGGCGGCGCACCTGCAGCAGCTCATCGCCGACGCCGATGACCAGGTCGGCCAGATGAACAAGGAGCTGAAGGAACGGCCCACCTCCACCGGGATGCTGCTGCGGATGTCCTGGATACCGGACAAGGACGCGCCGGCCGGTCTGGCCGAGGCCCGCGCCCGGCTGCTGCGCCAGGGCGCCGACCTGTGGTCACCGGCGGATCGGGCGGCCGTGGCGGACTTTCTGCAGGCCCAGATCGAGGCCGAACGGAACAAGGACGAGCACGGCACCTGGGTCGAGCACCTGCGGCGGGCGCTGGACTACCGGACCTGGCACACCTTCGTGATCGAGCGCTACCAGGACGGCCGCTGGCGTCCGGCCACCGGACCGGCCTCCGGCGGCGAGCGGGTGCTGACGGTCTCGTTGCCGCTGTTCGCGGCGGCATCCTCCCACTACCGTTCCGCGCAGCCGTGCGCGCCTCGGCTGGTGACGTTGGATGAGGCTTTCGCCGGAGTCGACGACGACGCCCGCGCCAAGTGCCTGGGCCTGCTGACCACCTTCGACCTGGACGTGGCGATGACCAGCGAGCGGGAGTGGGGTTTCTATCCCACGGTGCCCGGCATCGCCACCCACCAACTGGTGCGGCGCGACGGCATCGACGCGGTCCACGTGACCACCTGGGAGTGGGACGGTGCCCGCGCCGAACGGGCGGAGCGCGAGACCTCCAGCAGCGCGCCTGCCGTACCGGAAGAACCGGAGCGCGGACTGTGGTGAACGATCCGGCCCGGTTGCGCAGAACGCTCGGCGGGCCAGGACTGGAGCGGGTGCTGTCGCGCCTGGCGGACAGGGTCACGCACGGCAGGGACTTCTACGCCCCAGTGCTGCTCACCGAGGTCACCGACGAGGAGCGACGGGCGGTCGCCGCGCTGCTGGGCCGCAAGGACCGAGGCTCCGCCCGGCTCAGCGTGCCCCCGGTGGCTGTTGAGGAGGCCCTCCGCCGGGCCGGGATCTGCGACGACCTCCAGGCGGCCGTACTCGACCTGACCGGGCCGGTGCCGGTGCGCGCCGAGGAACTGGCCCGCGCGGAGCAGGCTCGCGCGGAACTGTTGGAGATACTGGCCGGATGCCGTCACGCGGGCGAGACCTGGTTCACCGAGTGGACGGCCGGCCTGGCCGGCGACGGCACCCTGACCAAGGCGGCACGGCAGGGCGGCGAAGTGATCCGCCGGGCTCGTGCCGTACTGGATCTGCTGCCCGCCGACGCCTGGCCCATCACGGTGCTGGCCGAGCAGGCCACCGGCGACACCAAGGCGCTGTCCGGCACACCGCTGGCCAGACTGGTGGCCAGGGCGCTGGCCGCGCGGATCGGCGCGCCGGTGGACGGGACGGCGGCGGGACGTCGCGCGGTGTGGGAGTCCGCTGGAGTGATCGTGGACGACCTGGCGAGCCAGGTGCTCGTTCTCGGGCTGCGGGCGGCGGGATCGCCGCTGGCGCAGTGGCTTACCGCCGCGGCGGAGGCGGCCACGCCGTTCCGGGTCACGCTGCACCAGCTGGTGACGATGCCCGTACGGGTGACCTCGCCGCGGGTGTTCGTGTGTGAGAACCCCGCGGTGCTGCGGGCGGCCGTGGGCGTGGGGGGCGCGGCGCTGATCTGCACCGAAGGGATGCCGTCGCTGGCGTGCCACCGGCTGGTCGCCGCCTGCGAGGGATCGGTGCGGTGGCGGGGTGACTTCGACTGGACAGGGGTACGGACCACCGCCGATGCCCAGACGAGGTACGGCGCCACGCCGTGGCGGATGGATCTGACCACGTATGAGCGGGCGCTGGGCCGGGGCGAGTCCGAGTCGTTGAAAGGCAGCCCGGCCGGCAGCCCCTGGGCACCCGAACTTGCGGAACGTATGGCGGCTACGGGGCGAGCGGTCATGGAGGAGCGGCTCGTCAGCGAGCTGGTCGAGGACTTGGTGAACGAGTAGGGCACCCTCGAGCATCGGCCGGAGCCACTTCGATCTCGATGCTCGCCGCCCAGGGTAGATCCTCGGCGGTGTCGGTGAGCAGCCACTGCTCCACTTCGTCGCGGAACCCCTCGGCATAGCTCGGCTCGTCGGCAGAAACCCCGATGCGGGCGGCGGTCAGCACCAGATCTCGGCCGAAATAGCGAATGATCAAGGAGCGGTCGTCCCAGGCGGTCACCTCGCTTTCCAGCCCCGCGCAGCCGATCACGCGAAGGGAGCCCGACAAGGGCACCACCAACTGTCGCCCGTCGAGAAGTTCGATCATGACGTCGGCGTCTTTGCCGTGGCCGAACAGGATGATCTCCGACAGCGGTTCCCCAGCCAGGCCACCTCGTGCTGTTGCCGCATGTAACTGACGGATCGTCCTGACGTAGGTGTTCACTGTGCGGACGGGCGCTGCTTGTCCACAGAACGTCGTTCGGCCGCATACGCCGAGGCAGCCCTCACTACGGTCCCCGCATGAGCAAGAAACGAAGGCGTCAGTCCCGCCACAGCGGCGTCACCGGTGTGGCGATACTCCTCGATGAGCTCGACCTGGCCGCCATGAAGGCATACCCGTCGTTCGAGTTCGACGACTACGACCAGTACCTCGCCGCATGCGAGCAGAGCATGCGCTCCATGCTCCATAACGGCCACCGCGTCGTGGTCGAGGCTTTCATCCCGGCCGAATACGCCGAGTTCTGCCAGGCAGAGCAGTTGCCGCCCGACTCGGCCGCGAGCAGGGCCCACTACGCCGCGGCGGTGTGTGAAGAGGTCGATCCGCTCCGCTATGGGGGCGAGCCCATCGCGGAGCTCGTGGCCTCGCTCGCCCATCGCGAAAGGCTTCGGGCGCTCAGCATGCGGGCCATGGACCTGCTGGACCCGCTGCCGCACGGGTCGGTGCTGGAAGCCGAAGATCATGCCGCTGACCTGCTCGTGTGGCTCTCGATTCATGCGGGTCGCGGCGTGCACATGTTTACCTGTCACGTGACCGACGGAGAGCACGACCCGCTGGAGGTGGTCGCCACGGTGGAGTCCCGGAAGCGTGCGATGAAAGTCGTGGACGCGGAGGTCGCTGCACTGTCCTTGATGTTGACGTTCGCCAGGGCCGGCAAAGCCGGAGGGAGTCTCATCATGCGTTCCTTCACCCCCAGAACCGATCCTGGCAGCGGCCTGCCCGTGAAAATCGTCCGAGGCTGGGCCATCAGGGAGGGAGCTCTCCATCCCCTGACGGCTGACGAGATCATGAAGGTCTCTCGCACTGATCCGCGTACTGGTGACTCCTTGCCTCCCGAGCCCGCAGTGGAATATGCCGATTCCCACGTGCCCTTTGCGTAACAAGGCCCGGTGGTTCTCGCTGGGTGCTTGCACTGTCTTCTGCACCAGACCGCCCGACGACGGCATAAGGTCGCCGACCGCTGGCCGCGCTGCGACAATTGGCCGGTGAATGCGGACCAGGCGCTCCTGGAGTTGCTGTCGGGGCTGGATGAGAAGGCGCTGGCGGGCCTGCTGGCCGTACGGTCCGACGTGTTGCGGCCGGTGCCGCCGCGGCGGCTGGCCGAGCTGGCAGATCGGCTGGACACTCCGGAGTCGGCCTACCTGGCGCTGTCCCGGTCGTCGCTTGCCTGCCTGCGGTTCGCCGAGGTGGTTCTGGTGGCCGCTCGCGCCGGTCGTTCTCTCTCCGGCCTGCTGCCGGACGGGTTCGATGACACCGGCCTGCTCGACCAGCTCGAACGGCGTGCGCTGGTCTGGCGGGAAGGCGATCGGCTGCGGATCTGCTCCGCCCTGGACGAGGTGCTGCCCACCCCGCTGGGGCTTGGTCCCGGGCTCGCCGACGTTCTTCCGCAGATCACCGTTGCGGAGCTGACCGACATGCTCAAGCGGCTGGGCGGCACGGGCACGGGTCGCAAGGCGATGCTCGTCGATTCGATCACAGCGCTCCTCACCGATGACGAGCGGCTGGCGGCGCTCGTCGCCCGGGCGCCGGAGGGCACCCGCGAGCTGCTCGACGACTTCGCCTGGCGGGGGCCTGTGCAGGTGCTCGACGAGTTCCCGCACGTCGGCTACCACCATCGGCAGCGCCCGATGACTCCGGCTCGATGGGCGCGTGAGCACGGGCTCGTCTGGAACGTGGACTGGGAAGGCACCGCCGTCATGCCCATGGAGGTCGCGCTCGCGTTGCGCGGGCACGGACACCGGGTGGACATCCCCGCTGAGCCGCCTGCGATCACCTCCACTCCCGTCGCAGCCGAACTCGTCGCGCACGAGGCGTCCGTGGCCGCCCTCCGGGTCCTGGACCGGGCCGCGGCACTGCTGGAGGCCGTGTCGGGGGAGCCGCTGCAGGAGCTCAAGGGCGGTGGCGTCGGGGTCAAGGAGGTGCGCCGCCTGGCAAGGCGACTCGGCTGCGCCGACGACGAGATCCGGCTGCTGCTTGACATCGCCCACGCGGCCGGACTGCTGGTCGCTCAGGAGCGCGACGGCATCTCACCGACCGAGGGCTACGACGCGTGGCTGGCTCTCGAACAGTCCGAGCGCCTCGCCGCGCTGATCGAGACCTGGTGGGCGCTGCCGATCAGCCCCACCAGGCGCTATGACGGCAAGCCGCGCACCCCGATGACCCCGCCCAGCGCAGGCACTCCGTCGAGTGTCATCCGCGAGGTGGTGTTCGGGCTCCTCCCCTCAGACGCGGCGGTACGGCTGCCGCAGGAGGTAGCGACGGCCGCAAGCTGGCACCTGCCGCTGATCCAGCCCGCGAGCGCGTCCGAGGTCGTCCTGTCAGTCCTCGAGGAGGCCAGGCTGCTGGGCCTGGTCGGCGCCGACGCGCTCAGCCCGCTGGGCCTGGCCGTACGCGCGGGATCGGTGGCCGAGGCAGCGGGCAAGCTGCTCGCGGGAGCCCGGCAGCAGGCGCTGTTCGGGGCGGACCTGACCGCGGTGGTCACCGGACCACCCTCCGCCGACCTGGCCGAGGTCCTCGACCGGGCCGCCGACCGCGAATCCGGCGGTACGGCAGGCACCTGGCGGTTCAGTCCGTCTTCGGTACGGCGGGCGCTGGACGCCGGGCATCGGGCCGACGCCCTCGTGGCCGCCTTGACCGAGGTGACCTCGGGGGCGTTGCCGCAGGCCCTGACGTATCTGATCAACGATGTCGCGCGCCGGCACGGTGAGATCGGCGTGGTCGCGGTGGGCTGCTGCGTGGTGGGCGACGATGTGGGCCTGCTGGCCGAGCTCGCCGTCCACCGCAAGCTCGCCAAGCTGCGGCCGCGGCTGCTCGCGCCCACCGTGCTGGCCAGCGCGCTCGATCCGGCGCGGACCCTGGCCCTGCTCAGGGAGGCGGGCTACGCGCCGGTCGCGATGGAGGCCGACGGATCGCTGGTCATCACGGCACCGGCCGCCCGCCGCGCTTCTCAGCAGGGGCTTCGGCCCAGAGCCGCCGTCGTCGGCGCGGAGAGTGCCGCGGCGTGGCTGGTCGGCACGGCGGACGCCCCGGAGCCTGAGCCGAGCTTCCACGGGCTGCGCGAGCTCTTCGCCCGGCACGCGACCGGGCTGGCGGCCGAGGGGCGCGCGCGGACGGCGATGGAGCTGCACTACTACGGCACCACCCAGGTCACCTACGACGGCGAGGATCTCACCATCAGCAGCCCGGAGGTATGCGGCGCCGAGCTTGACGTCTGGTGCCACGAGCTCGCCCGGTTCGTGCGCCTCGACCCGGCCAAGATCAGCGCCAATCTCACGTGACCGGTCAGTTCGTCCTGGTGTTGTTCAGGTGGTCGCCCAGGTAGCCGATCCAGACTGTGGCGGTCGGGCCTCCGGCGTCGTCGTGGAAGTACATGCGCGGGGCGGGATAGCCGACACGCTGCAGCTTGATGTGGGCTTCCATGAAGATCTCGCCGCTCGGGTCGAGCGTCGCGGGCACGGGAAAGGTGCGCTCGGCGCGTAAGGCGCCGTTGCCGGAGACGGTCTCGGATTCCCGCATGGTCACCATGTGCTTGGTGATCGACGGCTGACCGGGGGGCGGCTGGTCGCACCACAGGCGGAAGCCGCCGTTGAACAGCCCCGCCGCCCGGGTGGCGGCGTAGGCGTTGAGGGCGCGCAGCGCGTCCCAGGCCTTTCCGGCCCAGACGCGGCAGTGGCGGGGATGGGTGACGTCGAGTTTGGCCGCGTCGGTGTCGAGGCTGGCGGGGAGGTCGAGGCGGGTGAGCTCGGCGCGGGCGCGTTGCAGGACGTCCCACAGGCTCTCCGGCTCCCAGATCTGCTCGGGGGTGGCCATGCCGTACACCGGCTCGGACAGTTCGGCGAGGCGGCCTTCCAGCCAGCGGATGCGTTCGCGGGCGCGGCGCTCGTCGCCCGCGAGCTCCTCGTAGTCGAGTTCGAGCTGGTCGTGGTCCTGGCGGAGCCGGGCGAACTCGACCTCCAGCGCGGCGGTCTGGCCTTCGGCCTCGGCCTGGAGGTTGGCGCTGGTCTGCTGCAGCAGGCGGGTCTGGTCCAGTTCGCGACGCAGCGCCTCCATGTGCGCCGACATCTTGTGGATCGACCGCAGGGTCTCCGAACCGGCGGCGGTACGGTCGCCACCGGCCATCTCCAGCGCGGCCAGGATCTCGCCGCGCAACTCGTCGGCCACCCGAGTAGCGACCCTGTCCGCCAGGACGGTCAGGTCGAGGTCGTGGGCCGCGGGCCGCAGGTCCGGAGTGCTCAGCTCCGCTTCGGGGGTCTCGTCGCGAGCCGCCACGGGAGCGGGCTCGACCAGACCGGGCTCGACCAGGCCGGGCTCGACCAGACCGGGCTCGACCAGGCCGGGCTCGACCAGGCCGGGCTCGACCAGGCCGGGCTCGACCAGACCGGGCTTGACCAGACTGGGCTCCGGCGGGGACGCGTTCGCCGGGGCGCGCGGCGGTTCCGGTTGCGTGGCCACGTGGTTGGCTGCTCTGGCCAGGACCCGGGGATCGACGGCGAGGGCCGCCAGGTGGTCGCGGAGCGGGGAGTGGGTGAGCCGCGGGGCCGTCCACAGCGCCTCGGGGCTGAGCTTGCCGGTCAGCACGCCGGTGACCGACCGGGCGGCGGTCCTGATGTCGTCGGGTAAGGCACGCCGTACCGACTCGCGAGTGACGCCGCTGATCACCACGTCGAGGGCGCGCGGACCATGGTCGCGCAGCGCGCCGCCGCTGCGGACCTGGTGGCGGTGCGGATAGGATTCCGCGCCCGGCCGCAGGTCGGGCAGATAGGTGCGCAGACCGCCGCCGAAGACCTCCAGGCTCTCGCCGAGAGCGGCGTTCATCTTCACCTGAGCAGGATGGTCGCGCAGCCGGGCGATCAGCGCGACTCCGGCGAGGGCTTCGGCCAGGAGGGCGGCGTTCGCGGTCATGGCCTGCGGATCGCGGGCGTCGGGGGTGAGCACCACGATCGGGACCCGCCGGGCGGGGCTGGTCAGCCAGCCGAGCAGTTCGTCGGTGTTGGTGACGTCGAACTCGTGGGCGGTCGCTTCGAGAGGCACGACGCCGTCGTCGGCGCGGGCGGTGGCCAGGAAGTCGGGCACGAACGCGGGGGCGGCGACCAGGTCGGGGTGGGCGTCGTCGGGGCTGTCGACCGTGATCGTGGCCCAGTTGCGCCGGTCACCCTGGGTACGCGCCCAGGTGATGGTGGTCGTGAGCAGGTCGGGCGGTTCGGCGACGTATCGACCGCAGGACTCGCCGTCGTGCAGGCGGATGCGCGTCCCGCCCACGTTGAGTTCGAGGTCGGCGTCGCCGTCGTCGTCCGGAAGAGCGAGCCAGGTGAGGAACGCGCGGCGGAGCCGGGGGCCGAGCCGGTCGGCACGGTCACGGAGGACAGCCTGGTAGACGCGCGCCACGATGCTCCTTGTCTTTCGCTGCTGCTCGCCAGAATGCTATGCGTAAGCCGTTAAATCCCGACGTGAATAGCAACGGCGATTTCTTGCGGAGCGATGTGGCTTGCAGGGTTGGGTCGGCGCTCGGGTTCTGTCGGCCCCGGCTGATATTCATGGGCGTCAGATGATCTCCGACCCCCCAGGGAGCTACGTCATGGCAACGGTCACGTTCAGGGATGAGACCGCAACCGGCAGACCGCTGGACGAGTTCTCGCTCCCCGGCCTGCCCGAGACGATCACGGCCAGGGAGCTGGTACGGCTGCGCGTCCGCGAGGAGGTCGCCCGCCACAACGCCAACCCCTCGGCCCGGTTCAACGGCCTGGTGCATCCGGTCGACGCCGAGGTGCAGCTGAACGGCTACCGGATGGGCGCCGGGCGGCGGATCGACTGGGAGCGGCAGGCCGACATCGCCGAGCGGGCCTTCCTGCGCAACGGGTTCCTGCTGCTGGTCGGAGATCGGCAGATCGACGACCTGTCCGAGACGATCGACCTGACCGTCGATCAGGTCGTGTCGTTCGTCAAGCTCGTTCCGCTGGTCGGAGGCTGACATGGGCGTTCTCGACGACTTTCCGCGCGCGCATGACCATGTCCTGCGTGAGGTGGATCTCCCGACCCGCGAGGCCTTCGCCCGGTTCGACACCGGGCAGCGGCCCACTGAGGACGACGGCGAGCGGCGGCTGTTCGGCCGCTGGGCGCAGCTGCGGCTCAGCCTGGGCCATGAGGGAGGTCACGACTACGATGCCGACCTGCTGACGATCGTGCGCGAGGTCGCCGACGGCGACACTCCCTGGACCGCCGACGACGCCCGCTTCCTGTGGTCGGCCGCCAACGCGCTGATGACCTGGCGGCACACCAACTACCAGGAGCTGTACCGGATCCCGCTGGCCGCCGTACGACGCCTGGACCACGGCCGGCGCCGCCGGGTCCTGCAGTGGTATCCCGACTGGTTCCGGCGCTGGCACCGCCCGGTGTGGGACGCGCTGCAAGAAGAGCTGGAAGCCGTGCTGACCGAACCCGCCGCGCACGGACCGGCGGGAGCTGTCCGCAACCTGATCTGGGACTGCGATCCCGTCGCGTGCGCCATGGCCGAGGAGTACGGCACGCGCCTGGCCGACCCCGCCGTCCTGCCGCTGCTGCGCCACTGGAACACCGCCAGATCATCCAAGCCCAGCGGCCGATGGCTCAAGACCGCCAAGGCCCTCCTCACTCCCGAGGCCGCCGGGCTGGTGCGCGAGATCCTCGCGCTGGTGGCCCGGCACAGGGAGCAGGCGCTCGACAACGACTACACCTACACGGCGACCGTCTTCCTGCACGAGCGCACCGCCGTACCGGTGCGCGGCATGGTGTGGACGTGCGAGCTGATCGACGAGCCGTGGGTGACCCAGCTTCTTGGCGACGTCGCCCTGACCTGCGGCACCGGGATCGGCGGATCGGGCGCCAACTGCCGCAGCGAGATGCTCGCCAACGCCGCGGTGAACGTGCTGTCCCGCCGCGGCGGGCTCGACACCGTGGCCGCGCTGGCCAGGCTTCAGGTGAAGGTCCGCAAGAAGTCCGTGCTGGCCAACGTCGCGCGCACCCTCGACGCGGTGGCCGCGCAGGCGGAGCTGAGCCGGGAGGAGTTGCTGGACCGCACCGTCCCGACCTTCGGGCTCGGCCCTGACGGGGTGCGCGAGGAGAAGATCGGCGACTACCTGGTACGGCTGTGCGCCGACGGCCTGGCGCTCCGGTTCGTCAACCCGGCGGGCAGGACGGTCAAGTCCGTCCCGCAGGCGATCAGGAAGGAGCCCGCGCTCGCCGAGCTCAAGGCCACGCTGAAGGAGCTCAAGCAGGCGCTCCCGGCCGAACGGTTCCGGCTGGAGCGGGCGCTGATCGAGGAACGCCTGTGGTGCTGGAGCCAGGTGACCGAGTTCTTCCTCGACCACCCGGTCACCGGCCCGTACGCCAGGAACCTGATCTGGCAGATCCCGCAGGGCCCCGCCGGGCTGCCGGTCAGGACCGACACCGGCTGGGAGCTCAGCGATCCGCAGGGCCGCCGCGTCCAACCCGATCCCGACACCCAGGTCCGGCTGTGGCACCCGATCCGCGAGACGGCCGACGACGTGCGGACGTGGCGCGACCACCTCCTCGATGCCGGGGTGCGCCAGCCGTACAAGCAGGCCTTTCGCGAGGTCTACCTGCTGACCCCGGCCGAGGAGCGGACCCGCACCCTCTCCCACAGGTTCGGTGGGCACGTGTTGCGGTATGGCCAGGCCAAGGCGCTGCTGAACCAGCGGGGCTGGACGGGTCTGTCCATCGGCCACTGGGACTACGAATGCGGCGGCGACCAGGGCGAGGCGATCAAGGAGCTGTCCGGCTGGCAGGCCCGCTGGGGGATGCACATCGCCGGCGACGCGGAGGCGGACGGGTGGGGGACGGCCTCGTTCAGCGCCGCCGAGGACATCCGTTTCCACCGAGAGGGTCAGCGGACGTCCGACCGTGACGGCTGGCTCCCCGCCGAGGGCGTGCCGCTGACCGAGGTGCCGCCGCTGGTGCTGTCGGAGGTCTTCCGCGACGCCGACCTCGCGGTGGGCGTCGCCTCTGTCGGGCTCGACCAGCAGGCGACGGGCGGGCACGAGGACTACTGGCACTCCTTCGGCTTCGGGGAGCTCACGGAAACCGCCAGGACCAGGCGCGACGCGCTCGCCAGGCTGCTGCCCCGGCTGAAGATCGCCGACCGCTCCGAGTTGTCCGACCGCTTCCTACGCGTGCGGGGAGACCTGCGCACCTACAAGATCCACCTGGGGTCCGGCAACATTCTCATGGAGCCGAACGACGCCTACCTGTGCATCGTCCCCGGGGCCGATCGCGACGCGCGGGCGGTCTTCCTGCCCTTCGAGGAGGACGGCGGCATGCTCTCGGTCATCCTGTCCAAAGCGTTCCTGCTGGCCGACGACACGGCCATCACCGATCCGTCGATCACGCGCCAGCTCGCCGCCTGAGGCGGTGTCGCCGGGATCACCTCGGGGAATGGTGCCTGCGTGATCGCGGCAATGCTGGTTGCCCTGGCTCTGTCCTGCGGGCTGCTCGACGGATTCGAGATCGGCCACGTGCCCCCGGGCGTGGGGGAGCAGGTGTCCGACTTCTCCTACGAGTGGGAGGAGGTCCGCTTCGCCTCCCGGGTGTGGGAGCGGCGGCTCGACGACGGGAGTCATCGCGTCGACCTGACGGTGCTCGTCCTGCGGGGCGAGCGCCTGTCGACGCCCGCCGCCCTGCGCGCCTTCCTGTCTTCGTACTACGAGGGCGACCTGGCCGACGCTGCCTACCGGCTGGTCGAGCCGGGCGTCGCGGTCGTCGTGAAAATGGACGGCGACCGCTTCGGCCCCGGCGAGCTGCGGGCGACGGCCGCGGGGATCAGGCCGTCCATCTGTAGTGGGCGTCGGGAAGGCCTTCCTCATTCTCGTGGCCCGTCGCGACCAGGGTGAAGCCGTGGCGCTCGTAGAAGCGGATCGCCCCGCCGTTGGCCTGGAAGACGTGCAGGTCGAGGGTGGCCCTGCCGTGCTTCGCCCGCTCAAGCAGGGCGGTCCCGATCCTGGCGCGCTGGGCCGCCGGGGTGAGGTAGAGGTGTTCCAGCCACCCCTCACGCAGCGCGGCGAACCCGACGGCGAGCGCGCCTTCGCAGGCCAGCCACACCTCGTGGGAAGGGAGTACGAGGTTGGCGATCCACCACCTGGTCTCCTCGTCGGTATGCAGGTCCGGCAGGTAGGCCATCTGCGCGCGAGCGGCGAGGAAGACGTCGGCTACCTGCTCGGCGTCCGCCGTACCGGCTGCCCTGATCGTCACGTGAGACACCGCCACACCATGCCATAGCGGACAGGCGGCTGACCCAGGGCTGAAGCGTTCTCGGCTGGTGAGACGGTTGCGGCCCTGGGACGGACGGATCGCTGAGCGGCGCCCCGGTGTGGAGATGACAAACGCGACC